>NZ_JBHIMQ010000019.1:0-9898 GCF_042194225.1 Bartonella sp. MR110HLJHH | reverse complement strand
AAAGATCCGCAAAAACGGGCGCAAATATATGCTGATTTACAACGTGAACTTATGCAAAAAGGACCTTATGCGTTTATCTATCAGAAATATGGCGTCGTCGCGATGACACCGGATATCAAAAAGTGGGTTTGGAATAGTGCACCGCATATTTTTTATAGTAAAATTGAAAAATAAGCGTGTCTTCAATGGTGTTCAATAGATAAAGGACATCGTCTTGATATATTCGGCGTATTGTATAAATTTTTAAGCTTTGCAATACGTCGAAGATCATAGATAATGCGTGATATATTGTTGAATGTCTTTTCAAGACATTCGTTTAAAGAGATTTTTCATTCTCATTAGAGGTGTATTTGTGTGGATGTTAAGATTGAATATTTCAATTTCTCTGAATTGAAAAGTGGTCAATTTATTTGTTAAAAAGCTGAGTGTAACATAAAAAACTAAGTGTAACAAATGTCGCGGAATTTAGTAGTGCTAAAGGTGCAAAGGTTTTGCGATGTTGAAAGAAAGTTTTGTTATGGGGGGTACACAAGGGGTATCAGTTTTTTATGGTGTTCATATTTTCTTTTGCTTTGAAAGATGATGAGATGCCAATTGGGAGGGAGTTATTTTACGGGGAGTGATGAAAAACAATCAAATTTCCTTTTGAAGAAGGAATAAAAGTCGTTGCACTTAGCAAACTAACGAATTTTCCTGTTTTATCAAATCGTCAAATTATTATGAAAGCTCTTTGTTATTAAGGTACTTGAGCCGAAAGGGCTAGTGCTTTGATGGTATGCAAAACGCCGGAAGAAATAAGAGACAAGCTTGCTGAACAAGATAGAGAAAAAATATTGGTTTTATAGTCTTCAATAGTAGGCGTTATGATATCGTGGATAAGCTCTGTTGTTGGTGAGCGTTCATTATATATCAGAATATATCAGAGTGTTTTCCTTTGTATGTTTTTGTTTGGCTTGTAAGTGTAGGCAGGAGGAGTCATTGGCAAGAGGTGCTTGTTCTTGAAGATTTTAAAGCTTGGTCTTTAGGAGCCTATAGTTCGTCTAAACTTAATTATTAAGCACGTTTTGCTGCATGGGGAATTTATACAATAAACGTTAAAAGGAAAAGTCTATGAACGTGAAAAGAAAAATATTGAAAAAGAGCTGTTCTTTTGTTTCTGCTGTTCTTGCAATGGGGATGTTTGTGCAACAAGTTTCAGCAAAAACACCTACCGATACGCTTGTAATGGCTTGGAATCTGGATCCAATAAGTACATTTGACCCTGCACAACTCAATGACCGTTATGGAATTGAAGTGGTTAACAATATTTGTGATAATTTGGTCGTTTCTGCTACAGATGATGCAGCTAAAATGGTTCCTTCTTTGGCAAAGAGTTGGGATGTTTTAAGTGATGACCAGAGTACGGTGATTACTTTTCATTTGCGCGATGGTTTAAAGTTTAACGATGGTAGATTAGCCAATGCCAATGATCTTGTTTGGGGTATGAAGCGGGTTGTGAAATTGAAATTGTCCAATGCGGCAACATTTAATGAATATGGGATTACAGAACAAAACGTTGATGAGGCTTTTCAAGCACCGGACGACAAAACGGTGGTGATGAAATTTGATAAACCTTATCCTGCAGAGCTCATTCTTAGCAATATTTCCACTAATCGCACTGCTGCCTTGCTGGATCGTGAGACACTCATGAAAAACGAACAAGATGGCGATATGGGAAACCGGTATTTGGCAAGTCATTCTGCTTGTGTTGGTCCTTATCAGTTAGAGAGTTGGCGTCCTGGAGAAGCTCTTTTATTGCGTGCAAGCTCCAATTATTGGGGGGAAGCGCCTAAATTGAAGAAGATTTTAATTCGCCATGTTGCGGAGCCTGGAACGCAACGTTTATTATTGGAAAAATACGATATCGATGTTGCACGTAATCTGATGCCAGAGGATTTGTCAGATCTCCAAGCAACAACGGATATTAAGGTTGAAAAAGTGTTGGCGCCCTCCATGATTATATGGGGTTTTAATACGACGAACCCTATTTTTGCTAAGGAAAAAGTGCGTTTAGCGATGCGCTATCTTATTGATTATGAAGGACTCAGTAAGACCCTTCTCAAAGATGTTGGTATTCCCCGTGCAAGTTTTATTCCTCTTGGTAATCTTGGGGCTTTGGATGAAAAAGAAGGACAACCCTTTAAACTTGATCTCCAAAAAGCAAAGGAACTTTTAACAGAGGCAGGTTATCCGGATGGTTTTGAGGCCAATATTTTTGCAGGGGCATCTCCTTATCCTTTTGCTTTGCCTATTGCTCAGTCTCTCCAAGACAACGCAAAAAAGATTGGGGTACATTTTAAAATTGAACGTTTTGTAGGTACGCAGTTGTTTTCAAAATTTTATGCGCGTGGTTTTGATACGATTTTTTTCGGATGGAATAATGGCTCTGCGGACCCCCATACAATGGCTTCACGTCTTATTTACAATCCTGATAATCGGTTTGAGGCAAAAAATACAGGCTACGCTAGTTGGTGCCATGGGTATTTTGATAAAAGTATGAATCAAAAGGTTAAGGATGCGTTGTTTGAAAAAGATCCCCAAAAACGGGTGCAAATGTATGCTGATTTGCAACGTGAATTTATGCAGAAAGGACCCTATGCTTTTATTTATCAGACATATGTTTCTGTAGCGATGACACCTGATGTCAAAAAATGGGTTTGGAATAGTGCCCCACGTATTTTTTATAGTGCAATTGAAAAATAAGAAGGTATCAGGTTTATAAAATATAAAAAACATGATCATGATATATTTGACGTATTGCAAAGTTCTTAAATGCTTTGCAATACGTTGAAGATTGTGAATAATAGAGGATATATTGCTGAGTGTCTTTTCAAGATTTCTATTTCAAAAGAGATCTTTCATTCTCATTAAAGATGTGTTTTCTTGGATGTTTAAGACTTAATATTTCAACTCCCATGAATTGAAAAGTGGTCAATTCATTTGCTGAAAAAATTAGTACAACAGATGTTGTGGCATTTAGCATTGCTAAAGGAGAAAAGACTTTGCAATATTGAAGAAAAGTTTTGGTGTGGAGGTGAAGAGAAATATCAGTTTTTTATGATGCCTATGTTATGGTTCCTTTTGTTTTGAAAGATAACACTCCGCAATTGGAGGGTATTATTTTATGGGGAGTGATGCAAAAATTCAAATTTTCTCTTGAGAAGGAGGGTAAATAATCAATTTCAGCAAATTACAATTCATTCAAAATCATCAAAATATCAAATTTTTATTGAGGCTCTTGAAGTAACCGGAGGTGGTGTTTTCGCGACACTTTTTAGAAAATCAAAAAAGAAATTTGAAGCAAAAGGTCTGATTGATAAAGCAAAAGGAAACTTTGCCTGATATGTCCCAAATTGTAAGCACTGTGATATCTCCAACAGATGCTGTTATGCCTAATACCTTCGTTTTATATCAGATCGTTTTCTGTTGAGTTTTTAATTTTATTTCGAGGAGGTATGTTTTCTAAGTCTAATCTTATTATTTCTTGCACGTTATTGTTGCATGGAGAACTTATACAATAAATTTTAAAAGGAAAAGTCTATGAACTTGAAAGGAAAAATATTGAAAGGGAGCAGTGCTTTTGTTTCTGCTGTTATTGCACTGGGGATTTTGGTGCAACAAGTTTCAGCAAAAACACCTGCCGATACGCTTGTGATGGCTTGGAATCTTGATTCAATAAGTACATTTGATCCCGCACAAATTAATGACCGTTATGGTAATGAAGTTCTTGTCAATGTTTGTGATAATTTAGTTGAACCAGCTAAAGATAATGCAGCTAAACTTGTTCCCTCTTTGGCGAAGAGTTGGGATGTTTCAAGTGATGATCAGCGTACGGTGATTACTTTTCATTTGCGTGATGGTTTGAAGTTCAATGATGGTCGTCCTGCGAATGCCAATGATCTAATTTGGAGCATGAAGCGGGTTGTTAAATTGAAGATGGCTACTGCGGCGACATTTAATGAATATGGTATCACAGAACAGAATGTTGATGAGGCTTTTCAAGCACCGGACGACAAAACAGTGGTGATGAAATTTGATAAACCTTATCCTGCAGAGCTCATTCTTAGCCATTTTGCCACTAGTCGTACTCTTTCTTTGCTTGATCGTGAGACACTCATGAAACACGAAAAAAATGGTGATATGGGAAACCGGTATTTGGCAAGCCATTCTGCTTGTGTTGGTCCTTATCAGTTAGAGAGTTGGCGTCCTGGAGAAGGGATTTTATTGCGTGCAAGCTCCAATTATTGGGGTGAGGCGCCTAAATTGAAGAAGATTTTAATTCGCCATGTCGCGGAGCCTGGAACACAACGTTTATTGTTGCAAAAACACGATATCGATGTTGCACGTAATCTAATGCCAGAGGATTTGGCAGATCTCCAAGCAACAACGGATATTAAAGTTGAAAGAGTGTTAGAGCCATCCGTGATCATATGGGGTTTCAATGTGACAAATCCTATTTTTGCCAATGAAAAAGTGCGTTTAGCGATGCGCTATCTTATTGACTATGAAGGACTCGGTAAGACTCTTCTCAAAGATGTTGGTGTTCCACGTGCAAGTTTTATTCCTCTTGGTAATCTTGGGGCTTTGGATGAAAAAGAAGGACAACCCTTTAAACTTGATCTCCAAAAAGCAAAGGAACTTTTAACAGAGGCAGGTTATCCGGATGGTTTTGAGGCCAGTATTTTTGCTGGTACTTCTCCTTATCCTTTTGCTTTGCCTATTGCTCAGTCCCTTCAAGACAATGCAAAAAAGGTTGGGGTACGTTTTAAAATTGAACGTTTTGTGGGCACGCAGTTATTTTCAAAACTATCTGCACGTACTTTTGATACGATTTTTTTCGGATGGAATAATGATTCTGCGGATCCTCATACAATGGCTTCACGCCTTATTTACAATCCTGATAATCGGCTTGAGGCTAAAAATACAGGCTATGCGAGTTGGTGCCATGGGTATTTGGACGAAACTATGAATCAAAAGGTTCAAGATGCGTTGTTTCAAAAAGATCCCAAAAAACGGGCGCAAATGTATGCTGATTTGCAACGTGAATTTATGCAGAAAGGACCTTATGCTTTTATCTATCAGACGTATCACACAATAGCGATGACACCTGATGTCAAAAAATGGGTTTGGAATAGTGCCCCACGTATTTTTTATAGTGCAATTGAAAAATAAGAAGGTATCAGGTTTATAAAATATAAAAAACATGATCATGATATATTTGATGTATTGCAAAGCTCTTTAACACTTTGCAATACGTTGAATTTTATCGGGAATGGATTACTATGTTGTGTAGAGAATTTTATTTCAGGAATTCTTATGAAAGATGTGTTTGTGTGGATGTTAAGATTGAATATTTTAACTTCTATTGATACGGCTTTCGGATGGAATAATAACTTTGGAGATCCCCATACAACGGCTCCAAGCTTTTTTTATAACTCGGATAATCGGTTTGAAATTCAAAATATAAGCTTGTTCTAGCCGGTGTTATGGGTATTTTGATGAAGCTATAAATAAAAATTTTAAAGATTGTGTTGTTTCAAAAAGATTCACAGAAACGGGCGTAAAGAATTGAAAAATGGTAAGTTTGTTTAGTGAAAAAACAGGTATAACAAATGTGGCAGAATTTACTGTTTCCGAAATAGCAGGAGCTCTAAAGCGTGTTGTTGAAGAAAAGTTTGGTTATGTACGGGTGCGTGGGGAGATATCAGGTTACCGTGGTACTCATGCTTCGGGACATGCTTATTTTGCTTTAAAAGATGATAAGGCACGGTTGGAAGCTGTTATTTGGCGTGGAGTGATGGAAAAGCTCAAATTTCCTCCTGAAGAAGGGATGGAGGTGGTTGCTGTTGGTAAACTTACAACTTATCCAGGATCATCGAAATATCAAATTGTCATTGAGGCTCTTGAACCAACGGGGGTTGGTGCTTTGATGACACTTCTTGAAAATCGTAAGAAAAAGTTTGTGGAAGAAGGCTTATTTGATGAAGCAAAGAAAAAACCTTTGCCTTATATGCCTCGAATTATAGGCGTTGTCACATCACCAACAGGTGCTGTTATTCGTGATATTATTCATCGTATATCCGATCGTTTTCCGTTACATATTTTGGTTTGGCCTGTACGTGTTCAGGGGGAAACAAGTGGGAGAGAGGTAGCTGTTGCTGTTGAAGGTTTTAATGCTCTTGCTCTAGGAGGACTTATTCCAAAACCTGATCTTATTATTGTTGCACGAGGAGGGGGAAGTTTAGAAGATTTGTGGGGGTTTAATGATGAAGCTGTTGTTCGTGCTGTTTATGCTTCTGCTCTTCCCGTTATTTCTGCTGTTGGGCATGAAACGGACTGGACTTTGATTGATTATGTCGCTGATTGGCGTGCTCCAACTCCTACAGGAGCTGCAGAAAAGGCTGTTCCCGTTAAGCTTGATCTTGAAGTGTGTGTTGCGTCTCTTGGGGCACGTTTGCGCAAGGGACTTGTACGTTCTTTTGATTTTCATCAACAAAAGTTGCGTGCAGCCAGACGTGGTCTTCCCACTGTCGACCAACTTTTTGCTCTACCACGGCGTGGTTTTGATGAAATTTCAAATCGATTACAGCGTGCTCTTTGTGTGAGCTACGATAAAAAATGTTTTTCTTTTCATACTCTTCGTTTACGTCTTTCGCTACGTTTGTTAAATAGTGAAAAAGCACAACGCAATACAAAGGAATATACGGCGCGCCTTCATCGTGCTTTTGTGCGTAGTGTGGAAAAACAACGTGCCCAAATGGAGCTTGCATTCAGACTTTTAAAAAGCACTTCTTATCAGAATATTTTAGAGCGTGGTTTTGTTTTGGCTTTGGGGCAAGATAATAAGCCCGTTAAACGGTTGACTCAGTTTCCTGAAACAGGGCAAATAAATTTACGCTTTTTTGATGGTGATATCAGTGTTGCAATACAAGAACCTATTTTTTCTAAACGTTCAAAACACAAGCAGATAAAGCCGCCAAACGATGATCAAGGAACTCTCTTTTAATACGGTTAATGCCATGCTTGCGGAAGGTCTTCTTAAGGGAGTGGATGGAAAAGTTCGTTGCGCATGGGCTGGAACGGATCCACTTTATTGTGCTTATCATGATAACGAATGGGGAAAACCTGTTTTTGAGGATATCTGTTTGTTTGAAAAAATTTGTCTTGAAGGTTTCCAAGCGGGGCTTTCTTGGTTTACAATTTTAAAAAAACGCTCTTTTTTTCGCATTGCATTTGATCACTTTGACTTTGAAAAGATTGCTCATTATGATGAGCTAAAGGTGCAAATGTTAATGCAGAATAAAGACATTGTTCGCCATCAAAGAAAAATTCAATCAGTGCTTAATAATGCACTTAGAGCACAGGAAATTATAACAGAGTGGGGGAGCTTGTCCCGCTATTTTTGGTCTTTTCAGCCACCACAATCAGAGCGTTATGAAAAGATAGACTTTCAAACACTGTCGGCTCATCCTACAACCCCTGCTTCTCTTCGTCTTTCTCAAGACTTGAAGAAACGTGGCTGGACATTTATTGGTCCCACAATTTGTTATGCTTTTATGCAGTCCGTAGGGATTGTTAATGATCATCTTGAAGGATGTTTTTGTCGATAAATTAGCCAACGTTCTTTTGTAAGGGTAATGATCAATAGGATAATAATTGAATTGTTTAATAAATGTATAGATTATACAACTCCACTGTATAAGATAATTAAAATATATAAACTATACAATATCAACGATTTCCTACTATTGTTGGCACTCAAAACGATAAAGGTATAATTTTGAGGATGAAAAAATAGATGCAAAAAGGAGTGATACCTTAACTGTCATGTATCTGAAGTTAGATAATGGTAATGTCTTGTATGTTTTAAAGAAACATCTAGTGTATCAAAGCCCATTTTGCGACGCAGCCCATGAATGGTATAATAGTCAATCCATTGTGCACTCCATCTTCACGCTTATGACGGAGCAAATCGGCACCATCACACACTTTACGAGCGTTCAATGTTGTGCAACAGTCTTTGGCATTTGAAATGGTTCAGAAGAGGTGTTTTTATTTCTGTTAATAGACATGACCGTTATAATAAGTAATGAATATTTTATTCATGTTTATTGACGAATGCAAAGTGGTTTTTAGAGGGCGTGCTGTTGTTGCATTGTTATATTTTACTTTGGTTGTATGGTAGTTGGTTTATTTGTGTGTAGGTCGATTGTCCAATACTTACCTAGGCAATAAAAATAAAATGCAGCGATGAAAAATTAAAGTTAAATGACTCAAGCTGCTTGTGTTGGGTTTTATTATCTGATAGTTTTCTCTTATTAGAGAGTGATCTTGCCGCGTGTGCGCTCCATTTTTGGGAAGGTGATTAAGCTCAGGCAGGCTTGTATCCACTACATTGCTTAGTTGAATCTCTGTATGTTTCTGCTGGAAACAAGAGTTTTGTTGCAGTATGTTGTTTTCTGTTCTATTTTTATAGTGGTAAAGCAATGATGCGCACTAAAGTTTAGAAGGGTTCATATTCGTTATGTCTTTGGGGGGTAGTCTGATGAATTTTGTTTTTATCAATAGAGAAGTGCATTTTAGTGTGTATTCTTTTATTGCAAGCTTTATCTCTCAAAAGACAAAGCTTGGAAGGGGTGATTATTCTCATTGTTTCTTTGTTTTTGTTAACGTGTTTGGTTTTGTTGGTAAAAACGTAAAGCTTTTGACACTTGGTTTTCAAAAGATTAAGCAGATTTTTGTGGGGGGGGGGTAGAGTTTTAGAAAAGATCTTTTCTTATGCCTTTCTGCTATTTTAGTGCAGTTTTGATCATGTAGTAAAGATGCACCGCATCTTGAAATTGAGTGTTTGAGGAGAATGACGATTTTTAAAGTTTGCATATTTTATTTTAAATACCGCCTAAAGGAATAGAATGGTGAATTCATAAATTTTTGCGCAATGATTTTTTTAAAAGCTTACCATTTTGGGGGCTACAAGGCTTATCGTTTTGATGATTAATGGGGCTGGTATACGGCATTATCGTATGCAAAGAAAGGTTATAAAAGAATGTGATACTGGTTAGCAAAACATATATTTCATGTTCGCTATGGTTTGATTGAGATGTAAGTCAATGAATTTATAAAGTAGATGACTCTGTATAGGCGATTAGAATGTATTTGTTCAATGTGTATAATTATAAATTTGCCATGTTATTTCAGCGTCATTAATTAATAAAAAATAAATAAAGGGAAACGTTTATGAACTCGAAGAAAACAATATTGAAAAGTAGCAGCTCTCTTGTTGCTGCTCTTGTGGCACTGGGAGTAGTTGTACAACAGGTTTCAGCAAAAACACCGGCTAATACTCTTGTGATGGCTTGGAATCTTGATGCAATCAGTACATTTGATCCTGCCCAAAGCAATGATGTTTATGCAAGTGAAATTATTGGAAATGTTTGTGATAATTTGGTCAGTACTGCGACAGATGATCCAACAAAAATAGTTCCGTCTTTAGCAACTCATTGGGATGTTTCAGGTGATGATCACAGTACGGTGATTACCTTTCATTTGCGTGATGGTTTAAAGTTTAACGATGGTAGATCAGCCAATGCCAATGATCTTGTTTGGGGTATGAAGCGGATTGTCAAATTGCAGATGGCTAATGCAGCAATTTTTAATGAATATGGAATTACAGAACAAAATGTTAATGATGCTTTGCAAGCTGTTGATGAGAAAACAGTGGTGATGAAATTTGATAAGCCTTATCCAGCAGAGCTCATTCTGAATAATGTTGTTGCGAGTCGTGCAACAGCTTTGCTTGATCGTAAGACGATCATGAAACACGAAAAAAATGGTGATTTGGGAAATCAGTATTTGAAAA
>NZ_JBHIMQ010000018.1:1440-11019 GCF_042194225.1 Bartonella sp. MR110HLJHH | reverse complement strand
GATATAGTTTTTTAAAAGCAATCAAAATAAGAGTATTTAAAAGTGCAAATGATTTCTTTTTAGAATAACGCATATAAGCACTCTTTTTAAAGATTTTATCTAATCAACTTAACAAGAGAGGTATAGATTATGGTTATAAGACTCTATACCCCTTGTGAGTTTAGCAAGCCAAGTCTATTCAGTTTCTCTAATTTCTAATTTTGGTAAGTTTTTAACGATTTTCATTGTTTCTAAGCTTACGGTAATAACCCTTTGAAACAACTCTAATGGATAAGCAGGGTTGCCAATGGTTTCAACAGCATAGCGATTGGCATCATTCACAATGCCACTCTTTTTATCTGTCTTAACGCATTGACGCCCCATAACCCATTCAAGAGCGGGTCTACCATTGACGATATACTCATAAGCTTCAAGAGGGATATCTGTCATGATGATATTGCTATATCTGCTGTCCATTCTCTTATTGTTTGTGACATTAAAGAAAGAGAGGGGACAAGGAATAAAACACGTTTACCTTGACCAGCAAGAGCTTCTGCTATCTTCAGACTGGTAAAGGTCTTTCCCGTTCCACACGCCATAATCAGCTTGCCGCGGTCTGCTTCTTTTAACCCTTCACAAACAGCTTTAAGCGCTTCTTGTTGATGATCTAAAAGATTTTTCGGTTCTTTTTTCTTAAGAGTAGCTTCCCCTTTGCTTTCAAAGGTTGACCAATCTATTTGACTGTTTTCTAAATCAAAAAGATTAATCCGTTGAATGCGGACTCCTTGTCCTTCACAGGTGAGATCGGCATTGTTACTCCAATTACCTTCGGTGCTATCAACCAGAATACGGCGTGTGAAGATCTTTTTTCCCGAAGCAGCAATAAAGCTATCAATATCTTCTTTCTTGATCTGATGATTTGCACTATAAAACTTACATTGAATAGCGGCATATCCTTCTTCATCACGAATTTTAGCAACCAGATCAATGCCGATATCACGCCCATCTTCCCCATGCTCTTTTGCCCATTCACAATAGGTTTGAACCTTTTCATATTCTTGGCATTGCAGGGGGTCTTTCGTCAAATAAGCAATTACAAACTTTTCAAAAGAAGTTCCTCTATCGCGCGCACTTTCTGTATGATCACGGTAGGATTGTAACAGAGAGCGTAATGTCAGTGGTTTGTTATGAGATTGAAGCATTTATAATAAAACCCCACCGCTTTATAAGCGTTGATCTATCGGTGTCAAAAAACTTTAAATAGAATTTGCTAGATCTATTTAAAACAAATAGCAATAATAAAATAAAAAAAGGGTGCTAAAGACCCACAACCTGCTTAAAAAGAAATTTTATTAAAGGCTACTTATCCACAGCCTATGACATGAGGTAAGATCAGCAAAATAGTGAAATTTGCTATTCGTTTCACGTGTTAATCAAGACAAATGCACTATGTGCTTTGATAGGTTTTATAGATAGGTTTTGAAGGTTTCTTAAACCTTCAAAACTCATAGATTAGGTGTCCTTTGAAGGTTCACTCTATGAATAAGGGGATATGGTTGAGCAAATTTATCCTTTATATTTATGGGGATATTAATGTATTAACCATTGACGGGCTAAACAGTTTTGTTTAGAGGTTTTTTCATATAAATGTGGGGGAGAGATCTTCAGCAGTTAAAATAAAGCAGTTTTGGGTGTCACTTTTTTGGTCACAGAGGCATGTGCTTTTGTTAAAAGCGTTATAGGGCAGTGGCTGTTTTGAGTGGACTTGTTAGAGGTTCATGAAGTTCTTTTAAACAATGCTTCATGAATAGTGCAAAGCGGGGGCAATCTGTATTGTTTTCTGTATTTTTACGCCAAAGTTCTCTTTTGAGAATTTTTCGTGCCATTATTATTTTATTTGGCTTGTTTACAGGTGTAAGTGTTTATGCGCGGTCATCGGCTATTTTTCATTCCCCAACCGATAATTTTTCTCGCCAACAATCTGAGAAGCAGCAATTAGAAAGAATTGAGAATTTACGCGCTTTAACGCCTAAAAGGATCAAGACGCCTTCAGAGCAAAATCCAGAAACGCTTTTGGGTGGGAAGCAATGTTTTCCCATTCATGCTCTTGTTGTTGAGGGAGTGCATCATATCAAAAAGCGCTTTATATCAGCCGTAACAGAGCCTTATGTTGGAAGATGTATCGGTCTTGTCGATATTCAGCTCTTAATCAAGAAGTTAACCAAAGTTTATTTGGATCAAGGCTATGTAACGGCGCGTTTTTACATTCCTGATCAAGATATCAAAAACAGCAAGGCGCTCAAATTTGTTGTCATTGAGGGCAAGCTTTCAGAGATTTACTATAATGGTTCACCGGCGTCTCGTTATAACAATGTTGTGTGGAGTGCTTTTCCTGGGCTTCAAGGTCATGTTCTGAACATGCGCGATATTGAACAGGGGCTTGATCAGATCAACCGTTTGAGTTCAGCGCACGCTCAAAGCGAACTTCTTCCAGGGCGTGAAGAAGGGAGCACCATTGTCAATATTAACAATCATCCCGATAAAACTTTCAAGGTTACTGTTTCTCATGACAATATGGGACAAGCCTCTACAGGTTATGCGCGTTATAGTGCGGGCTTAAGGGTAGAAAATATTTTAGGGATGAATGATGCGTGGGATTTTAACTATCAACGCAGTGAGCCCGATTATTGGGGTGGGAGCAAGCAAGAAGGACATAGTAATAACATTTCAGCGAGTGTGAGTATTCCGTACGGTTATTGGACCTTTGGATTGAATGGCACTGTTTATAATTACCAAAGCATAATCCCTGGCAATTTTACCGATATTGAGACGACGGGGGATTCCAGTGAGTTACACGCCAGTACAAGCAGGGTTCTTTACCGTGATGGTGTTTCCCTTACAACCTTGAATTTAGGTCTTTCTTATAAAAGAACCAACAATTACCTTCTTGGCAATAAGATTGAAGTGGGCAGCCGTCAATATAGTGTCGCCAATTTTGGGATTTCGCATTCGCGCCAGATGCTGGGTGGAACTTGGACCTTTGATGTGAGTTATTTGCAAGGTCTTCCCTTGTTTCATTCTGTCAAGAAGCACGATCCAGGAGCAGGAGATGCGGAGCCACAATTTGCCAAATTTACTGGTACGCTTAGTGTCATGACGCCTTTTAAGGTAGGGGGCTTGGACTTTATACTGAGCAATCTTTTGAGTGGTCAATATTCACCGCATAATTTACTGGGTGCTGAGCAGATTTCGTTGGGGGGTGCCTCCAATGTTCGTGGCACGCGTGAGAGTTTGCTTTTTGGCAATAACGGTTTTTTTAGCCGGAATGATTTGTTGCTACGCACCATTCCGTGGAGCAATCACGCGACCTTCAAAAAGGTTTTTGGTGAACTTCGCCCTTATGTTGGTTTGGATTATGGGCGTGTTTTTGCACAACCCTTGTATGGGATTAAGAGTGACCAGCTTGCCGGTTGGACAGCGGGTGTCAAGCTTGCGGGAGGCATGGTCTCTCTCGATGCCAGTTATTCCAGTATTTTTTGGAGCACAGTTAAGCACAAAAAATCAGGAACATTTTTTATGACATTAACAATGGAACTTTAAGCATTTTTTATTGGGGAGTTAAAGTATGAGATATGAGAAGAGAGCAGAAAGAGCAGCTTTATTAGGTGTTTTGGTCTCCAGTACGATGCTCAAAAAGGTTTTATTGGGGGGACTTGGTTTTTCTTGTTTATTTGCACCTTCAGCGTTACAGGCACAAATTACTGTGGATCCTAACGCTCATGCCGCCAATCGTCCAGATATAGTGGCAGCGCCCAATGGGGTTCCCTCCATTGATATTGTTACCCCCAATGGCAAGGGCTTATCACACAATAAATATGACGATTTTAATATTGGCAATCCAGGTGTGATTTGGAACAATCATGCGCAAGAAGTGGGGCAATCGCAGTTGGGGGGCATTATGCCGGGCAATCCGCATTTGCGTGTTACGGGTTCGGCGAAAGTGATTTTAAATGAAGTGACCAGCAGCAAGCGTAGTGCGCTTCATGGTCCAGGAGAGGTTTTTGGGAGCCCCGCCGATGTGATTATAGCCAATCCCAATGGGATAAGTTGTGATGGTTGTGGCTTTATCAATACGCCCCATGCGACCTTAACCACAGGTGTACCCGAAATTGATGCGAGCGGTTTTTTAAAAGGCTTTGAGGTGCGAGGTGGGGATATTACCTTTGGAGCAAAGGGAGCCAATTTTTTCTCTGGCCAAGGGGCGGTTGATATTGTCGATATTGTCTCACGCACGGTGCATTTTGAAGGAGCTGTTGCGGGCAGAGAAATTGGAGTGACAGCAGGGACGGGTCACTTTGATTATGCTTCTCGTGAGATGAAAGAACTGACCGATATTACTGGTAAACCGGAATATGCGATAGATGGTTCTGCTTTGGGGGCTCTACAGGCGGATCAGATTAAACTTGTGGCAACAGAAAAAGGTGTTGGGGTTCGTATGCGCCATGATATGGCAGCCAATGCGGGGCAGTTGCATCTTTCTGCTGACGGGAAAATCTCGTTGAAGAATGTTTTTGGTCATGGGGGCGTTGTCCTCAAATCGAAAAGCCAGAGCGTATTGGCAAAACACATCACCTCGAAAAAGCATATTGATATTGCAGCACATAAGGATGTGACATTAGAAACGGTTGGCGCTGATGGTCATTTGAAAATAGAGGCGCAGGATGGGCTTTTATCGATTGCCGGAAACGCAACGTCTGGGGGCAACATGGAGCTGTCTTCGCGCCAGACACTTCAAGTTTCAGGGCTAGGGTCAGGCGCTGATATGGCTCTTGAGGCAGGCGGAGAGCTGAAGATTGAGGGGAACGTTTTAGCGCAAGGGAACCTCAAGGTACATGCCGGTGGTGATATCCAAACGCATCTTTTAGCTGGTAGGGTTGATATGGTTCTTGAGGCGGGTGGAGACTTGAGGCTTGAGGGGGATGTTTTAGCGCAAGGGAACCTCAAGGCACATGCCGGTGGTGATATAAAGGCGCAGCTTTTAGCTGGTGGGGTTGATATGACGGCAACGGGTGCTGCTGGTGTTGTTGTTCTTGGCACCCAAGGGGATGTTGATCTCCAGAGCAGTCAAGGTGCGATTGTCGCTGAAAGTGTTTATGGTGCAGGAGATATCACCCTAGTTTCTCATAACGGACTTTCTGTTTCTCAAACAATTCTGTCGCATCAAAATGTTGCCATTCAAGCACAACCAGAAACAAATGCCCCGGTTCATTTTGGGCAACTTTTAGCTCATGGCAAGGCAAATATTGAGGGTGGGGCGGTTGACTTTTCTTCGCTGATGACGGGTGAAGAAGCTGTTTTAAAGGTTGGCAGCCTTGATGCTGGCACACTGATGACAGGTGTCGTTTCTACGGGCGGTTCAGGGGATCTTGTTTTAGATAAAAAGGGTTTTCTTTTTATTACAGCAAAAGAAGGGGTGAAGGTTGGGCAGATTGCCAGTGGTGGCAATATTGAAATTTTTGCAGGCAACGACATCTACTATGATCAGGTCATTGGCTATGGCAACGCAACATTGACATCGGTAACAGGAGAGATCAGTGTTGAGAATATGCTGTCTGCTGAGGGGGATGTGAGATTGACAGCACCGACACTGGATTTAAGCAATAATCGTTCTCATATTTACACGCCGCAAACGCTGTATTTAATTGCAGATCATATTGATGTCTCAGAGAGCGAATTGACTTATGGTGGTTTAGACTTTCAAAGCACCAATGCCCTTGATATTCACAATGCACGGCTACAAGCCGTGACAGATGAGGGAGGGACTGGAGATATTCTCTTTATTGCTCCAAGCGTTATGGTGGATAAGGCAACTTCTGTTTTAGCGGCACGAGATTTCGTGATCAAAACGGGGGAGCTTGGAAATAGCGGTCAATTGGCATCGGGGCAGGATTTAGTCTTTAGCGTGACGGGCAATGTGACCAACAGCAAAACGGGCTTAATTTATGTGAAGGGCAATGGTGCTTTACAAGTTGATGGGACTTTGCTCAATGATTTTGGTGCCATAATGGCAGAGGGTGATTTATCTTTCACCAATGCGGCTGGCAGCGGAAAAAGCCTTTCGCTTGTTAACAAAGCGGGCTTTATTCAAGCTGGTGGAAACTTAAATATCCAAACCAACACTCTAAAAAACGAAGCTGATAGCACGCCTGTCATCACGGAAAAAACGGAATATAGCGATATTTCTTTCCAAAAACCAGACAAATATAATTTTCTCGATGGTAGGGATTTATATCATGATACGAGATCGAATAGCTGGGGTAAAGGAAAGCTTTCTAAGTGGCCGCTTGGTAAAGACAAGAAAAACTTTATATTTGAACAGCAGGTTTGGGCGAGCAAAGAAGAAATCTACGGCACCGCAATTTCAAGCGATGGAACAGTCTATAAGGCTTTTACTTGGGAATATAATGATAACAGAAAAGGCATAGAACAGTATTCCTGGAATGGTTCTCGGCAGAAGGGAGGATGGTTAGGGTCAATAAACGAACACTGGTCACATATGACAGAAAAGACTGTCACGCAAGGGTTTTCGCATAAACCAGTTTCGGGGGTAATACAATCTAGTGGCAATCTCATCATTAACGCTGATACCATTGACAACCATTATAGCTCTATGAGAGCAGAGGGAAATGCCGATATCCACGCCAATGTGCTCACCAATTTGGGGGCAACGGCTTATAAAAACACTTATCTTAGTTGTCAGGCTTATACAGACAGTTGTTATGGCTATAAAGCTGATGGAAGCCGCGATGTTTCTTTAGATATAGTCAATGGCAAGGATCGCCAAACTGGTTCAAAAGTTCTTGATACCGTTCCTGGTCTTGTTCAAGCGGGTGGCACTTTAAATCTGGTGGTCGATCAACTCAATAACACGGCAGCGGAAGGTTCAATTACAGGGGATGCGCATTTTAAAGCACAAGCAGTTGGGGGCAATCCACTGGAGTCCTTAAGTGGTTTGCCTGGAGCTGGCGCTCTCTTTACACCAAAAGTAGATCTCAATAATGCAGGAGAACTTTCTGAGGGGCTCCCTTTACCAAAACCCCAATCGGGTGGGGTTGGTGGCACGCTACCCAACCAGAATTTCATTTATGAAACGCGGGCAGAATTCCTTGATGTTGGCAAGTTTTATGGCTCAGCCTATTATTTGAACAGAATAGGTTACAATCCTGATCGGGAGATTTTTTTCTTAGGCGATGCATATTTTGAAAAGCAGCTGATTGAAAAACAAATGCGTGATCTTGTTGGTCAAGGGTTGGGTAAAGGTTCCTTTATTCCTGGAAGTGATGCCATTGAACAAGTCAAAACTTTGCTGGATGTGGGGGCAGAATATGCAAAAGCACACAATCTCCCCTTTGGTGAGGCTTTGAGTGAAGAACAATTGGCTTCTCTAGAAGCCCCGATGGTGATTTATGTGCGCCAACAGGTCAAGGGCATGGATGTTTACGCACCGGTGCTTTATATCCCTGAAAAAGACAGAGCCTCCTTTGTTTCTGCTGGGGCTTTGATCATGGGCGATGATGTGAATATCACTAGCCAAAATACAAGTAATTCCACGATAATCAATTCAGGACGGATTGCGGCAAACCACCAATTGCATGTGCATGGCGGGGATATCCTCAGTCAAGGAGGGCATTTTGCGGCGGGTGGTGATGCTGTTTTACTTGCGGAGAAGAATATTCGTTTGGATGCAGGGCGCACAACGGTTGACGGCGTGGAGACAGTATTAAACACCGAAGCGCTTTCTACTGGTGGCAATGCGACAGTTCTTGCCAAGCAAGATATCACCGCTTCAGGGGTGGGGATCACCACCGGAGGTGATCTTGCCATGGCTACAGAACAAGGCAACTTGACGATCGGTTCAGCAGAAACCCATTACCATGATGAACAGGGTGATGCCACCATGCATCATAAATCGGCGTTAAACTCTGGAGGATCGACGACACTTGCCTCTGGAAATAATTTGAATATCTTAGGCTCTGATGTTCAAGCAACGGATAATCTTTTCTTACAGGCAAAAGAAAACGTTTCGATTGATGCCACGCGCAACAGTGCCAATAGCCATCGCGGGGATCAAACCTCTCATGTTGCCGTGCACAATGGCTCTCATTTAAGTTCTGGAAAAGATACCACTGTTCTATCGGGTGGCGATATCCATATTGCTGCTTCCGATATCGATGCGAAGGGCAATGTTGGTCTTGGCGCCCAAGGGGAGGTAACAATAGGGGTGAGAAACGATGAAATGGAGTATCATCTTCAGGGCAAAAACACGAAAGTGGATATGCAAGCCTCTCATGCGGTTGGCTCTTCGATAAAATCGGGAGGTGATACCACTGTCATTGCAGGGCAGGATGGCAAGCCGCATGATCTCACCATCACGGGAAGTTCTGTTGCGGCTGAGGGCAAGGTGGGGCTGAAAGCCAGCAACGATGTTCTGATCACCAATGCAGAGGATAGCTTACACTATGAGATGTCGTACCATAAAGACGGTGGAGCATTTAGTAGCAGCAAATCTGTGCATAACAAGGTGGATGCTACCCAAGTTTCCGGTTCACTCATATCTGGGGGTGAAGGCGTTGCCATTGAATCTGGAAACAACACGGAAATTTTAGCCTCGACGCTCATAGCCGGTAAGGCAGAGGAAACGTCAGGAGAGGAAGCACCAGGAGAACAGAAACAAGCGGATATTACCATTCACTCTGGGGGAAAGATTGTCATCAAAGGCGCCCAAGAACACTTGGATCAGCAAGCACAATCGTCATCAAGTGGCTTTTTGCATGAGGAATCGTCCGATACATCTCAATCGCATACCACAACGGTCTCCTCTATCCTTGGGGCAACGGGCAACATTATCACGCAATCAGACAAAGAGACCACAATCACTGCTTCTCATATGTTTGCAAATGAAGATATTCATGTGAGCGGAGAAAGTGTGACGATTGATGGCATGACAGATCATCATAAGAGCCATTCAGAGACCCATGAAACGGGTTTTGGTGTGGGATCGGGCAAGGGTTTTGTGTCGATATACGGGAGTGAGGGAAAGACAGAAAATGAAGAGAGTTTTGAGCATCAAGGCTCTTCTCTCAATGGGAAAAATATCACCATCACCGCCACCAAAAAAGATGTGAACGTGGAGGGCTCTGATTTTACTGCGCAAGAAAATATTCATGTTTCGGCAGCCCATGATGTGAATGTTTCACCTGGTCACAATCGTCATAGGGCAAGCTCAAAGGAAGAACGTACAGGTTTTGGGTTTCAGTTTGAAAAGAACCCTAGCGGTGCTTCCGTGGGTGTTGGAATTGCAAGCGCTAAAGATACGGGCGATCAATGGGAAAATACCAATACGCCATCTCATTTCAAGGCGGGCAAAGATGTGCAGATCAATGGTGGCAATGATGTGAATTTACAAGCAACCATTGTTTCGGCGGATCGTGATGTCAACATTGATGCCGGCAATAATATCACACTATCAGAAAGCTATGATACCTCTAACGCAAAAGAAAAGCATGAAAAGTCTTTTGCTGGTGTGACAGGCTCTGTCAA
>NZ_JBHIMQ010000018.1:0-1340 GCF_042194225.1 Bartonella sp. MR110HLJHH | reverse complement strand
CTATCAGAAAGCTATGATACCTCTAACGCAAAAGAAAAGCATGAAAAGTCTTTTGCTGGTGTGACAGGCTCTGTCAATGTGGGTATTCTTGGTACAGTAAAAGATGTAAAGGATGCAGCCAAACGTTTTGGTCATGGGGATACAAAACACAAAATCGGTAATGGTCTTATTGCTGGTCTAAAAGGCTATGATCTCTATAGCAAAGGCAAAGGTCTTTATAATGGGATGAAAGGTGGAAACAAACAGTCTATTCGTGATATTGTTGATGTTTCTGCTAGCGTAACCGTGGGCTTTAAGACAGAGAAGGAGGAGGCATCTGTTCAGACATCTACTGCGGTGACAGATAGCATAGAAGGAGGGCGTTCTATTAATATCCATGCCCATGAAGGCAGCATCCATAGTATTGGCGCTGATATTATCGCTGGTACCAATCCAGTCTATGCAAATGATGAACAGAGCGGGAATATCACCTTGGATGCAAGACAACATATCCTCTTTGAAAGTGCGCAAAACACACAAAGCACACAAAACCATACGCAAAGCGCTTCAATGAATGTTGGGTATAGTTATGGTACCGGTGGTCCAGGTTGGATGGGGAATGCTTCTTTTGGTAAAGGCAAGGGTTCCAGTGAGGAGGTTCAGCAAAAGAACAGCCATATTATAGGCACTGGCACTGTTCATACCAGCAGTGGAGAGGATACCACATTGGCAGGTGCCGTGGTTTCTGCAAACCATGTAGAAATGGAGGTTGGTCGTGATTTGAACATTACCAGTCGCAGTGATACGGGACAAAGTTCCAGCAAACAAAACTCTGTTGCCATTGGTTATAATAGCCGAGAAAAGGATGGTACAGCCACAACCAATATATCCTTGAACAAGGATAAATCCTCTAGTGATTATCATAGTGTTGTGGAACAATCAGGCATCAAAGCGGGTGATGGCGGTTTTAAGATCAACGTTAAAGATAAAACGACCCTAACTGGAGGTATTATTGAAAGCACCGCGCCGGCAGATAAAAACAGCCTGACCACAGGAAGCATTACCACCAGTGACATCAGCAACAGTGCGCATGCGCAAGCCAGCAGCGATGGGATCAGCATTTCTGCGGGTGGTCCGATGTATCAGGGCAAATATGGTGTCGGGAAAAACATTGCCAAAAATGTTTTAGATCATGCAAAAGCCAAAGATTCAGAGGAAGGCTATACCAAATCCGCCATTAGCGATAGCACTATTGTGCTGACAAATGAAGCAGGGCAGAAGGCGTTGACAGGGCAAGATGTTGAGCAAGCCATAGCCTCCCTTAATCGTGATACTGCCACCGCCCATAAGGGTGTACAACA
>NZ_JBHIMQ010000017.1:0-12315 GCF_042194225.1 Bartonella sp. MR110HLJHH | reverse complement strand
TAAAGCTGCATCATCGTCGCAGGATCAGCATTGGCATCTTGGAATGCTCCAACATCACATCCATAATGACGACGCAATGCACGTGTCCCAATCCTTGTCGTCAGACATTTACGAAGTGACTGTTGACAATGGTCCCAACCATATAAAAGAGAGCCATCCTTTTCGCTCATCCCGCACCGCATGCTTTAAGCCCCTTTGCTTGTCTTTGTGTTAGAAACAGTTGGGGGCGCAGAAACAACAGGTGCTGGTTTTTCAGCGATCCGACCAAGCAGCAACGGATATTTAGCCGCTTCCTCACTTAAACAAATTTCTTCACCTTTGCCCGGTGAACGCTTGCCTGCAACAAAATCGGCATTGGTTAAAATAACATAAGTATTCTCACGCATGATAAACTCCTTTAAAGGGGGTAAGAGGTTGTGGAGGAACCCATTTTGACCCCACCGTGTTTGTGGCTTGCGCCAACAGATTTTTGATTGTGCTGCAAATCTTCTGCTTGAATATGCACACTGCCCGTTAATTCAACACGGGTTGATTGATGAGAAAGCACCAAACCTTTTTCACTCAAATGGATTTGGTTTTCCCCATGGGAGAGAATGAGTTCATCCTTCGTGATACGCAAAGCGCCACCCGCATAACACAGAGCAAGTTCTTGCGGCGAGCGTGCGGGATTAGGCGCATCCTCACTATAGCTATCGCGCACCACCAGAGAAGCAGAACCAATTTCGCCATGGGGGTTTAACAAGCGGACCGGATCACCAACATGGAGGGGCATATTGCTTGAGAGAGCGCCAGAAGCTTCTTGCGCTTGTAGCCAAGGCGATAAAACCGCTTGTCCATTGGAACCCTGTTCGGAAAGTTTTACCCGCACCCGATGACCATCAACTTGCACAACCCGTCCAATCATATGCTGGTTGGCAAGACAGCGTTCAAGCGCATCAAGACGCTTCATTATTTGCCGCAAGGTGTCACTCAAAAGATGCGCATCATTCATGCCAACCCCGCTCCTGCGCAACCGAAACCATGCGCCGATAACACGCTGAAAAAGCAGGTTTAGAGGGGCGCAAATAATCCGAACAAAAAACCTCCCACGCCCCCTCATGACACGGCGCAAATTGCGAAACATTCTCCTCACCATAACAAGGTGCAAGCGCTGCCAACCAATCAGGGCGCTCATACCCTTCAACCATCTGCCGCCAATTAAAAAGCGACATCCGGCTCACACCAAATTGCACAGCACTCAAACTTGCCGCATCATGCACACCCATACCGGCATGGAGCAAATCTTCCCAAAAGCAAAGTGCCTTCAAACGCTCTTCACAGCGCCTTTTATGCGCCTTTGAAAGCCCCTCATAACGCACCCAAATACTTGTCTTTTGCTCCCCTTGCGTTTGTTTCACATCAACAGCCCCACCAAACCGCACCAACAATGCCGCCCGTGCCTCTTCCGGCAATAAAGAGATGTGATATTCCCAAACCGGCTTGGTTTTGCCTCCCACTTTCCTCGTATGCCCGTCCGTGGTTTTCAAGACTTTTATATGTTTTCGGCAACCCTGGCAAAGCTGCCTCAGCCAATTCGGCAATAGTAAACCATTCCTTCATGGCTGCCCCCTTTTAATGCGAACCGGCGTTGCGCGCATGGCTTTCAATTGCGCTGCAATCTCCCGCTGTTCCTGCTGCAACCTTGCAATTTCTGCTAACCGCGCCTCATCCCCTTGCAACAGCAACAATCCATCTTCACTCACCACCTCATCCCAGAGCCAAAATGCCTCTGTCGCCCGCACAAATGCCTTAAACCGTGGCAGGGAAATATCCACCTGCTTACTTTCCGCAACATAAGCATCCAAACTGGCCTTACTTAAACACCCAATCCCTAAATAATGCGCCATACGCTCCGCAATCACACTGCGCTCAACCCGGCATTCTCTCAAAGCCCGCGCCATCGCACGCTTAATGCGTGAGCGAAACCACCCTAAATCAATCTGCGCAACGGGTTCACGACAAGGAAAAATCGGCTTTTGGAAAAAATCAAGCTGTTGGGAACCATGCGTCTTCATGCCTGCTCCTCCCCTTGTTCTCTTGCAAGATAATCACAAAACCGCGCCTTTGTCTGCGCATCCGCCCTCTGCCACACCCCCAATAACTGAGCAAAAATCCGTTCCTGTTCATTAATTTGCGGTGGCGTATTAACCCCATTGACCAAATCAACAGCCCGCCGTAAATCTCCCTCAACCTGTTGCAAAGCAATTGCCACCCGCCGTTGCGCAACCGGCTCCATCTTGGCTAATTTCAACAATTGCGCTTGATTATCTGCCAAGGCTGTCCCCCGCAAAACAGCTCGCAATTCCGGCTGTAAATGTTGGGCAATACAGTTAAGACGTTTTACAACATCTTGAGAAAAACCAATGCGATCCGCCACATGTTTGGCAAAGGGTAAACTTGACCCTTTGCCACTTTGTCCTTTGTATATTGATTACCACCGATCAAAGGTGCAAGTTGCACCTTTGATTTTCTGTCCCCACCACGCTTAATCTCCCCATACTTCTTTTCCCACAATTCGCGGTAAGTCTGGACAAAAAGCGCACGGTCAATAACAGACAATTCATTACGAAAGAGGTTTTCAGCCACTTCTAAAAGCGCGGCATTGTCCTTATCAGCCTGCACCACAACCGCATCAATGTCACTATAGCCCAAAAGCTCCGCAGCACGAAGCCGATGCGCACCAGCTATAAGCGTATAATTGCCCTCTTTAGCATTGGGGGTATGGCGCACCGTAATCGGATTCATCAATCCCTCCCGCGCCATTGATTGTGCAAGTGCCTTGGCATGCTCATCATCCACAGGGCGTATACGCTCCGGCACCACAATCACATCAAGAGCAAGCTTTTGAAACTGTGCCATCACGCCGCCGCCTTTCTGATCTCTTTAAAGAATAAATCCATCGCACGCCCCGCCCATCTTCGATAAGCTTTCGCAAAAACGGGTTCTTCCAAACGCCGGTTAATGGTACGCAAAGAACGAGCAACAGCAGTGCGTTCCACGCTCTTGCATGGCAACAATACGCCGCCGTGGCACCTCAAACTGATAATGCAAGATATGAATAACAATCTGTCGTGCTAACGCCGCATCAAATAAGCCATGCGGAGGGTCAATAATATACCGGATCGGCAGATGCTTAAATCCACTACTCACGGCTTTTAAAGAACAGGAAAGCATCACCTGTAAACGTTCAACTTCTGAATAAGGATTAACGATATCGCTTCTGGCATCTGGGGTCCATAAATTACAAGCAGCAACCATAACCACCCCCTATAAAAACAATATGAACACCATCTAATCGCCAGAACCAACCCATCCAAACGGCTGTTCTATGATGCAACTCTATGCAATTTATCTTGCCCATTTCGTATTGATCTTTAGACATTGATAAACCTTTTTATCTTATGGTATTTAAATTCATGGCAAATGCGCAAAAACGCAAAGCCGTGTAACGAAATTCAAGCAGCATTCCCACGCAAAGCAGAATGCGCACGCGAATCTGTGTTGGCATGTTTTGCTGCTTTAAAAATGCGACGGCGACTTTTGGGGTAGCGGTCACTAAACACTTGCTCGACGGGCAAACCGATAAAATCGGCAATAGCACGTTCAGCTTTCTCGTTAGACCGTGTCCAAATGTGTTGAACACTGGATGACGAGAGTTGATATGCTTTCGCGAGCTCCGCCAAGGTCATATTACGGCGGCGTAGCTCAGCTAAAATACTATGGCGATCCCAAACTTGTGTGATAGTCATAAACTTCGCTCCTGCTTTAAACGGATGCTCAAACCATCCGTTTTTTGTGGGGTTAATTGTAAAATATCTGCCCTCTATATCGGGCGGTAATAACAGTTAAAACCATTTTACGGTTTTGTTAACCCGTAAAATGGTTTTAATGGGTATTTTTTTGGCACGTTTAGAAACAGAACCTAAAACACCATTGGCAAAACGCCTACGTGAAATAAGACGAATCTACGGAAATGAAGAACGTAGTATCTTTGCGCAACGGCTTAATTTACAACGTGGCACCCTTGCCAATTATGAAATTGGAGCACACGAACCAACATGCTCAACAATTAACGCCTATTATACGGCCTATAACATTAATCCTCATTGGCTCGTTACGGGTAAAGGCGAAATGTTTAGTGACATGGCAAAGGCGAAAGCAGCTGGTTTTAAAGCACAAACTATTCCTACTGGTCTCATGAAAAAGCTTGGTCGCATAGCTTATACAACCTATCGCGATGCTAAAATAAAACTCCCTCCTGAAGATATAGCGGAACTCGCGGCGGAACTTTGTATAAAGTTGCAAGAGCTTGTTCAAGACATCAACGACACGGAAGAAGTAGAGCTTATTTTACCTCTTTTAAAACTGCATTTAAAGCGTCAAATAGAGGCTGAAAATGCACATCCAGAAACTACATAAGATACAGCTTAATGCCTCTTTAATATGGAAAATCGATATGAAAATCTTTTTTGCTTTTTTGGTCATTTTTGGCTGATTTTGGAGTGAGCTTCACAATTTACCGAATTTTTTTCACAGGGTTTTCAAAGACCTTTCAAAGCCTTCTCTCATTTTTACCATGAAAACGCACTTTTTTCTGATTTTCGCTCTTTTTTACAATTTTAGGTGTCAAAATACAATTTTACAAAGAGTGCATTTAATGGTAAAAATTATACATAAAAACAACAAATTACCACGTGTTCCTACCTAATCCCACTTAGTATAAAACCTAGTGTCAAACTACAGCTACAGGAAAAGTAGAAATTCATTTCAATGTCGAATGGAGTGATAGCGCTGCCGTAAACAAACAAAAAGCTGACCATCTTCTGATTCACGGTGATGTTTCAGGGACTACACTGATTTATATCACTGGACATTTAGAAAAGAACAATATTAAAGCAGACACTTCTGCTCTTACCAGTGTACGTGGTCTTTCACTCATTCAAGTTTCTGGAAAAGTAAATCAAAACTCTTTCAAACTTGCAAATGGCTATATCACAATAAGTGGTTCACCTTATAAATATATACTGAAGGCTTATGGACCAAAATCAAACCACAGTAAAACAAATACTGAACAAAACCTTTTAGGAGAAAATAAAAATTTTTGGGATTTTCGCTTGCAACCAGTACTGCTTGATAGCGACTCAAAAGTAAAAAACATCGTGCCATAAATACAAACTCTTTGATCATGCCCAGTGCTCTCTTGTATGCTGGATTGACCGATATGGCTAAGCAAAGTGCAACTGTTAGCCAATATGTGAATATCTGTCTTAGGGAAAGAATAAGACAAACGGAATGGCTTCTTCTTATACGCCTATGGAGAAACAAGAGTTTTATTTTTTGATAAGTAGTGCTCCTAGTAAATATGGTTATAGCAGTGCTAATCTTCGCTATGCTGCTCTACAAGGAGCTATTAACTTTGTCGCGCTAGAAGGGCAAAATATCTACAACACATTTTGGTCTTGTAAGAACCTATGGACAACTCTCTTTCACTCCAAATAATATGCAAGACGGTAAGTAAGAGCATGTTGAATAAATGGTCACTTTACTCACTGCCTATGGCAGTATACAGCGTGACAGAGGTTTTTATCTTGATACTCTTTTATCCTATGAAATCCTAAAAGAAGATATCATCAATGCCATCATTGACAAAACTGCAAAATTGAAATCAGCTATTAACAACAGCTTCAAAAAACTGGTATATTCGGAGCAAGTTTTTCAGGTGGAATATACTATCAGTTTTAAATCAAGACTGTAACAACAGACGTATTGTTATCTGTATACATTTTATCAAAAAAGGCAGCACAATATGCTGCCTTTTTTATTTATAAAATCTGTTTTTCTTTCAAATAATCCCTTTTTAAGAATAAAAAACAACAAAAATAGTTGAATCATTCTCATGTACCATTGAAAAATTTTCATAACAGCTTCTTCTCTTGTAAAGAATAAAACTTAGCATTTTCTGATAAATAAGAGCGAACACTGTAAAAAAGAATAAACAAATCAAAAACAATAAAAATTAAACTATACTCTAAAGAATAAATTTTCCTAGAAAACATAGCATTATTAATCACCTATTATTTTTTACAAGCTTAATGCTCATCTACAATGAAAACTTCTAAACATAAATTTATAATCAACAAACTATACAAAAAATACATAATGCGCGTTATGAGTCATGCAGATGACTCATAACGTTGTACAACTAATAAAGTGAAAAATATGAGAGCTAAAATTTCTCTCAATAAATTATATCGATAAGATTTCACACTATAAAAAATACAAAAACTCTCTATTACAACAAAGATACTAAATACTTCTTGAAACCTAAAACAGAAAAATGTATTTTCTCTTTTGGAAAATCGATCATACTCTTTGCTCTCTATGGACAATAGGCTCTATGCTTGCTTCAAAAAACTCCTTTGTATAATCGTGTTGCGCATGTAAATTACGCAATTCATCATTGCTAAGCTCTTCAAGAATAATCCCTTTATGCATAATTCCAACACGTTCACAAATATGTGCAACAACAGCAAGATCATGGGATACCATCAAATAAGTAAGCTTTTTTCTCACGCGTAATGATTTCAACAAGTTTAAAATTTCAGCCTGTACCGACACATCCAATGCAGATGTTGGCTCATCAAGCAACAAAACCTCTGGTTCAATAATTAAAGCACGTGCAAGAGCAATACGCTGACGCTGCCCTCCAGACAGCTCATGAGGATAACGATAAAGAAATGAAGAATCTAAACCAACGGAATCTAAAGCATCCTCCACCCGCTCCTTTTGATTATCCATCCCATGGATTTTGAGAGATTCAGAAAGAACCGTATGGACCATTTTTCTTGGATGAAGTGAAGCATAAGGATCTTGAAAAACCATTTGAATACAGCGTAAAAAATCTTTACTTCTTTTCTTTTCGACTTCTTGTCCCGCAAAAAGGAACTTTCCACTATAATCTGGAATAAGCCCCACCAATGTATTCAAAATTGTTGATTTTCCACATCCGGATTCACCAATCAAACCATAAGCCTCACCACGCTTAATATGAAAATTAACATTTTTAACAACTGTTACTGCCTTATGCCTGTGACCAAAAGTTACAGATAAATTAGAAACATCAATAATATTCTCACAATTTGTCATGAGGAACCTCCTCAACACCATTAACAATCGTAGGATTATGTAACCAATCAGGATCACGCTCAGGAACAGCCAAAACATCAACAGGATTATCAAGCCGTGGCAAACTCGCGAGCAATGCCTTCGTATAAGGATGACAAGCGTGAGACAAATCAGAAGCAGGCAACTCTTCTAACACACGGCCTGCATACATCACCAAAATACGATCACAAAAATCAGCAATCATATTCAAATCATGACTAATGAAAATAAGTCCCGTTCCAGATTTTGTCACAAGTTCATCTAATACAGATAAAACTTGTCGTCTGACCGTAATATCAAGTGCAGATGTTGGCTCATCGGCAATAATTAAATCAGGTTTTGGAATGAGCATCATTGCAATCATCACACGCTGCCCCATCCCCCCTGATATTTCATGAGGAAATAGGCGCATCACATGTTCAGGATCACGAATATGAACAGATTCTAACATAGATATAGTCCGTTCCTGCGCTTCAACTTTTGAAACGCGGTAATGAATACGGTAAGCCTCCATAATCTGCTCACCAATCCGTATTAATGGATTAAGTGAATATTTTGGGTCCTGTAAAATCATTGAAATACGCTTCCCGCGGATTTTTCGCATCTGAGGTTCACTTGCGGTCAATAAATCAACATCCTCAAAGCACATTTTTTTAGCTTTAACAATGGCTGCTCTTGGACTCAACCTTAATATTGCGCGCCCAGTCATCGATTTTCCAGATCCGGATTCACCAACAATTCCAATTTTTTCTTTTCCAACAGAAAAACTAACGCCACGCACAACTTCTGAAATGCCGCGCGTTGTAGGAAAAGAAATACGTAAATCTTCTACTTCTAATAATTTATTACCCATTGCGTGGATCCAATACATCACGAAGACCATCACCTAAAAGGTTGAAAGCAAGACTTGCAAATAATATTGCACAGCCTGGTATTGCCGCCAACCACCAATTTGTCATCATAAATTCCCGCCCTGAAGAAAGCATCGCACCCCATTCAGGACTTGGAAGTTGAGCTCCCAACCCTAAAAAACCAAGGCCAGCAGCCGTTAAAATAATGCCAGACATATCTAAAGTTAATCGTACAATCACTGAAGGAATACACATGGGCGCAACGTGAAACAAAATTATTCTCCAAGCAGAAGCCCCTTGCAAGCGAACGACAGAAACATAATCAGAAGAACGTATTGTCAAAGTCTCAGCACGTGCTAAACGTGCAATTGGGGGCCATGCTGCAATTGAAATTGCAATAGAGGCATTTTCAATCCCTGGTCCCAATGCGGCTGAAAATGCAAGAGCTAAAATCAAACCTGGAAAAGCAAGAAAAATATCGACAATGCGCATGAGCACAGTATCAACCCATCCGCCCATATAACCAGATACAGTTCCAACAATAAGCCCTATTGGACCTACAATAATGGTTGTAAGAAAAACAACATAAAGAGTAATACGGGAACCAAAAACAAGGCGACTAAAAATGTCACGTCCTAATTCATCTGTTCCAAAATAATGCGCCATAGAGGGTGGCTGCAACCGATGCCCTAGATCATTGCTAAGAAAATCATGCGTAGCAATCCAAGGAGCAAAAAATGCACATATGATAATAATACAAATAATAAGCAGACCGAATACAGCCGAAAAGTTATGAAAAAACTTAACCAGTGCGTGATAAATTCTCTGTATGTTCGCCTGAATTATGGAGCTTGGAACAGGGTCGTTTAACCAACCGCCCAAAAAAGATGATGATTGCGATTTATGATGATTACTTACTGTCATATTCAACGTGTCCTTGGATCAAAAATGCGATAAAGCAAATCAGAAAATAAATTAATGGCGACAAAGATAAATCCTACAAGTAAAGTACACCCTACAACTGCATTCATATCTCCGGCTAAAAGAGCATTTGTCAAGTAATGTCCAAAACCAGGCCAAGCAAAAACTGTCTCCGTTAAAACAGCCCCTTCTAATAAAAAAGCATAAGAAAGCGCAACAACGGTAATAACCTGAACAGCAGCATTCTTAAAGGCATGTCCCCATACCGTTCGTGCCCACGATAACCCCTTTACACGTGCAGTAATGATATATTCCTGATTAAGCTGCTCAATCATAAACCCACGAGTCATACGGCTAATATAAGCCATAGCACCGAAAGCTAAGATCAAAGCAGGCATAATAATGTGACTAAAAACATTACCAAAAGCCTCCCATTGTCCTTGGCTTGCAGTATCCCAAAGGAAAAATCCTGTTTTTGGTTCGAAAGAATATTCATAAAGAAAATCAATACGTCCTGGACCACCAACCCAGCCAAGCTTGGCGTAAAATATTAACAAAGCCATTAAACCGAGCCAAAACGTTGGAGTAGAATAACTTACAAGTGTAAAAACACGAACAACATAATCAATAAATGAATCGCGATACATTGCTGCAAAAACACCAAATGGAATTCCAAGACTTGTGCCAATAACAATAGCAACGGTTGCAAGCTCTAATGTTGCAGGAAATACACGCATAATATCAGCTAGAACAGGACGCCCAGAAGTTAAAGCATCTCCAAAGTCAAATAAAAATACATTATGAAGATACTTCCAATATTGAACAATCAACGGCTTATCAAGACCAAGCTTATAATACATTGCATCATAAGCTTCCTGACTGATATTATCACCAAGAATAGACAGAACTGGATCTAGAGGAAGAAGATGACCAAGAAAAAAAGTGATCGTCACCAACCCAAGCAATGTGATAAAAACTGAAATAAGAAGTTTCAATCCTTTGCATAAAAAATCCCATAAAAATAATCTTTTCTGCTTTTCTGATACAGCTCTTTCAGTCTCTGAAAGTGGCAAAACCATTATAAAAATCCCCTCTGTAGCGACAAAACATAAAGCAAATACCTTTTTTTATATAACGAAACAACCTCTTATTAAGCATGTTCTACAATCCTTCTCTATAACATGCTTCTTTTTATTTTTCTGCTTCATTGTAATAAAGTCTATAACTGTTCCAAATCCATTTTTTGACATCAGGTCCCATACCAACGGTATAATATGTCTGAAATAAATAAACCATAGGACCATGCTCTAGCACATAATGCTGTAAAGTACGATATTGCATGATACGCTTATTGGGGTCTTTCTCAAACAAAGCATCCATCACCATGTTATTAATATTTTCATCATAATACCCAGCGCGCCAAGCCAAATACATATTGTGCTTTTTTGTAAATGTTGGATCAGGATTAAACACGTGATTTAATGAGGCAGGATGTCCATCAGGATCGGCACTCCCCCACCCCATAATAGCAGTATCATAATTTCCACCACGTACACGGCTCAACAATTGATTTTGTGCCATTTTTTCAATTGTCAGCTCAACACCAATTTTACGTGCATTGGCTTGAATAGACTGTGCAACAGACGACATATAACTAAGGCTTCCAACTAAAAGATTAGCTTTAAAACCGTTCGGATAACCAGCCTCAGTAATTAACTGTTTTGCTTTTTTCAAATCCAACTTAAAAGGCAGACCTTCTTTTTCATCCAAAGCACCAGGAACACCCAAGGACATATAAGTTGCCCGCGGAATAGCAATCCCCTTCAAAACAGTTTTTCCAAGACCTTCATAATCAACCAAATAACGAAGTGCCAATCTAACCTTTTCGTTTGCAAAAATTGCATTCTTATTATTTAATGATAAATAAATAATCTGGGGGCGCAAAACACGACTAATTTTGACTGGGCCTCCCTTTTTTTCAAGATCTAAAATATCCTCTGAAGAAAGATCACGCGCTATATCCACATCACCTTTTTCCAAAAGAAGTCTTTGACTTGATGAATCTGCTACGTGCTGCACAACAATCTTCTTAATTTTAGGCACATCGCCCCAATAATGCTGTGTAGCCTCTAATACAACTTTATCTCCTGGAGACCAGCTCACCAATTTATAAGGTCCAACACAAGCCGAATGTGTCGCTAAATATTTATTCCCCATATCACCGTTAATACTCTGCGCTTCAATTGTTTTCCGATCAAGCAAAGCAGAAGCATAAGACTGTCCAATAACAGTCAATATGAGCTGAATAGGGTAGGGTTTATCTAATTTTAATTGCAAAGTCTTATCATCAAGAGCTTGAATATTTGTTTCAACATTGTTTTTAGTAAACCCATAATCCATTAAAGATTGGGCATAGCTCAATCCTAATTTAATAATCCGCCGCATCGACCATACCAAATCTTGCGCCGTTGCTGTTCTTCCATCATTAAACTTTAAATCATCACGAAGATGAAAAACTATTCTTTTGCCATTATCTAAAACATCCCAAGATTTTGCCATAGCAGGGCGAATTTTTGTAGGATCATGTTCATCATATTGTACTAACGCGCTACAAATATTCGTCAATAACTCACTCGTCACGACTTCAACAGTTTGCGCTGGGTCAAAACTACTCATTGAATCAATATTCCATGCCATCACCAATATATCTTTAGATGAAGCACTAAATGCTGATGCTATAGCCCCATTTAAAAAAGCTGTTATGCCTAATAAAACAGAAAATTTTTTCAACATTTTTTTCCCATTTTTTTCCTATTATATTCTTATGCCTTTTCACACATAGCTGTTGTGATTTTGCTCTTTCATCTTTTAAACAGCATAGTATCAAACATCAACTTTATTTAATCAAACTAAGCATCTATAAAATAATTCTCTCATACATCAATCTATATTCGGGATGCAGAGAATCTGTAGCCACAAACAAAGATCTTGTCCAATATAACTTTCTATATTCATCCCCCTTAATAAACGACCTCCATCATATACAGCACAAACATCCCTCACAGTTTCATCCTTTAAGAAACTGAAGGACTTTTATATGAAAGAATATTTTCATCATGCAATTATGATCAAGCTATTTTACCTTTGACAACACCAAAAGACACTTTTATTTTTCAATTTTACTATAAAAAATACGCGGTGCACTATTCCAAACCCATTTTTTGACATCCGGTGTCATCGCGACAACGCTATATTGCTGGTAAATAAACGCATAAGGTCCTTTTTGCATAAGTTCACGTTGTAAATCAGCATATATTTGCGCCCGTTTTTGCGGATCTTT
>NZ_JBHIMQ010000016.1:0-16950 GCF_042194225.1 Bartonella sp. MR110HLJHH | reverse complement strand
ATGTTTTATCTCCTTGAATATGCTGGAGATACAATGTCTTTTTGCCAATTATGTTCCAAAAGTGAATAGATATGCGCCAAAAAGGACAGAAAACATCGAAAACAGGACGGTGATCATTACTTAAAATTCTAGAGTCTTTATTTTATTATTTCATTTTTTTGTAAAAACAGCGCGTCTTCTAAAATTTTAGTTTTTTTATATTGCACTTATGATTAAAAGAATGCTTCAATTATTCAAAATAAATATCAAAAGTATTCAATTCAAAAAGCTATGAGAGATAAAAGAGAAGGAAGAAACATTAGTGTTCTAAGCTGTTTTTCCTTCTCTTATTGCTCTATATCAAAACGATGCTCGAAAAATTATTTCAATCTTTTAAGTAAAAGCTCCCAACACCAAGAAGGCAGATTCAAAATTTTTGAGGCAATGTCTGACAATTTTAAGATTATATCCAAAATTGACTTTTTTGTTGTGTTTTCAGTTTTGGGATGAGATGCAATATGCATATGTTCTGATGGACTATTTTGTATGAAGGTACCGTAATTTATAATGTTCATTTGAATCGGTGTATTAGAAGGGTTATGCACTGTTATTGGTGTATAGTCGCTAAAGATTTCTTCTTTTATGTTTTTTATATCCTTTGTTTCAAATATATCTTTATACAAACTGTTTTTGCATTTTTCCAACATGGTGTTGCTGAAAATACAGACATTCATTATTTTTCCCATGAGTGTTTTTATTTTATGGATAAAACTTTCGACATAGCTTGTGAATGGATTTTTCAAAGTCATTTTAATATCGTTACTGATGCTGATTATTTTGTCGAGCGCTTTTTTTACTGAGGAGTCCAAAATATCTTTGATATTTGAAAAGTCATGCTCATCAAGTTTGTTGATCATATCATAAGACCATCCCGAAAGACAGGCAATCATTTCTATTGTTTGCTTGATCCCTTCCTTTTTGCTTATTTCTCTTAAGTCTTTAACTTTTGCACGTCGTAAACTAATCTCTGTATATGTTTTTCCTTCAACTGTAAGGGGTATCAGTAATGGGACGCGTGTTATTTCTATTATGCACATTCACAGCTCTTATGAGTCAATTAAATAAAAATATATTAAATTACAGTATTATATTTATCAATATGTTATACAGTTTTTTAATTTTTTATCTTAAGTAAAAAGTTTCATGCAATGAGCAAAGTATATTTGTTTTTTTGCAGGGGTGTCATTATACTCTATGAGCTGTTAGACCTAAATTCTTTACAATAAAGGTTTATGTTGATAGGCTTTTCAAGCTATTGTTGTGTTAGAAGTGGGCTTTGTACGGTCGTAATTTTGGAGTAGAGCCGTCAATAGACCGTTTTTCTTCCTTGAATTTTGTAGATTCATTTCACTCGATATTGTATGAGAATACCATTGTTGTCGCGGAGAAGGTATGTAATATCAGTGCATTTTGTCTATGATGTTTCTGAAAAAGGTTGATGTGTGTTATAGCAAGATGTGTGTACAGGAAAGCTTATTTAGGGAATAACTTTTTGTCCCATGAAGTCCGTAAAACAAAACGCTGTCTATAAGAAAAATAATATTTTTACAAAGTAAAATAATAACACTTTTAATAATTATTATTTGTATGTATAAGCATAAAATATAATTATATTTGTTATATTTAATTAAATACTATTTAATCTCTAACTAAAAGTGTGATTTTCTTTATGATTCATAAATATACATTACCATTCATTATACTTATTGTATGTTTATCGACGGGGGGATTGATTTCTACCGACATTTTTTTACCAGCACTGGGAGAGATGCGTCAATATTATCAAGTGACACAATCTCAAATTCAGAGTGCAGTGGCAGTTTTTTTGTTGGCATTGGCACTTGGACAGCTCATTTATGGGCCGCTGAGTGATAATTTTGGGCGTAAAAAAACACTTCTATTGGGCTTATTCTTGTGGTTATTTACAACATTTGGTGCGATTTATACGGTTCATATTCACGCTTTTCTTGTGTTACGTTTTTTGCAAGGTCTTGGTGCTTGTGCGGGACTTGTCTTAAGTCGTGCAATTATCAATGATTTGTTAGATAAAAAAGCAGCCGGAAAACTTTATTTGATTGTTTTCCCTTTTATTGGAATGTCACCAGCACTTGCACCTTTCATTGGTGGACTTTTGATACAAGCTTTTCATTGGCAGGCAACTTTTATCTTTTTAAGCTTTTTTATATTTTTGACCATTTTGCTGTGTTGTTTTGTGCTAACGGAAACTCTGCCCCCTCAAAAACGGCAGCATTTTTCTCCTGTAGGATTGATGAAGGCATATTTAGGCGTTTTTAGAAATAAACAATTTATTTTTTATGCACTTATTCCGTGTTTTTCTTACATAGCTTATTTTGCTTATATTGTGGAATCGCCTTTTTTACTCACGACTTTGGGTCTATCACCAATACACATTAGTTATAGCTACATTGGTGTCTCATTGCCCTATATTTTGGGAAATCTTTTGGCGCGATGGTTTTTTGAACGCGAGTCTATGGAAAAGACTGTCTGTCGAGGATACATTATTTTTGTTATAGGAGGCGTGCTCTTTGCTGTGCAAATGTATCTAAGCCCATGGCCCCTTGTGACAAGTTTTTTGGCTATTGCTGTTCTGACTTTTGGTAATGGTTTTTTATTGCCGTTAGGAACAGCGTTGGCTATTTCATCGCATCCGAAAGCTGCGGGAGCGGCTTCTGGTGTTATGGGATCTTTGCAATTAGGAAGTGCGGCGCTAAGTGCAGCGGTTATCGGAAAAATCTCTGGTCATAGCCCACGGGCTATGGCCACTTTGTTAGCTGTGTGTTGTATGATTGGTTTTATCATTTATATTCAAAAAGCGCGTCATTTTATGACCTCAGAAATGAGCTGAGTGAAATGATAAAAAGAAAGCATTATGCGGAAATGCTTTTGATGTTTTACACAAATGGGGCACCTGTACATTAGATGAATTTTTTTTATTAAGTTATTGGATTGAATGGGTTTAAAATTTGTTACAAGCTTAGTTTGAGTTTAACAAATCGATTATGATGGGGGGGAGTATGAGCCTAGAGTTTCAACATATTTTCATTATATTGGGTGGGAAAAGTTTTGGCTCTAATGCATGTTTTAAAATAAGGGGAGGAATTGATTAATGAGCCTTCCTATTATTATTCTTTCTCCTGTAATGCCAATTTGGGATGGTGGTGTTTTTTGTTCTCCATTGACAAAGCTATGCTTATCAAAAGGATTCCCTGTCACTCTGCTGGATACGCTTTCTCTTTTTCCTAAGAATTCTCATGTTCTCAATCATTCTGCTGTAGATATTTTATCTTTTATAGAAGAAAAACTTAAAAGCTATTTTAAAGAGCCCGCAGTGCTTGTGGGATTTTCTATGGCTGGAATGTTGGCACAAATATTGGCAGCACGGCTTCCCAATGTTCAAGCTGTGCTTGCTGTGAATGCACCTGGCTATCCTGATAAGGTTTTGCAACGGCGCCTTGGAGATATTCTTGTTTACTTAGAAAATAATGATTTATCAGGAGCTTTGGAAATACTCAATGGTTTTATGCATCCTTCTGGCATTATGAAAAAAAGAGTTTTATTGGAGGCTCCTGATCAACAAAAAAGCGTGGCAATTGAACGCATGACAAGAGGCTTTAAACTCTTATTGGCGATGGATGCTAGAGATGAAATAGTTAAGTATAAGGGGAAGTTTTTAGCTTTAGTGGGAGAAAAGTCACAACTTGCAACGGTAGATAATCAGACGAAAAGTCCTTGTTTCAATCATGAATATAAGATCATCTCTGGTGCTGGTACGCGTTTGTGGGAGGATAATCCTGTTATGACGGATACAGTCATTGATGAATGGATGGAGGGATTATGAAAAAGAAAGTTCTTGTATTACCTGGTGATGGGATAGGACCAGAGGTTTGTGATGCTGCGCTGATGGTCTTAGAGCAATTTCAATTGCCAATAGAGTTTACTTATGGTGATATTGGTTTTGAATGTTGGAAACAGGAAGGAGATCCTGTCCCTCAAGCAACTTGGCAAAAAATTACTCAGAGTGATGCGATTTTACTTGGAGCTGTGACCAGTAAAGGAAAAGAAGCGGCTTTAAAAGAACTTGAACCGCATTTAAAAGAGCAAAACCTTGCCTATGTTTCTCCTGTACTTCAGCTTCGCCAAAAATTAGGGTTGTTTGCAAATATACGCCCTATAAGATACATCTTTGGTCCGAAAAAACCTTTTCATTTTTATGTTATCAGAGAAAATAGTGAAGGTCTTTATGCTGGATTGGATTTTCGGGGTATCACTCCTGAAGCAGCCGCTTGGTTAAGACATCCCAATTTGACAAAATATGGGCTTGAGGAAGCTGCGTGGACAGTCCGTTTGCAGACACGCTTTGGTTTAGAGCGGTTATTTGAATACGCTTTTTCTTATGCAAGAAAATATGGCGTGAGGCGAGTTACTTTTGCTGATAAGCCCAATGTTATGCGAGAAAGTGGACAATTTTCGCGAGAAATTTTTGAGAAAATTGCGCAAAACTATCCGGAAATTGAAGCAGATATTCATAATGTTGATGCAGTTGCTTTGTGGATTGTAACGAAGCCAGAGCAGTTTGGCGTGATTGTTGCTGAAAATATGTTTGGCAATATTCTCTCTGATCTTGGCTCTGGAGTAATGGGAGGATTGGGGCTTGCACCTAGTGCAAATGTGGGGAGCGAGATTGCTTATTTTGAACCTGTTCATGGAAGCGCACTACGTATTGCTGGACAAAATAAAGCAAATCCTTCTGCGATGCTTTATACCACGGCTTTACTCTTAGAACATTTAGGCTTTAAAGATGCAGCAAAACAACTGTCTGAGAGTGTTGATCAGGTTATTCGTGCTGGAAAAACTGTATCTTACGATCTAGGAGGTGTAGCCTCTACCCGTCAAATGGCTGAAGCTGTTCGCAATTCTCTCATGAAACCTGTCTCTATTTGTCATGCGGCAATTATTACTATTGGTGATGAACTCCTTTCAGGACAATATTTGAATACGAATTTACAAGATCTAAGCCAAAGCTTAAACAAGAGAAATATTCAAGTCACACGTCATTTTGTTTGTGCTGATCAATTACAGCAAATCAGTGAAACTGTTGTTTCTTGTCTTGGACAAGAAGATCTTATCATTATCAGTGGGGGATTGGGACCAACATCAGATGACATAACACGTGATGCGGTTGCAAAAGCCGTGCAGCAGCCTTTGGTACATCATGAAGATGTTTGGCAAACAATAAAAGGTCAATTACAACGATTAGGGATTACGGCGGATAAGAGTAATGCGCGTCAAGCATTGTTTCCTGAGACAGCAACCGTGCTTGATAATCCTACGGGTACAGCACCAGGGTTTTATCTCTCTTGCGATGGAAGTACGCTTGTTGTTTTGCCTGGTCCACCATCACAGGCTCTTGCGCTTTTAGAGAATTATTTAGAACACAATGAGAAGAAATATTCTTCTGTATCGCGTGCGAGGTATGCATGGACTTTGATTGGAATTGATGAAAGTACCATTGCGCAGTGGGTTGATTGTCATCTTGAAAATGAGCCATTTGAACGGCATTTTTTATGGAAAAGTCCCTATGTTCTTGTGCAGCTGATTGGTCAATCAGAAGCGCCCTTGGAACAACATTTCGTGGAAGAATTTGAAAATCATTTTCACCCCTATTTGGTTGGTGCAGAAGTGACTACTACTTGTAAACAATTAGCGATGCATGCAGAGGTTCATTGGTCTTCCAATGATCCGCAGCTTTTAAAATATTTTCAACCCATAGAAAAAAGTACAAAAAATATTCCAAATCTTGAGGTTGAAGTGAGCCTATCACCTTCTATCGAGACATTAGAAAATCAAGAAGAAAGCCTTGGACATGCCACGATGACTATACGGATGAAAGGTTATGACGATGATCGTGTAACTTTTCCCTATACGCGACCACTTTTAGGTGTCGTCTTACAAGAATATGCAGCTTGGTTGGTTTTAAAAAGATATTTGCAAACTGAGAAAAGCAAATGAACCTCTATGGGGACGTAAAAATATTGCTCAAATTATTGAACGTTCTATTATAAGAAGTATTTTTATCCTTTTCTTAGGTGGTTTTTATCTATAGATTAATTTTTCTTTTGATGTGTAATTAAATGACTTTGATTGATTCAAGATTAAGAAAAACTTTACTATATTAGGCTCGCTGCATTCAATATTTATAAATGATTAATTATTATTATAAATCAATATGTTATCTTTAATAGAGCCTATGACAAGGAATCCAGGGGCTTCGTGTGCCTCAAGCGTTGTAAATAATTAAGATTCTTTGTAAATCAAAAAGTGATGTTGTGAAAAGACAAGAAGTCGTGTCATTTACAGGAAAGCTTTGCAAATTTTATTGAAAAATACGTCCAGTTTATTGGAATATGTGCCATTCAGTTATCTGATAATAAATTGTTGTAAAGAGCTCATAAAATTTTTCCTATAAGTTTTGTGTGATTGCGCGATAGTTGGGAGTTCGCTTCCGAGGGGCGATATTTTTCAATTTGATAACAGGAAAAACTATTTTTTCTGTAAGACGTGAAAATTTAAGGAGTGATCATTTTATGCTTTTGTTTTTCTTTTGATTGGTAATTTTTAGGAATTTGTTTGAGGAAAATATTTAATGCGGTGTGTTGGTGAATGTGGTTAAAAACATTTTACGCGTGTGTGTGGGAAAAATAAAAATGTGTCTTAATTGTTGATAAGAGTGTCAATGTTTTTGATGAACAAATTTTAGGCGTAATTCTTAATATCTAGATAGGAAGTTCGTTGCAAATTTTTTAACAATTTGTGTCCTATTTGTTGTGGTGCGCAGTGGTCTTTTTAAGCAAAAAAGAAAGGGCTTTTATGTATCAGATTGATTACAACAGTTATCGTTCTGTCAAGAGTTTTAATCGTCGCGTTCGTTTTCTCGTCATGCATTATACGGCTCTTGATTTTAAATCCTCGGTTATGGCGCTTACAGGAGAAAAGGTTAGTGCACACTATCTTGTTCCTGATCCTTCAGAGCAGACATATCGTGAGGCAGGCTTTACGGACATGCGTATTTTTAATCTGGTCGATGAAAATGAGCGTGCTTGGCATGCGGGTGTGAGTTCATGGACTGGGCATAGTCATCTCAATGATGCATCTATCGGGATTGAAATCGTTAATTTAGCGACTGGTCATTCTGAGTCTCCAGAAGAGACAGTTGATTTTATGGCTTATCATGATGAGGGGAGTATATTTCCTCCTTATAATCCAATACAAATTGATGCCGTTAAGGAGCTTGCATTGAATATTCTTCAACGGTATCCCGATATTATGCCAACTGATGTTGTGGGACATAGTGATATTGCCATTGGAAGGAAAAGTGATCCAGGAGCAGCTTTTCCATGGAGAGAACTTTATAGGGCAGGTATAGGAGCATGGTATGATGATGAACTAAAAAGTCATTATCAAGAGCAATTCTCTAAGAATTTTCCATCCAAAGAAGATGTTTTGGCGAAGCTAAAATGTTATGGATATGACATTTCTGCTGCGTGTACCCAAACAGGATACAAAGATTTGATCCGAGCATTTCAACTTCATTTTCGTCAAGAAAATTATGATGGGATTCTAGATGTTGAAACAGCAGCAATTCTTTATGCATTGGTTGATAAGTATTTTCCGTGAATTCAATGCTTTTTAATTGAAAATATGATTACGTGTAAGCCTTTTTCTTATCAAGAGAGGCTTCTTTTTGCCAATGGGCTTTATGTAAAAAAGAGCATTAATCGTGTAAAAAATCCCATGTACGGTATAAGGCGTTTTATGGAAACATAACTCTACAGAAAGCTCTGTGATTTGCAGAGATTAAATTTTACTGTTTCTTTGTCTTATATTTTTCTTCCTTTAAAAACGAGTAAAGTCAAGATGTTGCGTATATGATGGCATGTTCCTTACGCAAGATAAAACGCTTCAATCAAAATGGTCTTGTATTGTATATTTACATGCTTGTTTTAAAGAAATGTCTTTTAGTCTGTATCACAACACATATTTTACAGCGACGTTCATAAAGAATATAATCTAAAATCCTCTATGAAGTGTATTCTCATTTTTATGCTTAATAAAAGTGCCTAGCACCATTATATACTTTGCCAGATCTCAATGTTACTACAGCCCTTGGAACTTAAAACGATGCATAAAAGGATTTTCTTTACTTGTTTTTTTCACATGGCTCTCTCCATTTGTCATGTACAAGTGAAAGGTTTTGGTTAATTCAACATGCAAAATAATAGATTATCATTATAAATCAATGTGATGCAGATTCAAAAAAAGGTGGGTCGTTTACAGATTGCTACTGATAGGAGTCTCTATTCTTTAGAAGGGGAAGAGGTCAATTCATTTTTTGAAGACATATCTATTTTCTCTTTTATTGCTTTGGAGGATATTTTCATCGTTTTGACAACATGTTTCTTGATGATTAAGTTTTTTAATGCGAGGCAGTGTTGTAAAATGTTGTGTTTTAGGATGTTAATAGAAGACACATTCATGCATATAAAAAACACAATGATGTCTTGTTTTTTCAATATTTTATCTGTTCAGTGTAGAATTTATCTGAGAAGATCATGAGCTGAATTAACAAAGGTGAAAAGTAAATTACCAAGAAAGACCAATTTGGTAATAAAGCAAAGGTATTTGTTCACCTTTAAAGGGCACGCAAGAGATTGTTTGAATTGATGTGTAAGCACCGCCTACGCAGTGTTCTTATCAAGCACATTAGGTTAATTTTCTGAGAATATTTTTGTGAAAGTCAGTAATTTTTGTCAAAAAGACAAGAAAATAAGTATCAAGAAAGATGCTCATGATGTTTGATTGCAAAAATAAAAACTGGCAACTTATGTTGCCAGTTTTTAAAATCTTTAGCTTAAATAGGATTAGAATGAACGCTGTAAACGGATCATACCTTGAAAAGCACTTTTTTTATTGAATAAATGTTTTTCATCATTATTTTTATCCGTCACAATGCGATCATCATTCCAATTAACATAGGTTAATTCAGGTGTAATTACAAATCCTGGAACCAGCGTATATGCAATATTTACAGAAGTTGCAAAAGTTTTTACAGCACTATAAGAAACCTGTGCATTTAAATTTGCCTTTGGAGTGAGTTTGTAAGTGGCACCTGCCCAAGCAGCCCATTTACCGCCCCAGTTTGCATAAATCGTTGTGCTTTTTCGTGATAACTCATCATTTTCATTTACTGTGTAGTAATCAAGGCCATTTTTATAACCAGCCATTACCCATAGATTGAAACGATCATTGATATTGAAATCTGCACGTACTTTTCCAGCCCACTTTTTGTAGTAAGTATCATATGCTGCAACCGCTGAAAAACCACCCCATTTTTGCATAAACTTTATACCCAAAACCACATTCGGGGTGTAATTTTTAATTGCTTTACTTGGAAGAGGAGTATCCTTCGTGATAGAAACAAGCTTATCATCTTTATCAATATAGTATCCTGTTGTTCCAGGAAGAGAATCTGAATTATTGCCTAATTCAGCTCCGATAATAGCAGAAAAGCCGGAGTCACCATTAAAGGTGTAGGAAATAAAATTGGTGCGTGTTGTGCCGGCAGGTGCTATGCTATCATCATTGAGAACATTTCCATAATCACCAGTCCAGCTGTTGAAAATTGTGTCATCAAGACCTACGCGAAAACCACCCAGTTCAATGTAAGCGGCTGAAAGCCTTGCACCAGCGCTGTCTCTACCATCACCCCAGCTTGAGAAAATTCTTGCATATGAACGGAGTGTTCCCATTTCTGTTTCAGAAGCTGCTTGAAAAACAAGGGTGAGCCGTGATGATGCGCCATAGGTTTTTCTTTTGTCTCTAAGTTCAGTTTCGCTTGTTGCATCGATATTATCACCGCCTATAAAATCAGCACGAACATTTCCTGATAAACGTATGCAGGTATCTGTTCCAGGGATATAAAAATATCCTTTTCCGTAGGCATCACAAACGCGAATATATTCTACAGGTTCGGGTTCGGCGATAACTGTTGAAGCAGCATGTACTCCAGAAATTGCTAAAAAAGCTGCTGTAGAGCTTAAAAAGAGGGATTTAATATTCATATAAGATCTCCGAGGTCCGTTTAATCTTCTTCTAAAGAGTATCATTCACCTAACGCATTAAGGACAAAGACATAAATAAAATACGCGGCACTTGTTACCTTAGCTATACTAATCTTTTTAGAGTTTCAAATATGAAATTACCTTTTTGTAATGTATACATGTACTATTCGAGATAATGTGGTAAAAAAGACACAATTTTTGTTTTGTTAACTTTTTATCCCTATGGGCTCAGTAGGAGAAAAATTTCAGATATTTGGGAAAAAAGTCGAAAATGTCTTGAACTTTCTGTTGATACCATTTATGCCTCTCTGTCGGAGAGGTGGCCGAGTGGTCGAAGGCGCTCCCCTGCTAAGGGAGTAGGGCTCAAAAGGCTCTCGAGAGTTCGAATCTCTTCCTCTCCGCCATCTATTATTATAAAAGTAGTCGATTGTGTGTGGGAATTTTATTTTCAGTAATTTGTGCCCATTTGCTTTTCTACTAATCCCAATTTTGTGAAGCTTTTTAATTGCTTTTCTTGCTAGACGTTTTCTATCGGCTGTTTTGGTATAGAGTGGTGCTATTTTATCTTTCTTCCATCTAAATTTATTTGCGAAATTGTAATACCTGCGTTAGTAGCGCGTGTGGTTGCTCATTTTCTTAATTCCTGTGTTTATTTTTTATTTTATGTTTCATGAAACAAGTTACAAAAACTTTTTTTCTAATGGCGTAAACTAAAGCAAAACCAATGGGGGATGTTTTAAGCGCAATATGTTTTACGTAAATCGCTATGCCAATTTATATTAAAGGAAATATGATCAGTTGTGGAAAAAAATATCCCGAGAAAGATGGGTTTGTTTCAAAAGTTCTCATGCTTTTGTTGATAAAGGAAAGCGAATCTCTGTTGTAGCATCACATTGACGTTGCATATTTTTTAGCTAAGGATTGCTTATTTATTTTTATGGACATAGGGAGCAGCACGAACATTTGTAAGAATAAGCGGCCGTAAAGCTAGATATGTTACGGATTTTGTTCCAAAAAGTGTTTTTGACTTCTCTATATCGTTCCAATTGTTTGGTGGCACATTTATTATCTTATGACGTTGTTTTGCTAAGCTTTTGCTTTATCCGTTATGTCAGCTTTTATATATCAAATAGGGGAGAAAATATTGTATATATTTGCTAACGAGTCATTTCTAAAAACGGAAGAATCTTTTTAATTTTGAAAAAATATAAAAGCGGAAAAGGTGGAAGTTATCTCCTATTTCTATCATCATCTTATTAATTCAGTTTTATAATTTTCATAAATCTCTATGGTCGTGTCTTTTAAATAATGAAGATTATGTGTCTTACGCTTTTGTTTATCCCGTTGGGATTATGCCTCTCATATAAAAAGAATATTCTAAACACAAATATACTTGTGTTGCCAATTTATGCACTTGTGTTAAAGAGATATCTCTTAATGTGTATAAGCCTATTTTGCGACGGCACCTCTTAAATGGTATAAAATGCAAAAGTTTCTGTGAGGCATATAAAGTCTTATAGAGCCACACCATTTGTATACTTATGAAGATGCCACGAGGCATATTATACACCTGCTTCCATGTTGTGATAGACTTTGATTATGGGAGTTCATCAGAGGCATTTTTCTTTTCTAAATTGTTTTTATTTATACGGCTTTCTCCACGTATGATGTGCAAGCAATGATTTTGATTGTTTCAACCATAAAAACAGATTTTAAAAGAAAGGATCTTACAATATTCGAGTTTGCTATATTATGATTATAAATCAACATATTGCTTTATAATTTCATTGTATGTTGAAAGTTGGATGTGGCAATGCTCTCAAAAACGTATAGATCTCTTTTAGAAGAAAACATTGTGGGTGATAATTTTAAAAATTTTCCTCTCATAGAGACTTGTGAGAGTGTTTCATCCATCTCATGACAACCAAACCACACATGAAAAAAGTAATGGTCGGTAATATTAGGTAGTAAGATGGAGAAACTTTTGCAGGAAGAAAAGAAATAATACTTAATACTGTAATTGAAAATATTCTTCCGCTAAAAGATACAGCACCAACAATACCGGAAATATGCTGCGTTTGTTTTTGGTTAAGTTCTGAGAAAAATAAGCTTTTGGCCCCTATCGGTACAGTGCAAATAAATCCATGGATTAAAGAGAAGGCGATGACTGATGCAGCAGTTTGATGGCTATGAACTGAAAAATAGAGCGCTATGCACATCAGCGCAGAAAAGAAGGAAAAATATTTTATAGAATTCTTATATTTTTTATCAAGAACATGATACTTAGACATCAGTAAATTTGAAAAATATTGTGCTGAAAAGGCTCCAATATGGCAGCACATCAAGACGAGCATTTGCGAACCGTTGAGGTGATTAATTTTCCCCCCTGAAAGTATTATCGGTTGCCAGAAATGATAAATAATTTGAATACCAGCGCTAAAAAGGCACATGAGGAAAATAAACCATGCGCCTCCTACTGTATTTTGAAAGATCCAAAGCGTTTCCTTGGCATTGTGCAAGATTGTTTTTGTTTTGGATGTTTCAATTGTCGTTTTCTTTTCTTCAGGAACAATAAGGAATATCAAAAAAATAAATCCCATCATGAGGCATGAGATGATATATCCCATAAAATATTGTCCAGAGTAATAGATCGTTCCAATTCCTATAATCCCACTGAGAATACTTCCGAAAGAGTTAACTTGGTGGTAGAGATGAGCATAATGCGAAAAGTGATCCTGTTTATCGCCTAGAGAATGGTAAATCCATCCGTCAATGGCGCTGACAATGATGCAAATGCTCGCTGCATAGAGAATTTGCGCAATAATAAGTGCCGTCATATTGGGAGCTTGAAGGCATAGAAGATAAAATATTCCTGTCATAAAGACCCCAGCCATAACGGAATATTTACGTCGATATCTGTCAGATAAAACAGCGCAGGGAAAATCAAGCAGCAGGATGGTGGTGGAAAAGACAACCTGAAGCAGAGCTAATTGCGCCAGACTAACTCCCATGGACATTAAAAAAATAGCATGGTAAACGCCGATCAGCATGCGGACAGCATTATAGGATCCATAGTTGAGAGCAAGGGTGCGAGGTCTGTTCATTGTGTTGTTCCACAAACCTTACAGTGAGGATTTTTCTTTAGAGAACGCTCTTCTGTGAAAAGTTGGCTGCTCCATATCCCCACACGGCGATCCGTGGAAAGAAGGCTTCCATAACCACCCAAAAATTTAAGAGCATCATTAGCACACATGGCAGCTGAAAGTGCATTAACAGGGGGAAATGTAGCAACTTTGAAGTTATTATTAACCATAATACAAGCTTCATAAATAAGATGATCACTTTTTGCCGGAAGATTGCCTATAGACGAGCTACATGCGTAACAACCAGTTTTCTTAAGTATGTAAAATGGACCAAAGACAGCTATATCATTAACATAACCGGAATTTATATAGGCTTGTTTATTTTTCACACACCATTCATTGATCCATAGGCCTAGCTGAACAGGTGAATCAGCAGAAATGATCCATAAATCAGCTTTGGGTAATTTGTTGATATCCTCTTTTTCAGTAATCAACATTTGTAATTCATGAACTTCAATTTGGCTGTTTCTCCGCATCAGCTCACGTTTAAGAACTGTTGTTTTCGGAAGACCGATATCTTCTTCAGTAAAAAGAATTTGTCTGGTAAGGTTGGTCATCTCGATCACATCATTGTCAACAAGAGTCAATTTTCTAACGCCAGAGGATGCAAGCATTGCTGATACATGATTACCAATCCCACCACCCCCTAAAATGACGACACTTTTTTGCAAAAGAGTATGCTGAACAGAGGTTGGATGCATACCATAACATTTGATAATGGAGATGACTTCTGGAATACCGATTATTGAGGATATTGTCTGATGTTTCAGCTTTGACAAGAAAATGGTTAGAAACAAGAAAATCAAACGCACGGTCAAAATTTTCTTTTAACATGATTAATGATAGTGAATTGTAAACTTCATCTACTGTCTTTTTTTTGATCCATTGTGCCGCAATAAGCACTAAGTTCTCCCAAAAATTTTTATCATTGATAATAAACTGCTTTGAACCTGCACCAAAAATAGCATCCTCTTCACGAACAACAATATGTGTGTATTTTCCTAAAATATATTGTTGTTTCATTTATCCTCCCCACTTGTAGAGCAAACCAACTTTTCCCTGAAAAATAATTTCAGGTAAATTTCTTTAGTTATTACTTACATTCTGTATGATCTATGATTTCCTCCTCGTTATTGATGTTTTCATTATTCACCACATTACATGGGAGGAGGATCCTATATAAAATATTATTATTGTAAATGCATTTTTATGATGTAAAGTAAATATTCCTACATCAAATATTAATGAGCGTACATTGAGAAAAGAACGCATCTCATCAGTTTAAAACTCTATGATCTTTATTAACTTAAAAGTAATAGCATAAAATATAATATAAAAAATGAATAAATTTGAATTTATGTAAAAACACAAACTTTTTTATTGCTGCTACGGATAAAACAAACAAATCTATATTATAAAGTAGTTGATCACTACATTGATTGTGGTTATCCGTTTTGTATACGCATCATTTTATAATTGTTAGTATATTTATTAATCAAAATGTTATTTTTGAAGTAATTATAATATCCTATTAAAATATTTTAAAGTCACCTATAAAGTGATTAAATTGCTCCTATAGAGATATAAAGCTAGACAGAAAAATCTATGACTATTTTATTGAATAAATTAGTTTTTATAGCTTTATTTTGTTTGTTGAGTATTTAATTTGTGTACAATTTATCCCTTTTTATTTTTATCATAGATTATTCTAAATAGATTTAATAAATTTCATTATTAATTTTTCAATACAAATTTAATTGTTTATTTTAATTTATTGCATACGAGCAAATAAAAAATGTTTACAAAAAAAGTTCTGTTGAGGGAAGGCTTATTGCTTATCATATTTTTGCTAATATATCTTTTATCTACCTCGCATGGCTATACGGGTATAGATAAATTATTTTGTTCCCAAGTTGTTAAGGAACGTGATGATGCGGTTCAGAAGTTGGATTCAGCAAAGTTTGAAAAAGACAATGCGGAGAGAGGATGGAACGATACAATGCAAATATTGGGGGTGGCGGTAGAGGACTTGAAGAGAATAGCTTTTGAACAGCAGGCACTCTATTTTGCATTGCTGAAAAATATGCCAAATAACAAGCAACTGACTTATAAATATGAAATAACGCAAAAGCGGAATGCTGCAATTTTTGAACGGCTCGAGAAGGTTTTTACTTTATTTGAGCATGTTGAGAAAAGAACAGAGGCTTTTCGAGAATTAAATGAAGCAAATAAGCTTAAGGATCAGTCTCAATCATTATATTATTTAGAAGTGATTTCTAAACATCATGAACATATTGATAAATTAAATCAAGAGATTAAAAGGATCGATCACGAAGTTGATAATTTAAATAACAGGCTTCAAAGTCTGAGGAAAATATTTCGATAAGAAACGAAAAGTTATTCATTTAGAAGACACGCTTTAGCAACGAGATAAAGCTCTTACAGCACAAAGGAGGAAAGAAAAGTGACGGCTCTTATGGTACTTTGCGTATCACGAAGGATGAACTCATTCTCTCCCATGGGGAAAACCAAATCCATTTGAGTGAAAAAGGTTTGGTGCTTTCTCATCAATCAACCCGTGTTGAATTAACGGGTAGTGTGCACATTCAAGCAGAAGATTTGCAGCACAATCAAAAATCTGTTGGCGCAAGCCACAAACACGGTGGGGTCAAAATGGGTCCCTCCACAACCTCTTACCCCCTTTAAAGGAGTTTATCATGCGTGAGAACACTTATGTTATTTTAACCAATGCCGATTTTGTTGCTGGTCAACGTTCACTGGGCAAAGGTGAAGAAATTTGTTTAAGTGAGGAAGCGGCTAAATATCCGTTGTTGCTTGGTCAGATCGCTGAAAAACCAGCCCCTGTTGTTTCTGCGCCCCCAACTGTTTCTACCACGAAGACAACGAAGGGTGCTTAAAGCATGCGGTGTGGGATAAGCGAAAAGGATGGCTCTCTCTTATATGGTTGGGCACATTGCCAACAGTCACTTCGTAAATGTCTGACGACAAGAATTGGGACACGGGTTTTGCGTCGTCATTATGGATGTGATGTTGGAGCATTCCAAGATGCCAATGCTGATCCTGCGACGATGATGCAGCTTTATCAAGCAATTGTTGAAGCACTCGATGATCCAGAGTGTGGAGAGCCTGGGTTTTCGTTGCAGAGGATTGATCTGACAAAAGCAACGCGTGAAGGTACATTCCATTTTGTTTTAACGGGTGTTTTTTATCCCGATGGGCATTTGGGAGATTGGTCACACCAAGAGCCAATGAGCATCAATTTAGAGGTTGGTGATGACAGAGTTTGAACCTTTATCCATTCTACAATTTCCTTGGCCACAAATTCCCCCTCCACAACTTCCTTTGCCACAAATTATTGAAGAGCTTTCTGTTGAAGCAATTTTAGAGCAAAAGATCACGCGTTTGACTGAGCTTTTTGCGGCGCATCATATCCCTTATAATGTGGAAAAGACGGCTTATGATCCGGTTGTCATTCAATTGCAAACGGCGGCTTATGAAGAGTTGCTGTTGCGCCAGCGAATTAATGAAGTAGCGCGGGATAATTTACTCACATTTGCGCGTGGAACAAGTTTAGATCATTTGGGGGATTTTCATGGGGTCACGCGCCT
>NZ_JBHIMQ010000015.1:0-27784 GCF_042194225.1 Bartonella sp. MR110HLJHH | reverse complement strand
CGCGCTTTAAGAGAAGCTAAAAAACAAGGTTGTGAACTCGTAGAAATCAAACCTACCGGTGAACTGCTTATCTATCTTAAATCCGATATTCCAATACCAAATTCAGTTAACCACCCAGACAAACTTTTAGATTTGTCAAAGAATGAATATTACGAAACCGCACTCTCTAAGATGTAAAATACCATGCCAAAACCACGTCCTCCTCATCTCGTTAAACAAATTACTCAACATGGCAAAATTGTATGGTATGTACGTATTGGTCATGGCAAACGCATTAGAATACGCGGTGCCTATGGAACGCAAGAGTTTGTTGATAACTACAAAAGCGCACTTGCCGAGTTACAAGGACTGATACTTCCTAAATCAAAAACTGGTAAACTTGTTGAAGGTTCATTTGCATGGCTGCTTAAACAATACTTTAACAGCTCTAATTGGCATAATCTTGCTAAAGGAACCCAAGAACAGAGAGAACGTATCCTTATAAAGGTATGCGATACAATAGGCAACGTTCCATACCAAATAATTGATAAAAAACATATCATAGCCGGCGTTGAACGGCGGAAAGAAACGCCAGCAATGGCTAGAGAATTTCTGAAAGCCCTTAATGGGCTGTTTAATTGGGCAATTGATCAAGGTCTTTTGGAGAATAATCCGACTTTAGGAGTCAAAAGACCATCTACCAAAAATAAAGACGGCTTTCCTGTTTGGACAGAAGAAGATGTTGAGAAATATTATCACAAATGGCATCATGGTACCCATGAACGTGTCTGGATTGATGTTCTTTTATATACGGGCTTGCGTCGTGGTGATGCGGTTCGCATTGGCTGGAAAGATGTCAAAGATAATATCATCCATCTCAAAACAGAAAAGAGCCAATTTAAAACAGATGTTTTTCTTCCTATTTTACCGGAATTAGCCAAAACGCTTGAAGCTGGTCCTATTGGTGATGAAACATTTATTTGTGGTAAATACAGCCAAAAATTACACAAAAATAGTTTCGGAAGTGTATTTTACAAGGCATGTACTCAAGCAGGTATCAAAAAATCGGCGCATGGATTGAGAAAATTAGCAGCAACACGCGCAGCTAATTCTGGTGCAACAGTATCACAATTGAAAGCATTATTTGGCTGGACAAATGATAATATGGCATCTCTTTATACAAAGAGTGCAGATCGTAAAAAATTAGCCTTAGAATCTATAAAAAAGCTTCAAAAAAATGAGGGATAGGGGCAAAAAAACGTAATAGAATCAAGATTCACCTATTCCCTCACTATTGCAGTAATGTATTGATTTAATAGAGATAGATTACTCTGTTTCAGCATCACTCTCATTAAAAGACAAAAGATTAAAACTTTGGACCATATGAGGCGGTAAAGGTGCAACAATATCCAATATTCCTCCTGAAGGATGAGGAATACGAATACGACGTGCATGAAGATGAAGACGGTTTTGAATTCCTCCTGGTAATGTCCAATTACTATCAGAAAAAAAATACTTTGTATCGCCAATGATCGGATGATCCATATAGGCAGCATGCACACGAAGCTGATGTGTTCTCCCTGTATAGGGTTCCATTTCAAGCCACGAAAGAGCCCGCCCTCGCGTATCTAAAACGCGATAGTAGGAAACCGCATGATGTGAATCTGGCTCCCCATGTTCACAAACACGCATTTTATCACCTTGTGCAGTCATTTCCTTAACCATCCACGTTGAAATTTTGTCCTGCTTTTTTTTAGGCACGCCCCGAACCAACGCCCAATAAGTCTTTTTTGTTTCTCGCGCTCTAAAAGCAGCTGTTAAGGACTGAGCCGCTCCCCTTGATCGCGCAACAATAAAGACACCCGACGTCTCACGATCAAGACGATGAACCAAACGCGGCTTTTCACCTTTTTTATTGCGCCATACCTCAAGCATACTATCCATATGACGTGTTAAACCAGAACCTCCTTGTACAGCCAACCCAGCTGGCTTGTTAAAAACAAATACCTTTGGATCTTCATAAAGCAGCATTTTTTTCAAAACGGTTTCATCATCCTGCCCACGAAGTGTTTTATCCGTTATTGAAAGATTTTCCTTGTCACTAATAGGGAGAGGTGGAATACGAACAGCTTGCCCCATACAAAGACGCGTATCGGCTTTAACACGTCCACCATCAAGCCGTATCTGACCAGAACGCAACAATTTCTGCAAAGCTCCAAAACCAAGTCCTGGATAATGCACTTTAAACCAGCGATCTAAGCGCATTCCATTTTCATCTACCTCAACTTTTTTTATTTCTACGCCTGCCATGAAAATTCCCTTACCTGTTAATTTTCTCTGCCCAAAATTTTTTACCTGATAATTTTATTGATCTGTTTTGCGCCTTTATAAACACAAAAATTCATATTTTAGTTGGCTTTATCACACCATATTACAGTTAGTATCCAAAATTGCCTTTTCTTAACGGTCAAATTCTATTAGCTAAAAACTAAGCGTTATAAAAATCAACAGCCTTTACGCTTAATAGCGAATGGAGATAATTAACCGTGTCCTTATTCAAAACCTATGCACGTGTTCTCACTTACCTAAATAGAGAAAAAAATGCATCTCTTTTAATCTGTACCGCTAATGTTATATTAGCTATTATCACCATTGCAGAACCTATTTTATTCGGACGTGTTATTGATTCTATTTCAGAAAAATCAGCTATCATTCCTACTCTTACCCTTTGGGTTTGTTTTGGACTTTCACATATTATTGCTTATGTCCTTGTTGCTCGCGGTGCTGACCGCTTAGCCCATAGACGCCGCTTAACGGTTTTAACGGAATCTTTCGAACGTATCATTGCCATGCCTTTAATTTGGCATCAACAACGTGGGACTTCCAACGCACTCCATACACTTTTGCGCGCAATAGATTCCATGTCAACCATATGGCTTGATTTTATGCGCCAACACCTCTCAACACTTGTCGCCTTATTGGTTCTCATCCCCATAGCGTTTAATATGAATTGGCGTCTTTCAATAGTCTTGGTTGTGCTTGCCATCATCTACGTATTAATTGCACGTTTAGTGATGCGAAAAACAAAAGACGGACAAGCCGCTGTAGAATGCTACCACCACAACCTTTTTAAACATGTCAGTGATTCAATCTCTAATGTTTCCATTGTACAAAGTTATAACCGAATAGAAGGAGAAACTTCTATACTGCATCAACATACAAATGCTCTGCTTAAAGCACAAAATCCTGTTCTCAATTGGTGGGCGCTGGCCAGTGGCTTAAATCGAATGGCTTCAACAATTTCAATCGTTTGTGTTCTTCTCCTTGGAGCTTTTTTTGTTGCAAAAGGTCAATTACGAGTAGGTGAAGTTGTTGCTTTTGTTGGATTTGCACAACTCATGATTAGCCGTCTAGACCAAATGAGTAATTTTATTAATTGTGCAATATCCTCACAAGCAAAACTGCAAGAATTTTTTGAAATGGAAGACTCAACCTTTCATATCAACGAACCGCAAAATCTTCCTTCCCTTCAAAATGTTAAAGGCGCCATACAATTCCATCACGTGACCTATAAATTCCCAAATTCTTCTCAAGGTGTTTTTGATGTTTCCTTTGAGGTTAAAGCAGGACAAACTGTTGCGATTGTAGGACCAACAGGGGCTGGGAAGACAACATTGATCAATCTGTTGCAGCGCGTATACGACCCTGCCTTTGGGCATATCTCCATTGATGGAATAAATATATGCTCGATCAATCGCGAATCTTTACGCAAATCTCTAGCAACAGTATTTCAAGACTCGGGTCTTTTCAACCGTACTATTCATGACAATATTTCAATAGGAAAAACGAGCGCAACGAATGAAGAACTTTATGAAGCAGCAAAATTAGCAGAAGCTCACGATTTTATTCTAAAAAAAGCTGATTGTTATAACACAATAGTGGGCGAACGAGGATCTCAATTATCAGGTGGAGAAAAACAGCGACTAGCAATTGCACGCGCTGTTTTAAAAAATGCCCCTATTCTCATTCTAGATGAAGCAACAAGTGCTCTTGATGTTGAAACAGAAGCACGTGTCAAAGATGCTCTCGATTCCATACGCCATAACCGCACTACTTTTATTATAGCACATCGCCTCTCAACAGTACGCAATGCTGATATGATACTCTTTCTGGAACATGGTTACTTAATGGAAAAAGGAAACTTTCAAGAATTGATCGATAAAGGAGGGCGTTTCTCTAAATTTTTAAAGGCAAGTGGTTTAACAATCAAACCACCAGAAAGAGAAGGAGAAAATGTTATCCCCTTACACGAAGCCATAGCATCATAAAAATGATACTCTTCATAAATCTTATGCAAAAAAATCCTCCTCAATACAACAAGAGCGCTTGTATAATGCAAGTAAAAAGATTTCTAAAAATGCCACAATCCATTTCAGGTATTTAAGACAGATATTAAAACAATTTAGTATTTTCTCTGCTATTGCAATTTTACTAGATTGGGACAAAAATATTGCCCTATATCTGTGCGTATTAACGAGTATACACTCTCATTTAGGGAAAATATAAAGATGTAAAGGTAAAAATAACTTCCAGTTTTACCGTCTTCTTTTAACTCAGCTTTACGAATTTCAAAACGAACTGAAGCAATAGCTTTTTTAATAATGAATATTATGTATTGCTTTTTGTTTATCACGTTCTTTATAATCCTCTCATAAAGAACAGAATGTCATTGTTTTGCACATTCATATGGCTTTTTTAGAAACATTTCTCAATGCTCCTAAGCCCATTTCACAACGACATCCATGAGTGATTTTGATTAATTTAACATACACAGAATTTGAAACGATAAATTATCATTATAAATCAATATATTAAGATAATCTCATCATAATAAATTAGACATTAATCTAAATCTTTAGATTTGTGTAACATTCCTTTGATTTATATTGATAATTCATTATTTTATAACTTGAAATAAAGATTTATAAAGATAGGAGAATATTCTTTTCAAGACCTTTTAATGATAAATAAAAAAACTGTTTGCTTGTACATAACAAGCAAAATGAAAACAATATCTCTAAGATACAACAACTCTTTTATAAGCCTTTTCAAGGAAAGGGATTTTAGTTATTTGAAAGCTAATAAAATAATGACAGCTTATAACTTTATAAGGATAATCGTATGCAATAAATCTTGTATTATCCCTTTCATAAAAAGAGATATTTCTTCAAAAAAATCTATAGGAGCAACACAATAACTAGTCTTCTTAGTAAAAGAATACACAGCAAAGCATGAAGTGCTGCATAATCTATTTTGTCTTTACAATTGGATTTTCCCCCAATTACGCTGTATCTGATTTCAGCAACACACTAGATAGATATTCGTGATACTTAGACGCCAACCCAATATAAAAATGTAAGAAACACCTATGCAGAATGATTTCATTCTTTAATTTTTTCCAGAAAATCTTTTAGTGCCGCAAATGCCTCATCAGCTTTGTTCCCCTCAGGACCACCAGCCTGCGCCATATCAGGACGGCCACCTCCACCTTTACCACCAAGCATACCTGAAAGAATACGAACGAGATCAACAGCATTTAACTTATCCGTTAAATCATCCGTAACGCCAACAACAGCACTCCCTTTTCCATCCTCTGAGACACTAATAAAAGCAACCACTCCAGATCCGATTTGTTTTTTCTCAGAATCGACGAGCGCCTTAAGATCCCGTGGTAAAATATTTTTAACAACGCGTCCGGTAAAAGAAAGCCCTTTAATGATGGTAATATCACCTTGGCTCCTTTCTGTTATTCCACCACTCAACATCATTTTCTTGCGTACATCATTCAATTCTTTTTCAAGTTTACGACGATCATCAAGCAAAATTCGCACCCGTTCTTCCACGCCAGCAGAAGAAGTTTTTAAAAGATCAGCAATTTCATGAATACGTTCATCTTGGCGGCTAAGATAAAGACGTGCTTCTTTGCCTGTTAAAGCTTCAATACGCCGCACTCCAGCTGAAACAGAACTTTCAGAAAAAATATGAATCAAACCAATATCACCTGTTCGCTCCACATGTGTGCCTCCACAAAGCTCTATTGACCAATGCTTTTTTAATCTTCGCTGTTCAAGTGGCTCCCCCATAGAAACAACGCGAACTTCATCACCATATCTCTCACCAAATAATGCCATTGCACCTTCAGAAATTGCATCATCTACAGCCATGAGGCGCGTTACCACTCTACTATTTTGCAAAATAATCTCATTTGCTAAATCTTCTATTTTTTTCAGTTCTTCTGGTGAAACGGATTTTGGATGAGAAAAATCAAAACGCAACCGATCTGGCAATACAAGAGAGCCTTTTTGTGTAACATGAGATCCCAAAACTTGTCGTAAAGCTTCGTGTAACAAATGGGTAGCAGAATGATTTCCACGAATTTTTTTACGACGAACAACATCAACGTTTAATTCTACACAATCAGACCTTGATGCCTGACCAGATTTCACCACCCCAATATGGATAAAAACACCATCACCCTTTCTTTGGGTATCATGCACCTCAAAAATAAAATTTTCACCAGAAATGATCCCACTATCACCAACTTGTCCACCAGATTCACCATAAAAAGGTGTTTGATTAACAACAAGCATAGCTTTCTGACCTAAAGAAATATGATCAACCAGTTTACCATCACACACGAGAGCTGTAAGAATGCCTTTAGCCGTTTCTGTTTCATAACCCAAAAATTCTGTAGCCCCCACTTTATCACGAACAGAAAACCAGATCTTTTCTGTTACAGCTTCCCCAGAACCAGACCAATTGGCACGCGCTTCCTCTTTTTGACGTTCCATCGCTTTATCAAAAGTATCAACATCAACAGATATTCCACGACGCCGCAAAACATCCTGCGTTAAATCAAGCGGAAAACCATAGGTATCATAAAGCTTGAAAGCAACTTCACCATTTAAATGATCTCCTTCTTTAAGATCGGTACTTGCTTCATTTAACAAACCAAGTCCTCGTTCAAGCGTTTTACGAAAACGTATTTCTTCTAACCTTAAAGTTTCTGAAATCAAAGATTCAGCACGCACCAATTCAGGATAGGCCTGTCCCATTTCGCGGTTTAAAGCAGGCAAAAGTCGCCACAATAAGGGCTCTTTAGCACCAAGAAGATGCGCATGACGCATAGCACGACGCATAATACGACGTAAAACATATCCTCTTCCTTCATTAGAAGGAAGCACACCATCAGCAATCAAAAATGCAGATGAACGAAGATGATCAGCAATGACACGATGACTGGCAATAAAATCACCCTTTGCCTCAATCCCTGTAATTTCTTCTGATGCAGCAATTAATGCACGAAAAAGATCAATGTCATAATTATCATGAACGCCCTGTAAAACAGCAGCAATACGCTCTAATCCCATACCGGTATCAATAGAAGGATGAGGCAAATCAACACGTTTTTCCTGAGAAATCTGCTCATATTGCATAAAAACAAGATTCCAAATCTCAATAAAGCGATCGCCATCTTCTTCCATACTTCCAGGAGGACCACCCCAGATTTCATCGCCATGATCATAAAAAATCTCCGAACAAGGACCACAAGGTCCTGTTTCTCCCATCGACCAAAAATTATCAGCCGTCGCAATACGGACAATTTTTTCATCTGGAAGACCTGAAATTCTACGCCACAGTTCAGCAGCAACATCATCACTATGGTAAACTGTCACCAACAATTTATCTTTTGGTAGGCAAAATTCCTTCGTTAAAAGATTCCATGATAAAAGAATGGCTTCTTCTTTGAAATAATCACCGAAAGAAAAATTACCCAGCATTTCAAAAAATGTATGATGGCGTGCCGTATAACCAACATTATCAAGATCATTATGCTTTCCACCCGCACGAACACATTTTTGTGCCGTTGTTGCCTGCTTATAAGGAGGTTGTTCAAGTCCAGTAAAAACATTTTTAAACTGCACCATCCCTGCATTTGTAAACATAAGTGTAGGATCATTTCTCGGAACAAGCGGACTAGAAGAAAGAACTTTATGCCCATTACGATGAAAATAATCCAAAAATATTGACCGAATATTATTAACACTATTCATACTGACACCTGCTCAATACAGCACAAAACCATAAAAGAAAAATCCCCCTCATTAAATATCCTCTTCGCCAAGCATGGAGTCAATTTAATCAAAGAATGGAATATTTGTTTTAAAAAATTGAGAAAAAAATGACTGTGTATTTAAAAACTCAAACAAAAAAACAGAAAAAAATTATAGACGAAAAAAACGCTCCATCAAATGGTTTCATCACTTTCTATATTTTCTGACCCTGCATTTTCTAACAATTCAATCGCAATCAAACCAGCATTTTGGCGCAAAGCTGCTTCAATCTCTGTAGCTATTTCCGCATGTTCACGTAAAAACTGCTTTGCATTCTCACGCCCCTGTCCTAAACGCTGAGAATTATAAGAGAACCATGCACCAGATTTTTCCACAATACCAACCTTGACACCCAAATCAATCAATTCACCTACTTTGGAAATACCTTCACCATAAATAATATCAAACTCAACCTGCTTGAATGGAGGTGCCAGTTTATTCTTCACCACTTTAACACGCGTCTGATTACCAACGATTGCATCCCTATCTTTAATGGATCCAATGCGACGAATATCTAAACGAACAGAAGCATAAAACTTTAAAGCGTTTCCACCCGTTGTCGTTTCGGGAGAACCAAACATCACACCAATTTTCATGCGAATTTGATTAATAAAGACAACCATACAGTTAGAGCGAAAAATTGCTGCTGTTAATTTTCGCAACGCTTTACTCATTAACCGAGCTTGCAATCCGGGCAAAGCATCACCCATTTCACCGTCAATTTCTGCTCGCGGTGTTAAAGCTGCAACAGAATCCACAACAAGCACATCAACTGCACCAGAACGAACCAACGTTTCTGTAATTTCCAATGCCTGTTCACCGGTATCTGGCTGAGAAATGAACAAGTTTTCTAAATCAACACCAAGCTTACGCGCATAAATAGGATCAAGCGCATGCTCTGCATCAATAAAAGCACAAATTCCACCCCCTTTCTGTGCTTCAGCAATAGCATGTAGAGCCAATGTTGTTTTCCCAGAACTTTCTGGTCCATAAATCTCAACAATACGCCCCTTCGGTAATCCACCAATCCCTAAAGCAATATCCAAGGATAACGACCCTGTTGGAACTGTTTCAATTTCAACAACCTGCTCTTTTTGCCCAAGACGCATAATCGAGCCTTTACCAAAAGAACGTTCAATTTGTGAGAGAGCAGCATCGAGAGCTTTTGTTTTATCCACGATTATATCCTTGACCGATTCATAATAACCTAAAACCTAAGTGTACACTGTACTTTTAATTTAACTAAAGGCTTGAGTTTAGATTTTCACAGACTATTTCCATTCCTATCTCCACATTATGTCCATAACATTCATGACCATCACAATAAAGAATTGGCATCGCTTATCTTATGACACAAAATAAACTCCAATAAAATAATATCCCTATGAGAGCATAGTTAACATATTTATATCTCTCTAGAAAAGGAACAATTTAAATTTAAACACAATGTTCTACAGCCCTTCTTCTTATCCCTTTGATTAAGTACTTAAGTGACTAAGAATTCTCCTGCTATTGATCACACAAAAACGCATTATCAATCAACCTCATCCCCTATCGCATCGAAGAACAAAACGCCATTGTGTTGCATATTCATGCACTTGATTTAAGAAACATCTCTCAACACCCCCAAGCTCACTTCGTGACAACACCCATGAATGCGGTATACTGTAAAGCCCTTTGGGAGCCACCATCTTTACACTAAAGAATGAGAAAGTCGGCACCATCACACTATTTATCATCCCCCAATGTTGCGACAACTCTCGGCACTTGAGACGCTTCATAAGAAGAATTTTTAGTTCTTTCTTGTACAGTTTTTATCACACGCTAATCCTGCTTATAACACACAAGCGAATGATTTGATTGCTTCAACAAATACCAAGCTTGGAATGAGTAAAATTCACGGTATTTAGGACTTTCATTCAACTTACAAAACAGTGAGTTATCGTTATAAATCAATTATATTATTTAATAAAAACCACAAAAATAAAGCAGCTTAAAAGTTGAATAACACATTTAAATTTGATAAAAAAATATGCACTTTTGAAGATATCAAAAAAAATCTCTACGAGCAATGTAATAAATATTTAAAATATAAGCTAAACTGCTCATACAATAACATAAGAGATAAAAGATAAATCCAAGATCAATAAAACATGTATTTCTACTCAAATTTTATTTTTGATCTTTACGTTTTTTGCGCAATTGTTTCCACCACTCAAGACGTTTCACAATTTCACGCTCAAAACCACGCTCAACTGGCTTATAATAACTCTGACGCCCAAGTTTTTCGGGAAAATATTCTTGTCCTGAAAAAGCGTCTGGTTCATCATGGTCATAACAATAACCATTTCCAAACCCTTCCTCCTTCATAAATTTCGTAGGAGCATTAAGAATATGCTTAGGAGGTGATAAAGAGCCATTTTTGCGCGCACAACGCAGTGCTGCTTTATACGCGAGATATGTTGCATTTGACTTTGGCGCAGTTGCAACATAAAGACATGCTTGCGCCAAAGCCAATTCTCCTTCTGGTGATCCTAAATAATCATAGGCATCTTTTGCTGCATTACAAATGACAAGAGCTTGAGGATCCGCCAAACCAACATCTTCAACGGCCATACGAACCAATCTTCGCCCAATATAGAGAGGATCTTCACCAGCATCCAACATACGTGCCAAATAATAAAGCGCAGCATCAGGATCAGATCCACGAACGGATTTATGCAACGCTGAAATGAGATTATAATGCCCATCTCGTCCTTTATCATAAATGGGCACACGACGCTGAATAACTTTTTGCAAAGCAACAACATCAAGAATCTCTCCCAATGGTGCAATAGACCAAACTTCCTCTGCCAATGTTAACGCTACCCGCGCATCACCATCAGACATCTCTATCAAAACGTCTCTGGCATCATTATCCAAAGGAAGAGTTTTTCCCTCCACTTCTTCAGCACGCCTTAAAAGCATGTCCAAACTTTCATGATCATGTGAAAGAAATGTTAAAACACGTGCACGCGAAAGAAGAGCAGCATTAAGTTCAAAAGAAGGATTTTCGGTTGTTGCACCTATAAGTACCACAGTACCTTCTTCCATCACAGGAAGAAAACTATCCTGCTGTGCACGATTAAACCGATGAATTTCATCAACAAAGAGAAGTGTTTTATCCCCAGATATAAAACGCCTCTGCGCAACTTCAAAAATCTTTTTAAGCTCAGAAACTCCTGTAAAAATAGCAGAAACCTGTTCAAACGCGAAATTTGTTTCAAGTGCTAACAAACGTGCAACGGTTGTTTTTCCCGTCCCTGGAGGTCCCCAAAAAATCATCGATCCAATTGAGCCAGTTGCCACCATACGTGAAAGCAAACCATCCTCTCCAATCAAATGCTTTTGTCCCACAACATCATTGAGAGAACAAGGGCGCATTCTTTCTGCAAGTGGCTGATTTTTATTAACTTGAAAATCAAACGACGAAGTAAAAAAATCTTTCTTCAAAAAAAACCTCAACGAATAAATTGGCGAATATACATACCATCACGTTCATATTCCAATTGCCAAGTACGCGAACGAGCTTGCATAAGAACCTTTTTCAACTGATGAACTGTTTGAATTTTATGGCCATTTACAACACGTAGAATATCTCCTGACTGAAAAATTCCAGCTGCATTGCTCATGTCATCAAGATTGGTAATCACAACCCCTTTTGCAGATATAGGAAGATGAAAACGTCGACTATTTTGCGGTGTTAAATCTAACACTTCAGCACCGGCAAGAGGACTGTCACCCGTGATTTTTTCAGATTTTAAAAATGCAGTTTCTGATATCGATGAAACTATTATTTGTGTTTTTAAAGTTTTTCCATTTCGTAAATATTCCAAAGCAAGACTATGCTCAACGTCAGCTGTCATCAAACGATACCCAAGACTATCTGGACTATCAACGCGTACCCCTTGCACACTCAAAATAACATCACCTACTTTCAATCCAGCTTTTTCAGCAGGACTATCTTTGATAACTTCAATAATCAGAGCACCATAGGGACGTTCTAAACCTAAACCACCAGCAATATCAGGTGTAACATTTTGAAAAGAAGCCCCAATATAAGGCGGCACAAAATATTTTCCACCGCGTTTAACAGTATCAAGCATCACTTTTACAAGATTAACTGGAATAGCAAAACCAATCCCTACAGAACCACCGGAACGCGAATAAATAGCTGTATTAATTCCGATTAATTGACCTTTCATATCAATTAAAGCGCCACCAGAATTCCCTGGATTAATGGCAGCGTCTGTTTGAATAAAAAAGTCAAAATCAGAAATCCCAACACGTGTACGCGCTTGCGCTGAAACAATACCACTTGTAACTGTTTGACCAACACCAAAAGGATTACCAATAGCAAGAACAAGATCACCAACTTCAACAGCATCAGAATTTCCCAAAGAAAGAACAGGGAATTGAGCATCTTTTTCCTCAACTTCAAGAATTGCAATATCAGTTGCTTCATCTTTGAGCACGATCTTACTCTCAAACTCCCGCCCATCAGAAAAAGCCACTTTAATTTCGCTTGCATCTTTAATGACATGGTAATTTGTAACAATCAAACCACGTGCATCAACAATCACCCCTGATCCTAATGACGATTGCTTGCGAACAGGAAAATTATTTTGAAAACGACCAAAAAACTGCTCAAAAAATGGATCCCCTTCAAAAGGTGAGCGTGCTCTAATTTGTCGAGCTGCATAAATATTTACAACAGATGGAACTGTCTTTTTAACTAAAGGAGCAAATGAAAGAGTGATTTCTGTTTGTGTTTGAGGTACATGAGCATATACATGATCAAATGATATCTGCATCATAATTGCAAAAAAAATCCGCACCCAAAAAGAATATCTCATAATCCACTCCTTATAAAATCAGCACATTCTGTTGAAGATTAATAGAATAAAAAAACTCATCCCCGCAAATTAAGGATCTCTATTAATATTTCATAATAGAGAATAAAAACAACCTATTTGAACAATAAATATTATAAAAATAAGATAATTCAATGTCCTATAATTTTCTCTCTGCACCTATTTCTCAACTAAAACAAACTTAAAAATGCTCACAAAAAAACCGCCTAAGACAAGGCGGCCTTTAAAAATCCAACAGAGTAAAAAACTTTACGAAGATGTCCTCTTTTCATTCTCAGAAGCCTCCATGCGAGCACGATCCCCAGCACCCTTCGCTTCAACATCACGATCAACAAATTCTATAACAGCCATGGGCGCATTATCACCGGTACGAAACCCCGCTTTCATAATACGCAAATATCCACCGTTGCGTGATGCATAACGTGGCGCAAGCGTATCAAATAATTTTGCAACCTTTCCTGCATCACGAAGTGCTGCAATTGCTTGCCGACGCGCATGCAAACCACCACGCTTACCAAGAGTAACGAGTTTTTCAACAATAGGACGAATTTCCTTAGCCTTTGGAAGCGTTGTCACAATCTGCTCATGCTCGATCAACGAAGTTGCCATATTTGCAAACATCGCTTTACGGTGACTGGCAGTACGATTCAACTTGCGTCCTGACTTACTGTGGCGCATAAGCCCTCTCCTTAAATTCTAATTTTAATATTGATCTTCATAACGTTTTGCAAGATCATCAATGTTTTCAGGTGGCCACGCAGGAATTTCCATCCCAAGATGTAACCCCATACATGCCAAAACTTCTTTAATCTCATTCAACGATTTGCGACCAAAATTCGGTGTCCGAAGCATTTCAGATTCTGTTTTTTGAATAAGATCACCAATATAGACAATATTATCATTCTTAAGACAATTTGCCGAACGAACTGAAAGTTCTAATTCATCCACTTTTTTGAGAAGAGCAGGATTAAAAGAAAGCTCAGAATCAGCCTCTTCAACAGGCTCCTTCTGTGGCTCTTCAAAGTTAATAAATAACGATAATTGATCCTGAAGAATGCGTGCTGCAAAAGCAACAGCATCCTCTCCATTAACCGCACCATTCGTTTCAATCGTTAAGGTCAATTTATCATAATCCAAAACTTGACCTTCACGCGTATTTTCCACTTTATAAGACACTTTACGAATTGGTGAATAAAGACTATCAATTGGAATAAGTCCTATACGTGCATCATCAACACAATTACGATCAGATGGAACATACCCCTTCCCTGTGTTGACAATAAATTCCATACGAATTTCAGCATCTTCATCAAGAGTACAAATAACATGATCTGGATTTAGAATTTCCATATCCCCAACGGTACTGATATCTCCCGCTTTCACGACACCAGGCCCCTCTTTATAAACAACGACACGTTTAGGACCTTCTTCTTCCATACGAAGCGCAATTTCTTTTATATTCAGAATAATATCCGTAACATCCTCACGCACACCTGGAATCGATGAAAATTCATGTAAGACACCGTCAATCTGCACAGCAGTAATAGCAGCACCACGAAGAGAAGATAACAACACGCGACGAAGTGCATTTCCTAACGTTAAGCCAAAACCCCGCTCAAGAGGTTCAGCGATCACACTTATAACATTTGGATTATCATGCGCACATGATTCAACCTTATTGGGTTTAATAAGTTCCTGCCAGTTTTTCTGGATCATATTTTTATTCCCGTTCTTTAGTTCCGTTACCATTCAATCGTAACGACCAATGTGAACATCAGAGAAATCTCCGACAACAAAAAACAACACCCAATTAAACACGCCGCCTTTTCCGCGGACGACATCCATTATGAGGAATTGGTGTTACATCACGAATAGAAGTAATGACAAAACCAACAGATTGCAATGCACGTAGAGCAGATTCACGCCCTGATCCAGGTCCACAAACTTCAACTTCCAAAGAACGCATACCATGCTCTTGCGCTTTTCTTGCACAATCCTCCGCAGCAACTTGAGCAGCAAAAGGTGTCGATTTACGCGCACCTTTAAACCCCTGAGCCCCCGCAGATGACCAAGCAATTGCATTACCCTGAGCATCAGTAATAGTAATCATTGTGTTATTAAATGTTGAATTAATATGCACAACACCCGATGAAATATTTTTACGTTCGCGACGACGAACACGTGTGGCTTCCTTGGCCATAATTTCCCTTTCAACGATCTCATCACTGCCGTAACATCAGCAGCTCCACCTTCTTTTCCTTGTCAAAACAATCAAACAAGAAACAGAATATATAAAAACCTTCCAAAAAGGCTCTTATTTCTTTTTACCGGCAATTGCCTTAGCTGGTCCTTTACGCGTACGAGCATTTGTATGTGTACGCTGCCCTCGGACAGGCAAAGACCGGCGATGACGCAATCCTCGATAACAACCAAGGTCCATCAAACGTTTAACATTCATAGCAACCTCACGACGAAGATCACCTTCAACTTGATAGCCTTGATCTATCGCCTCACGAATCTGCAGCACCTCAGCATCTGAAAGCTCATGCACACGACGCCCCAAGGGAATGCCAACTCTTTCAATAATTTCTTGAGCAAATTTTGGTCCAATCCCGTGGATATATTGAAGCGCAATAATTACACGCTTATTTGTCGGGATATTGACGCCAGCAATACGAGCCACGCCTACTCTCCTTAGTTATTTTGACAAATTGTTATAAAATACCTGATATACCTTACAGAAAAAAATAGACTCAGAAAAAAATTCTTCCGAATCCTATTATTTCACTAAAATAAATTAAATTTATTTGTGATAGATTTCATCTCAAAAGTCAACTCTTTTCATTTATTCCTAAAAAAAAATCTCATGAAAGAAAACCTCTAATCATGCGTGTCACTTCAGTAATACCAATCATTCCATCAATGACCCTCAACATTCCCCTCTCTGAATAAAATTTTGATAAGGGAGCGGTTTTTTCACGATATTCTACTAATCTTTTTGTAAAAGCAACAGGATTGTCATCTAAACGAACCTGTCCACCAGCCGCTATTGTTTCCTCAACGCGCTTCTTCATACGTTCAATCAACACGTCTTCATCAACACACAACTCAATAACAGCATCAAGCCGCATATTTTTTGACTGCAAAATCCGTTGTAACGCTTCTGCCTGCCCCACAGTTCGAGGATATCCATCCAAAACAAAACCGTTTACACAATCAGTTTCATCAATCCGATCTGATACGATTTGGTTAACAATATTATCAGGAACCAAAGCACCAGAACTTATAATAGCTTTAGCTTTTTTACCAATCTCCGTTTCTTTGGCAATCACCTCACGCAACATATCCCCTGTTGATAAATGAGGAATGTTATATTCCTCAGTCAACATTTTTGCTTGCGTACCTTTTCCCGCTCCAGGAGGACCTAAAAGAATAACTCTCATCGTTTCCTTCTACCTCCACGAAGTTTTGATTTTTTTATCAACCCTTCATATTGGTGGGCAACAAGATACCCCTGAATTTGAGCAACCGTATCAAGCGTAACAGTAACAACAATCAACAAGGATGTTCCCCCAAGATAAAAAGGAACCTGCAATGCAGATATCATAAATTCAGGTAACAAACAAACCAAGATAATATAAACAGCGCCCACAACAGTAATACGCGTCAAAACGTAATCAATATACTCGGCTGTACGCTCACCTGGACGAATCCCTGGAATAAAACCAGAATGCTTTTTCAACTGATCTGCAGTATCACTTGGATTAAACACAATAGCTGTATAAAAAAAGCAAAAAAACGCCATTAAAAATGCATAAACAATCATATAAAGTGGCTGTCCATGACCAAGAGCATAAGAAATCGACTGAACCCATTGTGGCATTTTATCAGAAAAATTATTAATAGTGGCAGGTAATAATAATAAAGAGGAAGCAAAAATAGGTGGAATAACACCAGCAGTATTCAACTTTAAAGGAAGATGCGACATATCTCCTTGAAACATTTGATTCCCGACCTGACGTTTTGGATACTGGATAAGAATTCGCCGTTGCGCACGCTCTATAAAAACAATAAGCCCAATAACCAAAACAGCAATAAGAACGATTCCTATTAAAAGAAAAGTTGATAAATCAGCCTGACTATGAGCTGTCAAAAGCTGAGCAAAAGTAGAAGGGAAATTGGCTACAATCCCTGTAAAAATGATAAGAGAAACCCCATTACCAACACCACGTGACGTAATTTGCTCGCCAAGCCACATGAGAAACATCGTTCCGCCAACAAGGGTAATAACAGAAGAAATACGAAACATAAGACCTGGTTCTAAAACAATTTGAAGCCCCGTCCCTATACCGCTTTCAAGCGCAACCGCAATACCAAAAGCTTGTAGAATCGCCAATACTACTGTTACATAACGCGTATATTGATTGATAATCTTACGACCTAATTCCCCTTCTTTTTTAAGAGTTTCCAAAGAAGGAATAATAGATGTTAACAATTGCACAATAATAGATGCCGATATATAAGGCATGATACCTAGCGCAAAAATAGCCATACGCCCAACGGCACCCCCAGCAAACATATTAAAGAGTCCTAATACACCCGACGCGTGATGTTCGAATGTTTGCCGTAAAGCATCGATATTAATACCTGGAAGAGAGATGTAAGTGCCAAAGCGATATACAAGAAGCGCTGCCAGAGTAAACCAGATGCGTTTCTTTAATTCAGTTGCACGAGAAAAGGTACCGAAGTTTATATTGGAAGCAAATTGCTCTGCTGCTGATGCCATAAAACGTCTCCACTTCACTACTCCAGTTCTTTAAATCACAGAAGTATAACCCTAAAATTCATATATGCATACACAAATAAATGCAGAACTTAAAAAACTCTCCACAAAAAATCCCACAGAACAGATGTAACTCTTCTTTAGGTCTCTACTCATATTAAAAAATTATTGAGCAATATCAGGAAAAATAACCTGACCACCCACTTTTTCAATCTTAACACGAGCAGCTTGTGAAGCACCAGAAACATGAAAGGTAATCTTAGCCTTCAAATCACCATCAGAAAGAAGACGAACCCCATCTTTTTCACGACGAATAATACCAGCTTCTTTCAAAGCAATCATATCAACAGGCTTTTCAATATTCAACTTACCTGCATCAACTGCCAACTGAATACGTCCTAGTGAAACTTCATTGTAGGTTTTGGCAAAGAAATTTCTAAATCCACGTTTTGGCAAACGACGATAGATAGGCATTTGCCCACCTTCAAAACCATTAAGGGAAACACCAGAGCGCGACTTTTGCCCTTTTACACCACGACCACCAGTCTTACCCGTACCGGAACCAATACCACGCCCAACACGCTTACGATTTTTTGTTGCGCCTTCACAATCACGCAGTTCATTGAGTTTCATATCTAATACTCCCGCAACCCTTAACCTTCATCTATAACGCGAACAAGATGCCGAACCTGAGCAATCATACCCCGCACACAAAGTGTATCATCTAAAACGCGCCGACGACGCATTTTATTTAGTCCAAGCCCCTTTAAGGTTGCACGCTGAATCTGTGAGTTTCGAATAGGGCTTCCAATTTGCTCCACCGTGATAGTTTTACCACTCTGAGATTTGTTCTGAACCATTTCCTAATTCCTTTTCTGATAATCTCAGAAACTATCCTTCTAGGTCAACTAAATGGCGACGACGCGCCTGCAAAGTCGAATATTTTATACCACGTTGAGCAGCAATATCTCTAGGATGCATTTGATGTTTCAATGCATCAAATGTTGCACGAACCATGTTATAAGGATTAGACGATCCCAATGATTTTGCAACGACATCCTGCATACCAAGAGCTTCAAAAATAGCACGCATCGGTCCCCCAGCAATAATACCAGTACCAGCAGAAGCCGAACGTAGTAAAACACGCCCAGCTCCGTGACGCCCTTCAAGATCATGGTGCAATGTACGTCCAGACCGAAGCGGAACATAAATCATCCCACGTTTTGCAGATTCCGTTGCTTTACGAACGGCTTCTGGAACTTCACGGGCTTTACCATGTCCAAAACCTACACGCCCTTTTTGATCTCCAACGACAACAAGAGCAGCAAAACCAAAACGCCGACCACCCTTTACAACTTTAGCAACACGATTGATATGAACTAGCCTATCGACAAATTCATTATCGCGTTCTTCTCTCTCACCACGTTCTTTTTGTGCCATTCCTCATTCCTTTTTCTTTTCCGGAAGCACGATAACAAAGTCCCTCATCAAACTGGAAGAACTTAAACGAAATACTCTAAACTCTCCTTACTCATTCACAAATAAGAAATTTTAGAAATTCAAACCACCTTCACGAGCAGCTTCAGCTAAAGCCTTGACTCGACCATGATACACATACGCTCCACGATCAAAAACCACTTCATTAACACCCGCTTGCTTCGCACGCTCAGCAATTAACTTACCAACAGCAAAAGCTGCTTTTTTATCAGCACCACTCTTTAACGACTTTTTTAAATCACTTTCAAGAGTAGAGGCTGAAACAAGTGTACATCCCCGCAAATCATCGATAACTTGAGCATAAATGTTCTGATTTGAACGATAAACACTAAGCCGAGGACGATCATGAGAAACCATTTTAATTCTACGACGAACACGCCTTGCACGACGTTGGATAATGTCCTTAGATGAAACCATAATACAAAATCCTTATTTCTTTTTACCTTCTTTACGGAAGATACGTTCATCTGCATGCTTAACACCTTTACCTTTATAAGGCTCAGGTCTACGATACTCACGAATCTCCGCTGCAACTTGTCCAACTTGCTGTTTATCAATTCCAGAAACAACAATTTCTGTCGGCTTAGGAACAGTTACAGTAACACCCGATGGAACTTTATAAACCACATCATGGGAAAAGCCTAGAGATAGTTGGACATCCTTACCCTGCAAAGCAGCACGATAACCAACCCCATTAATCTCCAACCTCTTTTCAAAACCATCCTTCACACCACAAAAAATGTTCTCAATCATTGAGCGCGACATACCCCATTTAGAACGCGCATCTTTTGACTGATCCCGCGGCATAACTGATATGATATTTTCCTCAAACTTGACTAAGACTTCATCATTGACGACGTAGCTCAGCTCACCTTTTGGACCTTTTGCCTTAACCAGCTGACCTTCAACAGTAGCAGTAACTCCAGAAGGAATTGAAATGGGTTTCTTTCCAATACGAGACATTGTTCTAACCTACTTTTTCTTCCGTTTTCTTGACATAACTTAGAAAACACGACAAAGGAGTTCTCCACCAACATTCTGTTCACGCGCCTCATGATCTGCCATGACGCCTTTAGGAGTCGATAAAATCGAAATACCAAGACCATTTGCCACCTGTGGAAGTGACTTAGCAGAAACATACACACGACGACCTGGCTTTGATACACGTGAAATCTCACGAATAGCAGCCAGCCCTTCAAAATACTTCAATTCGATTTCAATTTCAGCTTTCCCATCACCTAAATCAATTTGATTATATCCACGAATATAACCTTCCGACTGAAGAACATCAAGAACGTGCGCACGAAGCTTCGAAGCTGGAGTAACTACTTTACCTTTTTTACGACCAAGTGCATTACGAATACGTGTTAACATATCACCAAGAGGATCTGACATAGACATTAAATAATCTCCTCTTACCAACTAGACTTTACAATACCAGGAATATGGCCAATAGAGCCAAGCTCACGCAACGCAATTCGCGACATTTTTAATTTACGATAATAAGCCCGCGGACGACCTGAAACCTCACAGCGATTACGAATACGAACTTTCGAAGAATTACGCGGCAACTCTGCCAACTGAACAGAAGCTTTAAAACGTTCTTCAAGAGAAACCTTCTGATCCATAACTATTGCTTTCAAACGTGCACGACGGGCAGCATAACGCTTTACCATCACCTCACGACGCTTATTTTTTTCAACGGCACTTACTTTGGCCATACTTTCACCTCACTATGTCTGCCGTTACGAACGAAAAGGAAAATTAAAAGCACGCAATAACTCACGAGCCTCATCATCCGTTTTTGCTGTCGTACAAACAATAATATCCATGCCCCAAATTTGATCAACTTTATCATAGTTGATTTCTGGAAACACAATGTGTTCTTTAATACCCATAGCAAAATTGCCACGACCATCAAAACTCTTTGGATTCAAACCACGAAAGTCACGAACCCTCGGAAGAGCAATCGTAACAAGACGATCTAAAAACTCAAACATACGATCTTTACGCAATGTAACTTTAGCCCCAAGAGGCATTCCTTCACGAACCTTAAAGGTCGCAATAGAATTACGCGCACGTGTAACAACAGCCTTCTGACCTGTTATTAGCCCTAAATCCTCAGCAGCAAGAGAAGGCTTCTTCGAATCAGCAGTTGCTTCACCTATCCCCATATTTATTACAATTTTATCAATCCGCGGAATTTGCATCGCATTTCTGTAATTAAACTTCTCTTGAAGCGCTTTACGAATCACTTCAAAATAATGCGCTTTCATACGCGGTATTTGTCTTTCCTCAGCCATTAATCAACTCTCCCGAACGCTTGGCAAAACGCACTTTATTACCATCTGCATTCATACGAAAGCCTACACGTGTAGGCTTACCATCTTTAGGATCAGCAATCGCCAAATTAGACAGATGAATCGGAGCTTCTTTAGAAATAATTCCAGCTTCTTGCTTCTGCGTTTGACGTTGATGACGTTTAATCATATTAATCCCACGAACAAAAGCCTTATTCTCTTTTGGACTAACCTTAATTACCTCACCACTACATCCTTTATCCTTACCGGATAAAACAACAACTTTATCACCTTTTCGAATCTTCTGCATAACATTTACTCCTTACAGAACTTCAGGAGCGAGCGAGATGATCTTCATATGATTCCTACCACGCAATTCGCGGGGAACAGGTCCAAAGATACGAGTACCGATCGGCTCTTTTTTATTATCCACTAAAACCGCAGCATTACTATCAAAACGAATGACACTACCATCTGCGCGACGAATATCCTTAGCAGTACGAACCACAACAGCTTTCATAACATCACCTTTTTTAACACGGCCACGAGGAATAGCATCCTTAACCGAAACAACAATAATGTCACCGACCGAAGCATATTTCCGCTTTGAACCGCCTAACACCTTGATGCACATGACACGACGAGCACCAGAATTATCAGCAACGTCGAGGTTTGTTTGCATCTGAATCATGACTGGCCACCTTCTCTTAACACATATATCCGATTGTACCTTTTATACACTCGGATTTGCCTGCCAAATAACGATAAAGTCATCGCCTTTAAATTTATCAATGATAAAAACACTGTTAAATTCTAAAACAATAAACTTAACTCATTACGCTACATTGTCTTTTACAACAATCCAACATTTATCTTTCGAAATTGGTCTAGATTCTTGAATAGAAACTTGATCCCCAATCTTGAATTGGTTGTTTTCGTCATGCGCTTTATAATTTTTAGACTGCCGAACAGTCTTCTTAAGAAGCGGATGAGAATAACGGCGCTCAACTTTGACAACAACAGTCTTATCACTTTTGTCGCTAATAACAACACCCTGCAAAACGCGTTTAGGCATCTCTCATTTCCTTAAACCTTACTTTCACTTACCTTTTGACGAAGAAAAGTTTTAATACGCGCAATATCACGACGAACTTGTCTAACACGCGCAGTCTTTTCTAATTGACCTGTTGCTTTTTGAAAACGCAAATTAAATTGCTCTTTCTTTAACTTAGCCAATTCATCTTTCATTTGGTCGAGCGTTTGCGCCCGTAATTCTGTGGCTTTCATCGCTTAACCTCATTATTCAGCAATACGCTGGATGAAACGCGTTTTTATAGGCAACTTTGCAGCACCCAATCTTAGTGCTTCACGTGCAACATCCTCAGGAACGCCATCAAGCTCAAACATGATGCGTCCAGGAGCAACACGTGCAGCCCAATAATCGACACTTCCCTTACCTTTACCCATACGAACTTCAGTCGGTTTAGATGTAACCGGAAGATCTGGAAAAATGCGAATCCATACACGACCAGAACGCTTCATATAACGCGTAATCGCACGGCGCGCCGCTTCAATTTGACGAGCAGTAATCCGCTCCGGCTCAACAGCCTTCAAACCGTAGGCACCGAAATTCAAATCCGTACCACCCTTCGCAACACCGTGAATACGGCCCTTGAACTGTTTACGGAACTTTGTGCGCTTTGGCTGCAACATTGTTCTCTACTCCAAATTTTAGTTCAATCTCAAAAACTAAGCATTTTCACGGCGACGATTCGATGAAGAACCAGATTGATCAACTTCCGTAGCACGACGTTCTGAAGCCATCGGATCATGCTCAAGAATCTCACCCTTAAAGACCCAAACTTTAATACCACAAATACCATAAGCGGTCTTAGCTTCTGCTGTACCGTAATCAACATCAGAACGCAAGGTATGAAGTGGAACACGACCTTCACGATACCATTCCATACGAGCAATTTCAGCACCACCAAGACGGCCAGAACAGTTGATACGAATACCTTCCGCACCAAGACGCATAGCAGACTGAACAGCACGCTTCATTGCACGACGAAAAGCAACACGACGCTCTAACTGTTGAGCAATTGATTGCGCAATAATCGTGGCATCAATCTCCGGTTTACGAATCTCCACAATATTTAATGAAGTTTCAGCATCCGTCATTTCTGAGAGCTTACGACGAAGCTTTTCGATATCAGCACCCTTTTTACCAATAATCAAACCAGGACGTGCAGAATGAATCGTAATACGACACTTCTTATGAGGACGCTCAATAACAACCTTCGAAATAGCCGCCTGTTTAAGCTCCTCCAGCACATATGAACGAATTTTCAAATCTTCATGAAGAAGGCGCCCATATTCACCACTATCAGCATACCAACGAGAATCCCAAGTCCGATTAACACCAAGACGAAGTCCTATTGGATTGATCTTCTGACCCATTACGCGGCCTCCACTTTTTCGGTAACTTCACGAACAATAACAGTAAGATGCGAAAATGGACGTTCAATTCTACTAGCACGCCCTCGACCACGAACATGAAAGCGCTTCATCACTATCGACTTACCAACATAAGCTTCCGCCACAATAAGCGAATCAATATCAAGATCGTGGTTATTCTCTGCATTTGCAATTGCTGATTCAAGCGTTTTTTTCACAGTAGCAGCAATACGCTTGCGTGAAAACATCAAATCAGCGAGTGCTACATTAACTCTTTTACCACGAATCATTGCAGCAACTAAATTAAGCTTCTGCGGACTAACACGAATTGTCCGCGTGACAGCTCTTGCTTCATTATCTCTAAGCTGGCGCGAAACTTTAGCTTTTCCCATTCCTACTTCCTCTTCGCTTTTTTATCGGCACCATGACCATAATAAGTCCGGGTAGGAGCGAACTCACCAAACTTATGTCCAACCATCTCTTCAGAAACAGAAACAGGAATATGCTTATTACCGTTGTAAACACCAAAAGTTAAACCAACAAATTGCGGTAAAATAGTAGAGCGACGACTCCATATTTTTATAACTTCATTGCGCCCACTTGCACGTACCTTCTCTGCTTTACCAAGAAGATAGCCGTCAACAAACGGACCTTTCCACACTGAACGAACCACTTCAGACTACCTTTCTCATTTCTTGCGTTGATGACGCGTACGCATAATAAATTTATCAGTGGCTTTATTGGAGCGCGTACGCTTACCTTTCGTAGGCTTACCCCAAGGAGATACTGGATGGCGCCCCCCCGATGTACGACCTTCACCACCACCGTGCGGATGATCAACGGGGTTCATAGCAACACCACGAACATGTGGACGTTTACCACGCCAACGTGACCGACCTGCCTTACCATCATTAATATTCCCATGATCAGGATTTGAAACAGCACCAACAGTTGCAAAACAGCTACTAGGAACCAAACGCTGTTCACCAGAATTTAAACGAAGAATAGCCATACCATGATCTCGTCCAACCAACTGCGCATAAGTACCCGCTGAACGTGCAATCTGCCCCCCTTTTCCTGGCTTCATCTCAACATTATGAATAATTGTACCTACAGGCATATTAGCAAGAGGCATAGCATTACCTGGTTTAACATCCACATTTAAACCAGCCATAACAGAATCACCAACCGCAAGACGCTGTGGCGCAAGAATATAACTCAATTGCCCGTCCTCATAGCGAATTAAAGCAATAAAAGCAGTACGGTTAGGATCATATTCTAAACGCTCAACCTTTGCCGAAACATCACGTTTAAGACGCTTAAAGTCGACAAACCGATAACTACGTTTATGTCCACCACCCTGAAAACGAGCAGTAACACGACCGCGATTATTGCGTCCACCCTTTGAAGACAAACCTTCAGTCAACATCTTTATAGGTTTTCCCTTATAAAGACAAGAACGTTCCACAATAACAAGCTGACGCTGCCCAGGTGTCGTTGGATTAAATTGCTTAAGTGCCATTATTCCTATCTCCGAGCCTCTTTAAAGACCTGTCGAAACGTCGATAGTCTGACCATTGGCCAGAGTTACGATCGCTTTTTTGACATCACTTTGCCGACCAACTATACCTTTGAAACGCTTCACTTTACCCTTACGGACTATCGTGTTAACTGCTTTAACTTTTACGCTAAAAAGCGCTTCAATAGCAGCCTTAATCTCAGGCTTCGTCGCTTTCGGCGCGACATTAAAAGCAACTTGATTACATTCAGAAATCATAGTCGACTTTTCAGTAATAACTGGACTAATAATTATATCATAATGGCGAAGATCTGTCATTTAAAACGCTCCTCAAGAGCCTCAACAGCTGCCTTTGATAAAACAAGTTTGCTGCGACGCAAAATATCATAAACATTAATTCCCTGAATAGGCAAAATATCAATATTAGGGATATTAGAGACTGCACGAAAAAAGTTAATATCAATCTCTTTACCACCAATCAAGAGAGCGTTATTAAATCCAAGCTTAGAAAAATGAGAAACAAGCATTTTCGTTTTCGCATCCTTAACAGTCAACTCATCCACAATAATTAAGTCTTTTGCTTTTAATTTTGCAGATAAAGCAAGACGTAACCCAAGAGCACGAATCTTTTTAGGAAGATCATGCGCATGACTACGAACCACTGGTCCATGTGCCTTACCCCCACCTCTAAACTGCGGTGCACGGGCAGATGAATGTCGAGCACGCCCAGTTCCTTTTTGCTTAAACATTTTTGCCCCTGTTCGCGACACATCAGAACGACCTTGGGATTGATGACTCCCCTGCTGACGACGTGCAAGCTGCCAACGAACAACACGTTGCAAAATATCCTCACGTGGAACAAGATCAAAAATAGCTTCAGAAACCTTTAATTTGCCAGCTTCATTACCATCAAGAGTTTTAATTACAAGATCCATTATTAGGCTCCCTCAACTTCAGAGGTTTCCGTCACCGGAGTAACCATTTCCGTTTTCTCCTTCACAAGACGGCGAATACCAGCAGGCTTTGGAGCATTATCAGGAAGAGGCTTCTTCACAGCATCCCGTACCAAAATCCAAGAACCTTTAGAACCAGAAACAGCACCACGCACTAAAATTAAACCACGTTCACTATCCGTGGAAATAACTTCAATATTCTGTGTTGTTACACGCACTTGCCCCATATGGCCAGCCATTTTTTTACCTTTAAAAACTTTACCAGGATCTTGACACTGCCCTGTAGAACCATGAGCACGATGTGTAATCGAATTACCATGGGAAGCACGATGCCCACCAAAGTTATGTCGTTTCATAACACCAGCAAACCCCTTACCAATACTGGTACCAGTCACATCAACTCTTTGTCCTGGAACAAAATGTTCCACCGTAATCTCAGTACCAACATCAAGAAGATTGTCGGGACTTACACGAAACTCTGCTATTTTAGCTTTAGGCTCAACAGAAGCCTTAGCAAAATGTCCACGAAGAGCTTGTGAAGTATTCTTAACCTTAGCAAAGCCTACACCTAATTGAACAGCAGTATAACCATTCTTTTCAACTGTACGCTGAGCAACGACTTGACAATTCTCCAAACGAAGTACGGTCACCGGCACATGCTCACCAGCATCATTATAAATACGGGTCATGCCCAGCTTCTGTGCTATTACACCTGAACGCATCGGGTCTGTTCCTTCTGTCCTCAAACCTCAGAGCTTAATTTCTACATCCACACCAGCAGAAAGATCGAGCTTCATAAGCGCATCCACTGTTTGCGGCGTTGGATCAACAATATCAAGAAGACGCTTATGTGTTCGCATCTCAAACTGCTCACGACTCTTCTTATCGATATGCGGTCCACGATTGACCGTAAACTTCTCAATCCGCGTCGGAAGCGGAATGGGACCACGGACATTTGCACCGGTACGTTTAGCAGTCGATACAATCTCACGCGTCGACGTATCAAGAATTCTATGATCAAACGCTTTTAAGCGAATGCGAATATTTTGACTGTTCATGCTCTTTATTTCCCTGTTATACAAAGTGCCTTCAATAATGAAAGCACTCAACAAGCATTATTTATTCAATGATTTTAGAGACGATACCGGCACCAACAGTACGACCACCTTCACGAATAGCAAAACGAAGCTTCTCTTCCATCGCTATCGG
>NZ_JBHIMQ010000014.1:0-37817 GCF_042194225.1 Bartonella sp. MR110HLJHH | reverse complement strand
TCTTCCCATGATCAACGTGACCAATCGTACCAATATTAACATGCGGTTTTGTTCGTTCAAACTTGCTCTTCGCCATCTGAGCTCTCCATTTTCCGTCCAAGCCAAGGACTAAGTTAAAAATTAATTACCAACCTGAAATTACGCGTATTTCTTTTGAATCTCCAAAGCAACAGCCGAAGGTACAGGCTCGTAATGATCAAACTGCATTGTGTACTGTGCACGCCCCTGACTCATAGAGCGAAGGGTATTCACATAACCAAACATATTTGCCAAAGGAACCATCGCATTCACAACCGTTGCAATACCGCGCGCTTCAGTTCCTGAAATCTGTCCCCGACGAGAATTGAGATCACCAATAACATCACCAACATAATCATCTGGTGTAACAACTTCCACCTTCATGATCGGTTCAAGAAGCTGTGCACCAGCCTTCTTTGCTCCATCACGAAAAGCTGCACGAGCAGCAATCTCAAAAGCCAAAACCGAAGAATCAACATCGTGATAGCCACCATCAATAAGAGTTGCTTTTACACCAAGCATAGGAAAGCCTGCAAGAGGACCTGACCCCATAACACTTTCAATCCCTTTTTGGACGCCGGGAATATATTCTTTAGGAACAGCACCACCCACAATCTTCGACTCAAAAATAAAGTCATCACCATCATGAGGCTCAAAAACAATTTTCACACGAGCAAACTGACCGGCACCACCCGATTGTTTCTTATGCGTATAATCAATTTCCGCCATTTTAGTAATTGACTCACGATAAGCAACTTGAGGCTGCCCAACATTTGCTTCAACCTTAAATTCACGCCGCATACGGTCAACAATAATATCAAGATGAAGCTCACCCATTCCAGCTATAATAGTCTGACCAGATTCCTCATCCGATTTAACACGAAATGAAGGATCTTCGGCTGCCAGACGATTAAGAGCAATACCCATTTTTTCTTGATCTGCTTTTGTTTTCGGTTCAATTGCAATCTCAATAACAGGCTCTGGAAATTCCATCCTCTCCAAAATAACAGGCTTCAAAGGATCACAAAGAGTATCACCTGTTGTCGTCTCTTTAAGCCCTGCAAGAGCAACAATATCACCAGCAAATGCTTCTTCAATATCCTCACGAGAATTTGAATGCATTTGAAGCATACGCCCCAAACGTTCTTTCTTCTTTTTCACAGTATTCTCAAGAGAAATACCTTTCTGAACTTTACCTGAGTAAATACGACAGAACGTCAACGAACCAACAAAAGGATCATTCATAATTTTAAAAGCAAGCATAGATAGTGGAGCATCATCTGAAGATTCGCGTGTCGTCTCAGTCTCAGTCTTCACATCAATACCACTAATTGCCGGAACATCAACTGGAGAAGGAAGATAAGAAACAACAGCATCCAAAAGCGGCTGAATTCCCTTGTTTTTAAAAGCTGTACCACAAAGAACCGGATGAAACTGAACTTCTACTGTCCCCCTACGAATGAGAGAAACAAGCTGTTCATTGGTTGGCATAACACCTTCTAAATAAGCCTCTGTCGCAGCTTCATCAACCTCCACAGCCATCTCAATCAATTTCTCGCGATATTCTTCAGCTTTCTCTCTTAAATCAGAGGGAATTTCACTTATCACCGCCGAGGCACCAATAGAACCATCCCACTTTAAAACCTTCATTTCTACAAGATCAACAACGCCTTCAAAGTCATTTTCAGCACCAATCGGCAACTGCAAAACAAGCGCTTTAGCACCCAACCGAGAACCAACCATCTCCACACTACGATAGAAGTCAGCTCCTATTTTGTCCATTTTATTAACAAAAACCATACGAGGCACACGATATTTCTCAGCTTGCCGCCAAACAGTTTCCGTCTGAGGCTCCACACCAGCATTTGCATCCAACAAAGCTATTGCACCATCAAGAACACGCAAAGAGCGCTCAACCTCAATCGTAAAATCAACGTGCCCTGGCGTATCAATAATATTAAAGCGACGCTTCCGACCGTCACGCCCTTCCCAAAACGTCGTTGTCGCAGCAGACGTAATCGTAATACCGCGCTCCTGCTCCTGCTCCATCCAATCCATCGTAGAAGCACCATCGTGGGTCTCGCCAATTTTATGATTCTTGCCGGTATAGAACAGAATACGTTCAGTCATCGTAGTCTTACCAGCATCAATATGCGCCATAATACCAAAATTACGATAATCTTCAATTTTATATTCGCGAGCCATTATATTTGCCTTAGTTTAAAACTTCTACCAGCGATAGTGAGAAAAAGCACGATTAGCCTCAGCCATACGATGAACATCTTCACGCTTTTTCACGGCAGAACCGCGATTATTAGCCGCATCCATCAGTTCACCAGATAAACGCTCAATCATCGTCGTTTCATTCCGACCACGTGCCGCAGCAATCAACCAACGAATAGCAAGAGCCTGACGACGATCAGGACGAACATCAATCGGAACTTGATAAGTAGCACCACCAACACGGCGTGAGCGAACTTCAATATGAGGAGCAACATTCTCCAAGGCCCGATGAAATAGAGCCACAGGATCTGTTTTTACTCTTTTTTCTACAGAATCAAGCGCACCATAAACAATACGCTCTGCAACTGATTTTTTACCATCAAACATAATGGCATTCATAAATTTCATAATAACCAAATCACCAAACTTAGGATCTGGATTAATTTCACGCTTTTCTGCTCTATGACGACGGGACATTGGCTTTGTCTCTCAATATTATTTTGGACGCTTTGCGCCATACTTTGAACGACGCTGTTTACGATTCTTGACACCCTGCGTATCAAGCAAACCACGAATAATGTGATAACGAACTCCTGGCAAATCTTTCACACGACCACCACGAATCATCACAACAGAGTGCTCTTGAAGATTATGTCCCTCTCCAGGAATATAACCAATCACCTCAAATCCATTCGTCAAGCGAATCTTAGCAACTTTACGAAGAGCAGAATTAGGTTTCTTCGGTGTTGTTGTATAAACACGCGTACAAACACCACGTTTCTGCGGATTCGACTGCAAAGCAGGAACCTTATTACGTTTAACTGGCGCTACACGCGGTTTGCGAATCAACTGGTTTACGGTAGGCATGCAACCTTCCTCTTTTCGATCTACATTCGTCTCACCCAATCGGGCTTCTCTATTTCATTTCTATCCACTCCAACAGAATCGGAACAGATATCTAAGTCTACACACAAAATCGGGCATACCTGCAAAAAACAGTTCACCCGACCACAAGCAGAGAAGGCAATAGCCTTTTGCACTAGCATTTGCTTTTAATCTTCTTAACACCTGTGAATAATCTTTCGGTTCATATCCAAAACACCTGATCATATCCACATCGGTTATGTCCACCTCTAATAGCGAGAACACTTACATTCGTCAAGAACTAAACAGCAGAAAGTTTTTAAAAATGAAAATAAATTAAATTTTAAAACTTTAAATTTGCTTTTACCGCTACTCTTGATAAATCAATTTACCATAGTAATATCCCTATAAATAAAAAAGCAGCAATGTGACTGTAATAAAACATGAATGCAGTAAATTGAATTGCATACTTGATATCTAATGATGAGCGCCATGAAAATAGCAACGTGGAATATTGCTGGAATAAAAGCACGACATGAAACATTATGTCAATGGCTGCAGCAGAGCCAGCCGGACATAGTCTGTTTACAGGAAATTAAAAGTATTGATGAAAATTTTCCACGCGATGCAATTGAAAATTTAGGTTACCATATAGAAACACACGGACAAAAAAGTTTTAATGGTGTTGCGATTCTCTCTAAAAGAACACCAGATGAAGTGATCCGTCGATTACCAGGCAATGATAATGATGAGCAGACACGTTACATTGAAGCTGTTTATTCAACAAACAAAGGTGTTGTTCGTGTTGCATCTCTCTATTTACCAAATGGGAATCCTATTGAGAGTGAAAAATATTCCTATAAAATAGAATGGATGGAAAGATTATATACACATGCAAAATCATTGCTTGCGTATGAAGAACCCCTTATTCTAGCGGGTGATTATAATGTCATCCCCGCTCCATTAGATGCAAAAAAACCTCAAGAATGGTATCAAGATGCCTTATTTCTTCAAGAAACAAGAAAAGTATTTCAACGTATTCTTAATTTAGGTCTTTACGATGCTATCCGGAATGTCACCGATACTCCCTCCTTCAGTTTTTGGGATTTTCAGGCGGGTGCTTGGCCTAAAAACAATGGGATTCGCATTGATCATTTATTATTATCACCAGAAGCTGTTGATCAGCTTATTTGCGCTCATAGTCAAACAGAAGTAAGGGGATATCAAAAACCATCCGACCACGTTCCTGTTTGGATTCACCTTAATATCAATTAAGAAAGTACACCCCCCATTATGAAACAACAAAAAAATTCCACTCAAAAATAATAACTATGCTACACCATGTAAACAGTATATCTTAAACAGCTAAAGTAAAGATAAATGAATGGAGGACATAAATGAAGAAATCATTATTAATGTTTATTGCAGCAACGGCCATTGGTTTTACAAGCGTCGCGCATGCTGAACATGATACTCTTGAAAAAATAAAACGAACAGGGGAAATTACTTTAGGTGTCCGTGAATCATCTGGTTTAGCCTACGCCCTTGGTAATAATAAATATGTAGGTTTTCATACAGAAATGGCAGAACGTATCATTGATGATATCTCAAAAAAAATTGGTAAACCAATTAAAATTCATTATCTTCCTATCACTTCTCAAAATAGAATTCCTCTCTTAAAAAATAAAACCTATGATTTTGAGTGCGGCTCAACAACAAATGATATTGCCCGCAGTAAAGAAGCAGCATTTGCTTATACGACATACATTGAAGAGGTTCGGATTGCTGTAAAGAAAAACTCTAACATTAAATCTCTTGACGATTTAAATGGAAAAACAGTCGCAACGACCACCGGTACAACATCTGTTCAACTTATTCGTAAAAACAAACGTGCAAAAAACATTCAGTTTAAAGTTTTAAAGGGGAAAGATCACGGAGATAGTTTTTTATTATTAGAATCTGGTAAGGCAGATGCTTTTGTTATGGATGCTTCAATTCTTGCTGGACATATTGCTAAATCAAAGAATCCATCTGATTATGTCATTCTTGATACTGTACTTTCAGTCGAACCTATCGCCTGTATGCTCAGATTAAATGACAAAAAATTTGAACAAACAATCAACGATAGTATCGTACGTCAGATTAAAGATGAATCACTTGAAAAGCTTTACAATAAGTGGTTTATGAAACCGATTCCACCTGCTAACACTGTTATGAACCTTCCCTTGTCAAAACAAACAAGATATGCTTGGGATCACCCAAATAATAAGCCTCGAGAAAGCTACACAGAGAAAGATTTATAAAATTTAATAAAGAAGAACCACACTCTTTAAAAATTGAGTGTGGTTTATATTTTAATTCACTTTTTAATAAATTTGGCCTATGTAGATGCGCTTAATTTATTGTCCTATTTGTGAATGACTAATTTGAGGGAATATCAATTAATGGACTTTTCTTTCCTTTGTAGAGATGACCTTACCCAAACACTGGTAACAGGATGCCTGGGAGCTCCCGGCGTGAGTCATACCTATTTAGATACACTTCTCGATGGCTTAAAAAATACGGTTATATTGTCTATCACTTCACTTATCTTAGCTGTATTGTGTGGTGTTATTATAGGAACAATGCGCACTTTACCCAAAACATCGATAATCAATTATATATTTCGCACTATCGGTGCTATTTGGGTAGAGATTATGCGTAATATTCCCCTCCTTGTACAAGTATTTTTGTGGTATTTTGTTGTTCCTAAGATTTATCCACCAGCGATGAAATTTTCCCCTATTCTCTTAATAACATGCGCATTAGGATTCTTTACATCTGCACGCATTGCAGAACAGGTTCGTTCAGGCATTGAAGCGATTCCTTCTGGACAACGTTATGCTGCTATGGCAATGGGGTTTACAACTTATCAAAGTTATCGCTATATTATACTACCACGTGCTATACGTACAATTATGCCGCCGCTTACTTCAGAAGCAATGGGCATTGTGAAAAATTCGTCTATAGCATTCGCCGTTTCAATAAATGAGCTCATGCAATTTCAATACCAAGCAATTGAAGAGGTAAGCCATGTTTACGAAAACTATTTGCTTGTTACGATTCTTTATATTCTAATAGCCTTATTCGTATTCATTGTGATGACAGTCATTGAACAAATACTCAAAATTCCTAATTTTCAAACAAAGGGAAATTGAAAATGATGAATTTCATAAGCTCTCAGTTTGGACTTTATTTTCCTTTCAATTTTTCCGACTTTGATTTTTCCTTTTTTACCTTTGATGTATTTCGTTCTTACATTTTATCAGGTTTGCTCTTTAGCGTTTTTCTAACTCTTTTTGCAACGGTATTGGGGTTTGTTTTCGGCACCCTTTTAGCAATGATGCGCCTTTCTTCCATAAAACTTCTTTCTTGGTTTGCAATCGTTTACATAACAGCTATGCGTTCAATACCACTTGTGATGGTTATCTTATGGTTTTTCGTGCTTTTGCCTTTTTTAACCGGTACATCCATCGGTGCAAATAAATCAGCACTCATTACCTTTACCGCATTTGAAACGGCTTATTTTGCAGAAATTATGCGTGCTGGCATAAACTCAGTTTCGCAAGGACAAAAATATGCGGGACAAGCTCTCGGAATGACATATTGGCAAAGTATGTACATTGTCATTCTTCCTCAAGCCTTTAGGGACATGCTACCAGTTTTTTTAACACAAGTTATTATCCTTTTTCAGGATACAACCCTTGTTTATGCAATCAGTGGCAACAGTCTTTTAAATGGTTTTGATATTGCTGCTAATAATTTTGGTGTAAAGCAAGAAGCTTATATCTTAGCAGCTGTTTTCTATTTTGTTATCTGTTTTACACTGTCACAAATAGTTTTGTATTTACAAAAAAAAGTATCCATTATTCGCTAATAGGAAAAAAAATGTCTACTCATATGATCGAAATAAAAAATGTTTCTAATTGGTATGGCGAAATTAAAGTCCTTAAAAACTGTACAACCAACATTAATAAAGGAGAGGTCGTTGTCGTTTGTGGTCCATCAGGATCAGGAAAGTCAACACTCATTAAAACTATTAACGCTCTCGTTCCTTTTCAAAAAGGTGAAATTTGGATTAACGGAGTACCAGTCCATTCAAAAAAAACGAATCTGCCTAAATTGCGAAGTCAAGTGGGAATGGTATTTCAACACTTCGAGCTTTTCCCCCATTTATCTGTCACAGAAAATTTGACAATTGCGCAAATTAAAGTCCTAAAACGAAGCAAAAAAGAAGCACTTGAACGTGGATTGTTGTATCTTGAACGCGTTGGGCTGATTGAACACAAAGATAAATATCCTGGTCAACTTTCTGGAGGGCAACAACAACGTGTTGCTATTGCACGTGCCTTAACTATGGATCCACTTGTCATGCTTTTTGATGAACCAACATCTGCTCTAGATCCTGAAATGGTAGGTGAAGTGCTCGATGTCATGATTAGCTTAGCAGAAGAAGGTATGACGATGATTTGTGTAACCCATGAAATGGGATTTGCACAAAAAGTCTCGGAGCGTGTTATTTTCATAGATCAAGGAACAATTCTTGAAGACTGTTCATCTAAAGAGTTCTTTTCTGATCCACAAGCGAGAACACCAAGAACGCAAGAATTTTTGTCTAAAATCTTAAGTCATTAGCCGTTATATTATCACAAAAAGCTATCTCTACTGTAAACTTAGACACAAGACAGTAGAGTTTAATAACGGATGAGAGAATGTAAAAATATTACAATCAGATGTTTAAAAACTGTTATTTTTTAAAATATCAGCAACCAGTGAAATTGCTGTACGTCTCTCAAATTCATTACAAAGAGCAAAAGCCTGTTCTTGCAAAGGGCGAATCCAATTTCTGTCTTTTACATTAGCTTTTTCATAGGCAGCAGTTAACAATGCTGCCCCACGGACAATTTTTCCTTCTTGAAGCAGCATATTTCCAAGCATTGCTTGGGCGGAAGGATTTCCTTTTTTTGCTGAAAGTTGAAACCATCGTGCTGCTTGTATAAGATTCTTCTCCCTTCCCTCTCCCTTTAAAAATATTTTTCCTAAATGATACTGAGCTTTAGGATTTCCATAGTTCACCGCAGCCTGCATATAAAGATGAGCAGCATAAGAAGGATCAGGTTTCACAGGTGATTGAGGAATACCTTTTTTTATATATCCCGCAAGTTTAACCAATGCATCAGAAACATAACTTTCATCCTCTGAACCAAGATCAGTACCTTTTTCAACAATATATGCCAAAAAATGATATGCCTTATAATCATTTTTAGGGACACCATCACCGTTTGCATAGATAGAGCCAAGTTTCCAATTCGCACCAATATGGCCTCTCTTAGCCGCACGACGTAATGCTGCAATAGCCTGATTTATATGTCCATCTTTATAAGCAGACATACCACGTTTAAAAAAATAAAACGAACCATCATTCGCTTCTTGCAAGCTATTAACATCTATTGCATAAACAGTCGAAAAAAATCCCCCTAAAATCACAACAATAGTGGCTTTTTTCCATATCTGAAACCTATTAACCATTTCCCCCCCTATCTCAATTTTAATGATTATATCTGTTACAAATTTCTTTGTAGATATTTAAACCCTTTTTCTTAGTAAGAAGCACACGCGATTTTAAAGTAAAAATTTTAAAAGAAAAGATCAATAAATTAAAACCATCCAAAATGTTCGATAAAATTAAGTATCCATTTTTATATATAACAAATTGATTTTTAAATATAAATCATCATTCTATATTTTGTAACACCTCCTTTAACATTCTAGGATTTATTGATTTTAAAATTGTATACGTATGAATAAAAGTCGCTCAATAAAATAACGTGCATTAAACAGCAACTTGAGAACGAAGAGAATACATAATGAATGGTAAGCGTTTAAGCATAAAAAACAATACGAAAGATAAATAAATATAATGATGATCGTTAACTTATAACTTCACAACTGCCTTACCACCTTAAAGATGAATTTTTTTGCCACCATTAATCTATAAACAATACAGCTTTTTGTTTAACAGATTCCACCTGACATCATTTCACATGGGGTTAATTCATACTTTACACACAAGCCCTACCTCAGAATACTCACCACTACATAAAACAAAAATACCACATGTGTAATTTTACATGCCTTATATTGCTACTCTAAATGATGATGTTTTACAGTAATAAAACAACATATTGATTTATAATCATAATTTACCTTTTTTGCATGTTGAATGAGTCCCTAGAATATCGTAAGATTCTCCCATTCAAAACCTGTTCCATGTTGAATCAATCAAAACCATCCGCTTGCACATTACAAGCAGAGAGAGCTATGTGGATAAAAACTCTGTGTAAGAAAGAACTAAAAATGCCTCTTATGAACGGTCTTAAGTGCCAAGTCCTTGTCCGGATTGGGTGGGATGGTGCCAGCGCTTGTTACTTCACAAGCGTAAAGAAGGGGAGCTCAATGGATTTACCGTTATACCATTCATGATTTCCGTCGTGAAATAGGCTCGGGTACCTTAAAAGATGTTCCTTTAATGATAAACATAAAACAATGGATTTCAGTAGAGATTTTATGATCGTTCATGAAAAACTAACAAAAGAAAAAGTTTCTTTAAAGAAGATCTACACCAGCCCTAATAGTATGAAATCATCCATCAAAAAATAAAAAGCTGAAATCAATCCAACCGCTCTAAAGCAACAAATATTTTCTTCTGCGCTGCACGCAGTTCTACAACCCTGTTCCGTTCACGCTCAACAATTTCTGCTTTTGCATTTGCTATAAATTTGGGATTGTTTAACTTAAGCGATATTTTTTCAATATCTTGTTCAATTTTACTGACATCCTTCCTCAAACGAACACGTTCAGCCTCCAAATCAATCAACTGTCCTAATGGTAAACAAAAAACAGCCTCTCCCAAAATCATTTGTGCCGATACTTCCGGAACTTTATCAGAGAAATCAATAACTTCAATACGCGCTAATTTTTTAAGAAGTGCATCATAACGCCTCACACGCTCTCGCGTTACTTCCCCTCCTTCAACAACAACAAGAGGTGCTTGTGTAGCCACTGGAATATTCATTTCAAAACGTACTGACCGAATCCCTGTAACGACATCAATAAGCCAATTAATATCATCAGCAGCTTCTTCATCTATCAATGTTTCCTCTGGCCATTTTGTCAATGCGAGCATATCCTCACGCTTGATGGCTTGCGTTTCTGTAAGAGACCACAACTCTTCCGTCATATGAGGCATAAAAGGATGAAGAAGTTTATAAACTTCATCTAAAACCCAAGCAGTACAAGCTTGAGCCTCATTTTTAGCATCTTCATTTCCCCCCTGAAAAATAGGTTTGAGAAGCTCCAAATACCAATCACATAATGTATTCCAAACGAAACGATAAAGTGTGGCAGCTGACTCATTAAATTTATAGTGTTCAATACCAGCCGTCACTGCTGAAATCGTTTTGGATAATTCTGTTAAAATCCAACGATTAAGCGCCAATTTTGCTTGTTCTGGCTTAAAAGTTGGATCATGCTTCACACCATTCATCTGTGCAAATCGGGTAGCATTCCACAATTTCGTAGCAAAATTACGATAACCAGCAATACGGGAAGCGTCAAGTTTTACATCACGACCTTGTGCTGCCATAATAGCTAAAGTAAACCGAAGTGCATCAGCACTATATTGATCAATAAGCTCTAAGGGATCAATAATATTTCCCTTTGATTTTGACATCTTTGCACCCTTTTGATCCCGAACAAGAGCGTGCACATAGACCGTTGGAAAAGGAACGTCACCCATAAAGTGAAGTCCCATCATCATCATACGAGCAACCCAGAAAAAAATAATATCAAATCCTGTCACGGATAAAGATGTTGGGTAAAAAGTAGATAATTCAGTCGTTTTATTTGGCCATCCTAATGTTGAAAAAGGCCAAAGAGCTGATGAAAACCAAGTATCTAAAACATCCGGATCACGGATTAATTCAACAACCTCACCATAATGAGCAAAAGCTGAATCTAAAGCCTCTTTTTCACTTTTTTCAACAAAAACCGTTCCATCAGGACCATACCAAGCAGGAATCTGATGTCCCCACCACAATTGGCGAGAAATGCACCAAGGTTGAATATTTTCCATCCAATTGAAGTAAGTCTTTTTCCAGCTATCGGGAACGAACTGCGTTTTGCCTTGTTGAACAGCCTCTATCGCTGGCTTTGCTAATTTAGCAGCATGAACATACCATTGATCTGTCAAAAACGGCTCAATAGGGACACCACTGCGATCTCCATGAGGAACCATATGGGTATGATCGTCCACAGAGGCTAAATATCCCTGTTCTTCCATCAAAGAAACAATCTTCTGGCGCGCAAAAAAACGATCAGATTTATCGAGATTTTCTACTAACATTTTTAATTCATCTGATAAAATCAAACCATCAAAAAATGCTTCATTTTCACGGAGAAAAATCTCGGCTTTTTGGGTAAAAATATTGATCAAGCGTAAATGATTACGCTGTCCTACTTCAAAATCATTAAAGTCATGAGCTGGTGTGATTTTTACAGCACCACTTCCAGCTTCAGGATCAGCATGCGTATCACCAACAATTAATAACCTACGACCAACAAGTGGCAAAAGAGCATTTTTACCGATAAGATTTTTATAACGCTCATCTTCAGGATTAACGGCAATTCCTGTATCACCAAGCATTGTTTCTGGTCGTGTTGTCGCCACTGTTATAAAAGTTGTCGCATCATTTGGATCAAAAATTTTACCCTCAAGTGGATATCTAAAGTGCCACAAATGTCCTTGAACTTCTTTTTGCTCAACTTCAAGATCTGAAATAGCTGTCAACAATTTAGGATCCCAATTGACGAGGCGCTTATCCCTATATATCAACCCTTGCTTATAAAGCGTGACAAAGACTTCACGAACTGCCTGCGACAACCCCTCATCCATTGTAAACCGCTCACGCGACCAATCACATGAAACCCCAAGGCGACGCAGCTGGTTTGCAATAACGCCTCCAGTTTCATAACGCCACTCCCAAATACGCTCAATAAACTTTTCTCTCCCCATTTCTTGACGCGTTGGCTCTTGGCGTTCTGCAAGTTGACGCTCTACAACCATTTGTGTAGCAATCCCAGCATGATCCATACCAGGCTGCCACAAGACATTTCTGCCACGCATCCGCTGAAATCTAACTATTATATCTTGAATTGTCGTATTGAGCGCGTGCCCCATATGAAGTGAGCCCGTAACATTAGGAGGTGGAAGCATAACGCAAAAAGGTTCTGCACCGCTTTTAGAACCAGCTCCCACTTTAAAGGCCCCACGAGTCTCCCATCTCTTTGCAACCCGTTGCTCTATAGAGGCAGCATCATAGTTTTTTTCTAACATTCCATCCATCCATAACGCCACTGAAAAACACAATATATGATCAAATCCCGATCAAAAACCCGTGATTTTCAGCCATTCACTAGAGAGCTCGCAAAATCGCAAACAAAATTCTCATAAAATGAAAAACATAAAAACAATTAAGATGATTTTTTAATCGCTTTCACAATCTCTTCACGCAAAATATCTTCCAGCAAAATAGGCAATTTAGACTGTAACCATTCTGCTATAGCCGGACGCAACACATCCTTTGCAATTTTTTCTGCAGAAGAAATACAATATGCAGACAATTCCACATGACCATCCCCTCTAGCTTCTGACTGTGATTTCCTTATCTCATCTTCATATTCTTTTGCTTTATAAACAGAATTCCGTTCTTCAGAAGAAAGCTTCGTCTTTTGCATATCCATACCAACTGTATTATTTTCTGCCTCTATATCCTCTTTCTCTTGCGTTATCTTCCCCCCTTGATTTTCAGAAGAAAGACCAATACGATCAGCTAAAGCTTTCATAGCATCATCAACCGATAAGGTTGTATCATAAACACCCTCTGATGCAGATTCTGAACGACCTTCCGAAGCATTCACTGCAACATCTTCATTTAAAAAGTGATCAGATTGAACCGCATTTTCTTCGATTATTTCACGAATAGATGTTAAAATTTCATCCATACTTGGCTCACGTAACACGCTTGAACTCTGTACCATACTTTACAACCTCTCAAAGACGCAACAACAAATAGAATCATACTTTCAGTGTATGCAAAAGAATCATAAGATCAACATGCCTCCCGCGATATTTTCAAATATGCTTGTCATAAAGAGGGCGCTACACACAATTTTCTACACTTATAAAAATAACATCTCACCATTCTATTTTTAAACATATTCAACTATTGATTTACTAATCTTTTAAAAACTAAAATAATTTAAGATTAAAGAGATACTTTTATGCATTATCGGATATATTATTTAATTGTTTTTAAACCTAAATAATTTGCAGTCAATCTACCAATAGAAGATTGAACACTATAGCTTGCCACAACAGCATTACGCTCCGCCATTGCAAGCGCAATCTGAGCATTAATCAATTGAGTACGAGAATTTAAAACATCCAGCGTCGTTGCTTGCCCTACGCGATTTTCTTGAACACGGCCTTTCAGAGCAATTTCAGCAGCACGAACACTTTCACGGTAAGCAATAACAGATGAGCGCGCGCCCTCTAACTGAAACCAAGCAGAAGTAAGTACTTGCCTAGTATTACTATGCGCCAAATCGAGTTGAAGCTGCGCCTGTCCAAGCTGTTCCCTTGATTGACGAATTTGCGCAGACATACGCCCTCCTTCAAAGATTGGGACACTTACTGACAATCCTATTGATTTAGAAACTCCATCCTCTCCAGCACCGCTGTAGATTCGATTATAAGATGCTGTTGCAGAAAAATCAACTTTAGGGAGCAATGCTCCTTCTTTCGCCTTTACATTGTAAACACTCGCATCGACTAAATATTTAGCATAAAGGATTGCTGGATGCATCACAACGCTCATTTGGTAAGCCATATCAAGGTTGACGGGAAAATCTTTGGCTACGGGTGGGCGTTTCAACTTTTCAGGATCAGAACCAATAACTTGTCGATACACTGCCTCTGCTGCTTTTACATCAGCACGAGCAAGACTCAGCTCTGAAACAGCCACGGAACGTGCAGCTTGAGCTTGAGCAAGATCAACATGCCCTCCTTCACCCACATCAAATTTTGCTTTATTGGAGCGAACTTGTTCTTCAAGAGCTGCCAAATTTTCTCTCCGAAGATCGGCAACACGACGTGCGTGATAGACATTAGCATAAGCGGTCACTGTCTCCAGAAACGTATTTTGTTCAATATTACGAAGATATTCACGCTGAGCCTGCAACTTAACTTGAGCTGAAGAAAAGATATTTTGCGTGATAAAACCATCAAATAATCTTTGATTTAATCTCACGCCTATAGATCCAGAAGTGACATAAGGACCTGTAAAAGACTTATTCCGACCATAGCTCCCAACCCCCTCAACTTGAGGCAATAACCCTGATCGCGCAATGACAACATCATCACTGGATATACGCACAGCTGCACGTTCACTATTCAACTTAGCATTATGCTTATAAGCCTTAGAAAAGGCATCCATCAATGTCTCAGCATAAACAGTATCTGATAGTAAAATACTCAACACCAGTAATAAACACACCTGAAACTTCTTGTTTACTCTAAACACAATACACACAATAACAAACCCCAAATAAATTACAAAATTATCTTTTATTCACAAAACAAACAAGCACTAAAACACAAAACCAGGTGTTTTTAAAAAACAAGGAATAGGCTTTACAGCGAGGTTAAAAGCACGACGTGCCGAAATGATTCCATCTTCTTTTATATAGATTTGTGCAACAGCAGCATTTCCATACCCTTCAACCACAACAAGACGTCCACAGTCTTTCATTTGATCAAAGATACCTTGTGGAATAAAATCAACAGATCCCTCAATGAAAATCACATCGTAAGGTCCTTCAACGGCATATCCTTGCTCTAATGGACCATGAACGACAACCACATTATCACATTGATTACGTTCTAAAGCTTCAAGAGCACGTTCAAAAAGAGATTTATTACTTTCCAACGCAATCACAGACCCTGCAAGTTTTGCAAGCAACGCTGCACAATAACCACTATTTGCACCAATATCTAAAACAACATCTGATGATTTTACAGCGGCAAGCTGTAGTAATTTCGCTAGAGATGCAGGTTTCATCAAATAGCGTGCAGGAACCCCATCTTGTACTGGACATAGAACAATGTCGGTATCAAGATAACTTAATACTTTCATATCTTCCGATACAAAATCTTCACGAGATACCGTTAAAAACGCTTCAAGAACTGATAAATCCGTTACATCAACTGTACGAATTTGATTGTCAACCATTTTGCGACGAAGCTCAGCAAAATCTGCAACCATAACGAATATTTTCTCCTAACCTACAAAAAACAAACAAAACAGCGACAATGATGGACGAAGATCTCTCAAACTATGAGCGTTACGAAAAAGGATGCTCCAGTCAACAATTAGATTTTAACTGTATGATCTCTCATAAAAAAGTGTCTTCACAACTATTAGAGGGAAATAATCTATTTTCCTATACCTCATCTCCCCTAAAAGCCGTTTCGTTTAAAATCGGCTGGAGGCCTCGCCCGGAATCGAACCGGGATACAAGGATTTGCAGTCCTCTGCGTAACCATTCCGCCACGAGGCCTCGTCAACAAACATAAAGGTTTCAATAAGGGAAGGCAACGCATCCGTCAAGGTGTAGAAATTTTCTCTCGCCTTTTTTCCTCTTATTACACAATTTATCATATTTTTTTAAAAAAAGTAATTTTATCCTTTGCAAATCAGTATTGCTTTGCTATAGCCTTTTCAACTAAATGATTGGGCACCATTCCCCGGTAGCTCAGCGGTAGAGCAACCGGCTGTTAACCGGTTGGTCGCTGGTTCGAATCCGGCCCGGGGAGCCACATTCTTTTCTATCACAAATAACTTATTGGTTTTCCATATGTTTTTTTAAGTGAGGAATTCGTTAATAAAAGTGAGGGAATAAGGTTTTTACTATAAAGTAGAAACGCAATATCCTACGGGATGTATTTTTTTCAATGAACGCAAAGAACCATTGATTCATTTTAAAATAGCACAAATAAGATTACTTTTTTCAAACTACCGCGCCTCTATCAGAGAGCTCTGCAATTATTTGCACATTATAAAATAGGGCTTCTTTCACGAGAAGGAATTATTAAGCTCCATCAGCAATGAAAAAGATCTCATATAATTTTTGTCCAAGGAAAAAATGATTTGTACTCCATAAAGCAATTAAACTTAAAAAACTGCTCATGAAGCAATCATTTTGAAAAATGGAAGAAACAACAATCAGGGCATATATTATCTCCATACATCCCACATAACCGCCTCCCCATCTTAAAAGCAAAAAACATCAAACAAGTCTGTAAACATTCCGGCGTCTTATCTAACAGGTTGTTCCTCCTGCTAACCACTTCAACGCTTTACAAACAACCTTGCCTTGGATATTTCATCCCACTGTCATAAAACATTTAATACATAAAGTCTTATAGGCTTTATATCCCCCCAAATAATAGTGTTTTACAATAAAAACCAAGATAACAAGCTAAATTGTTAAGAATCCTGAGAAAGCCTTCAGAAATCATGACATTCTTGCTATTTCATTATGCAGTCACACGCTTTTCTAAAGAGATATCTCTTAAATTCCCCCCAAGCCCATTTCACAATGACTCCCGTAAATGATATAAAATGAAATCGATTAATCATCCCATCTTTATTTATAATAAAAGCCATACCATCATACTATTTTCCAACTCTCAATCTTAGCAATACCCCTTGCCTTTGAAAGAGTTTATAAGAATCATTTTATTTATTTCTCAAATGTTTATCTATACGATAATTTCACATATAACGTGCAAATGAATACTTTTGATTGATCCACATAAATAGCTTCAAAATGAAAAAAATTTTACGATATAATGAATTATTCAATATATAAAACAATGAGTTATTATTAGAAATAAATTTTTAAAATTAAAAGTTATCATTAAAGATAAAACACATCTTTTAAAAAATAATTTTATATAAATAAAATCTATTTTCATTCCCATTTTAAAAAATGGAAATAAAGAAAATAAATAATCGCCTCTACAGTAATAATTTCTTTTTAAAAGATTTTTAAATAATCCAAACACTTAGAGGTTTTCATTTTTTAGAAATGAAAACCTCTAAAAGACCTTCTTATTTTGGCAAGAATATTTTATACCTCTTTTCAATTGAGAACAAATCAACAAAAGTAAAAAATCTCCAGTACATAATCTTTTCTCAAGACTTTATCTAGGCAGCCTTCTTAACTGATTTTCGAAAACGAAAAGGCTTTGCACGCTTTGGCACCGCTTTTGCTTTTTTATGCCTCTCATTTGGAGATGAAGAATTCTTCCGCTGCAACTGTGCGGCATCATCTTTTCGACCTAAAAACTGTTTTTGACGTTTAGATTTTTTAAAACGGCGTTCCTTATCGTTTTCTTTTTCTCTACTTTCTGGCACAATTGGCTTTTCTGGAAACGCTGCAAATTGCTCTGGAACTGACTCAGCCACCAATTTCATACGAATCAAGCGCTCTATAGCACGCAACCGTTCCCTTTCTATCTTCTCATCAAAAAGTGTAAGTGCTTCACCAGATGCACCATTACGTCCTGTACGACCGATACGATGTACATAACTTTCAGCTTCATCTGGTAAGTCATAATTAATAACGTGGCTTATCCCTGGTATATCAATACCGCGTGCAGCAATATCTGTTGCCACAAGGATCTGCACAGATCTTTCACGAAAAGCTTTTAAAGCAGACTGGCGAGCACCTTGTGATTTATTCCCATGAATCGTTGCGACTGAATATCCTATCTTTGCCAAACTACGTGTAACAGAATCAGCCCCATGTTTAGTTCGGGTAAAAACAATAACCGAATTAAAAGCTGGATTTGTCAAAAGTTTACTTAAAACATTCTTTTTTTCATTCGTAGGAACACAATATAATTTTTGGCAAATCTCTACAGCCGTAGTACCTTGAGGAACAACTTCAATTTTAACAGGATCATTGAGTAAACATTTTGCAAGCACAGCAATTTCCCTCGGCATTGTTGCAGAAAAGAGTGCTGTCTGACGCTCTTGATGCAAAAGCTTTGCAATTTGCTTGACATCATGAATAAACCCCATATCCAACATACGATCTGCTTCATCCAAAATCAAAAAACGAGATTGGGAAAGATCAACACACTTTTCACGAACAAGATCTCTCAAACGCCCTGGAGTCGCTATCAAAACATCCACCCCTGCTTCCATACGTTTAATTTGTTTTAAACGTGACACGCCCCCAAAAATAAGACATGTTGAAAGATGAGCTCCCTTCGCCGCAGTGCGAATCGTTTCATCAATCTGGACAGCAAGTTCACGCGTTGGAGCTAAAATCAAAGCGCGTGCAGTTTTAGGACAGCGTTTATTACCCAAAGCCAAAATCTGACTTAAAATAGGTAAACCAAACGCCAAGGTTTTTCCAGAACCTGTCTGAGCAACACCTAAAATATCATGTCCTTTCAACATCATTGGAATAGCTTGTTCTTGTATAGGTTTAGGTTTACTCATCCCAGCAATGAGTAAATTTTTAATCAAAAGAGTAGGCAAACCTAACTTTGTAAAAACATTTTCTTCGTTTATAGGCAAAATACAATCTTTCCTCAGCTGAAGAACTCAAAACAAGTAACCAGCTGAACTTTCCACTCAAGAATCCGCGCAAGAGAAATCCCTGACATTTTAAATGAAGCAACGCTTAAAAAGCAGCTTGCGCAACTCATGAGCACCTTGAAATCAAGATAAAGGCGTATAAACTTCACTTTACAAAAAGCCAACAAACCAGCCTAAATGCCTTCATCCCCATTATCCTTGGATTATGATAAAAAAGCAAGAACTTTACGAAATACATTTATCATGAATAAAAAAACAATATTTAGATCGTTTACTTTTTGATGATTGTGTCCATCGGTAAATGTACCTTGATAAAATCAGGATAAATCTCGAGAAAAACTGGGTTTTGTAAAGTTTTTTGACCGCCATAAATTAAATACCATTGAGTTTTATCAAAAATCGCCAAAGTTTTATATCGAATGATGCGATCCTTCATCTCAAGAACTGTTGGAATTAAAGCATACAAAGTACCGTTATCAGTTTGTAAATACTCTATATTTTCTTTATCTAAATAATAAGCACCAGAAGGCAAATCCTCAAATTTCCTATGCAACTGTTGAAGAAAATCACTACGTAAAGCACTCTCTGTTGTATTCAATCGATGTGCCATCTCTTTATAAAGTCGCTCAGGCATATAACGAGAAATAGGTGTAAAATCCCTATTTTTTATAGCATTATTGACATCAACAACAACTCTTGAAAGTTCAGCTTTTTGTATTATTGTAGGCTGAGATGCTAAACTCTGTTGATTAACAATCAAAAAGAAAAATAGACTCAGCACCAAATAAAAAATAGGTTTCATCATTGTACTTCTTGTTTTAGTAAAATTTCAGTTCCTCAAATAACGAAATCAAATAACGTTTGATCATCAGTAATATCACGATAACGCCAACCTAACGCTTGAAATTTTTCCTCTAAAAGGCAAAAATTACCGTATTTTTTTGTTTCAATCGCAACCAATACAGAACCAAAGTTTCTCGCTGATTTTTTAAGATATTCAAAACGTACGATATCATCATCTGGTGATAATGTGGAAAGAAAATGACGCAATGCACCAGGGTGTTGCGGAAAACTAAAAATAAAATATTTTCTCAACCCTTGGAAACGTAAAGAACGCTCTCTAATTTCTGGCAAACGCTCAAAATCAAAATTACCTCCTGAAATAACGAGAAGAATTTTTTTCCCCTTTAACTCTTGAGGAGGAATACTGTTAAGCGCATCAATCGATAAAGCACCAGCCGGTTCAAGGACCACACCTTCAACATTAAGCATTTCAACCATCGTAGAACAAACACGATTTTCAGGAACCGTAATGACAGAATCAGGAGAAAATTTCTTTAGAATTGTATAGTTTAGCGCACCAATTTCAGCCACAGCAGCACCATCTACAAAAGTGTCAATATTTTCAAGCTTGACGCGTTTTCCACTCTCCAAACAAGCAAGCAAACTTGCAGCTCTTTGCGGCTCAACAAAACGAAGCTTTGTTTTCCAACCATATTCATGTAAAAACTTGCTCACCCCACTTGCCAAACCACCACCCCCTACCGGCACAATCATCAAATCTGGCTCACTTTCTCCATTGAGTTTTTTCCATTGTAAAGCAGCTTCACAAAGCACTGTTGCCTGCCCTGTAATAATGCGAATATCATCAAAAGGTGGAGCCATTACACCACCGCTCTCTACGACAAAGGATTGCGCAGCTTCATAACATTGATCAAATGTTTCACCAATCAAACGAATATCAATGAATTCTTTACCAAAAATACGTGTTTTCTCAATTTTTTGTTGTGGCGTTGTCATAGGCATAAAAATCACGCCTTTACGTTTAAAATAACGACAAACAAAAGAAACCCCTTGCGCGTGATTCCCTGCTGAAGCACAAACAAATGCAGAATCTGGTGATAGACTGCTCAGCATTTCTGAAACAAAATTGAAAGCACCACGAATCTTATAAGACCGCACCGGTGTTAAATCTTCACGCTTTAAATAAATTTCTGCATCATACTTTTGACTAAGAAAATCATTTCTTTGAAGTGGTGTTTCAGCAAACACGTGATGCAATCCCACCATAGCTTTTGTGACGTCTTGAATAAATTGACTCATAACACTAATCATTTCATGCTTTATTTACATTATAAAAGCTTTTTCTAGCGATAAAGAAAACTATTGTCAGTCAAAATTTTACTAAAAAAATGAAAAATGTTTCTTTTGTCATTAATTCTTGATTCAATAAAAGATATAGCTTATGAGAGAACTCTCATCGCGGACGTGATGAAAACGGTAAACATAGCAGACTTAAAATCTGCCGGTCAAAGACCTTGCGGGTTCAAGTCCCGCCGTCCGCACCAGACTGTCTTAATTCCCCTTATTTTCCAATGATTTATTAAAAATCAACAAAAATTAAACCACCTTCTAAACCACCTTTCGCAACTCCATTATAACGCTATCAGACGGCACCGCGATGATGCTAAAATACGAATCATTGCTGCTTTTTGAAGTACCTTTTTAGCACTTTGACCTCCTCCTCGTCTTTTAGGGTGGAGAGGCAGTCAATCTCTATTTCCTCATCCTTAAGGATGAGGAAATGAGTCATGTTTTTAACGTTAAGTAGCTTTCACAACAGGGCTTGGTAAAATTCGCTTAACTTCTGTTGTAACTGATTTGTAATGCTTAAGCTCTTTTTCGAGGTCATTTGCATCTAACAAATGCCTCATCATCAATCCTAAGATTTCTCCAACACCAGCAGCACCATTCACGCTCTTAACAGGAGTAAGATAATATGAAGAAAAGGAAGTGAGGTATGAAACGGAGATAGATCTGAGTTTAGTAGAAGCAGTTGTTATCTATTTTATTGCTAATTTTGGGGTGGCTCCTACTCTTCATGACTCTTGTAAAACAATGCAAAAGCTCAGAAAAAAGATAATAAAGAAGCTGAAATTAATACGTACACAAAAAGATGTAACTCAAAAACAAGAAGAATAAATTCGAAGATTAACTGCTTCCAAGATTATTTTCCTCGAATGGCAGTAAAAAATTTAGCCAAAAAGTAGTTTCAAGTATTTTCTCACAAACATTTTTTCAAGACAGGCAATCACAACACGCTCTGTCATAGCGCACATATAAATACGCAACAGCCTTAATGGGGGAATATGATCATCAATGCACAAACCATTCTCTGCCTTGATCTAGATACCTAGACAGGCTGGACAATTTCTCGTGTAGACAGCAATATAACAAGTAGCACTGTCAATTTTGAATCCTCTCGTTTTGAAGGCGATGGTATGCGCTATTTGCGTTTTCAGCAATGGCTTACAAAAATGAAGGTAACAACAGATAAAGGCAATGCCTCAAAAGAAGAAATGATTAAGACGGTGTATGCAAAAGGACATGCGCTACAAGATCACTTGGAAAACAGTCTTTTGGCGAAAGCCAATCTTGTACGCAAAGCTGTTTTGAACACCCGTGAAAAAAGGCTGAAAGAAAAGGCAATGAAAGAGGATTCAAGACCACTCACGTTGGTTGAAAAGCAAAAGCTTGAAGGGATTTAAATGGTCTTGGAGGAACAGTGAAAAACATTGCAGGTTAGCAAACTAGTGAAAAGTGCTGATCGTTTTGTGATTAGATGTGCATTTAAATCGACATAAAGGCACCGTACACAGCGATTTAAGATTTTATGATAAAAAATTTATAATATAAAACGCTCTGTACGGTCAAATTTGAGGCAAATAGACAAATTTGTAAAATTAGGATTAAAGCATGTTCATTTTAAAACATCTATTCTTAAAAAACCGTAAACAGCCCATGCGAAAGAGGTTTGTTACAACAGCAGTGGGATATACACCATGGAGGATGGGGCAGAGGAGTATTTTTACAAGCTCTACGAATATGAAGACGGTACAAGAGAGTGTGAAAAATTTGATGCTGATCAGTATTACAAAACACCTAAGAATGCGGATTTTAGTACCAAAGCACAAGTAAAAGCATGAGTTTACGGTGGTGCTATTCTAAAAAACATTCTCAATTACGAACCTCTTATAGACGAGATCAACAGAGAGATCAAAAAATTATCGAAAACCGCAGGAAATCAATATGTTTACAGATAAGCAGCTAAGAGCCTTGTTTGGCATTATAACTTTTATATTTTTATGTTTTTTAGGAATTAAAAAAATCTTTACTTTATTCAGAGTATTTTGACATTCGCATCTGTTTCTTTGGTAATAGTCACAACTGTTTTTGCAATTTTATGCAATTCCAATATTCCTTCTGAATTGCAGAGCAACCCAAAATACAAATGCGGAAATACAACAGGTTGGGTGAAACTAACACGTGATTTACACCAGTATATGCACAGACTCTTAAAGCTAATAAGTTTAGCGCTTGTCGTTTTAATTTTCCCAAGTAGTTATAAAGAAACGGTCTCTTTACCCATCATTTCTAAGTACTTGGAGCATAAGCTTTCTTTTCCATTGGATACTGGTACTTAGATATTGCTCTTTAGTACTCTTTTTAGTCTGTGTATTGTTTCTTATGTTAAGCACACGCAATTTAATAAACATGTCCATTTACGCACTACAGTGCTCAGTTAAAAAGCCATAGTAAAATTTCCGATTTTATAATTTTTTACAAAGAATTCATTCTTATGACCTTATAGATAGCAAGCTAGAAAAAGCGATTTATATTCAATTAGGTAAGTATAAAAAAGAAAAAATTGCAAAGTCATGCTATTAAGAAAGTATCAAGTGTGTAAAAATACTTAGAGTTAAGCGGATAGGTTACGAAACAGCCTCTCCCATGCCTTTAAAATACTGACTATCTTTTGTGCTTGTGAGGACATATAATGATTTTGTCGGGTGTGGTTATGTCATACAAGACCCTTTTTAGGGGAAAGCATAGCGACGGACTTAACGCCGTGTTTTCAACGCCCAGTGCCCTTATAGGGTGTCAATTGAAAACTCCATTACGTTAAGGATTACTAGTATGAACGCTATAGTTAAAAATCAAATGACCTCCATTATTGCTACTGTTGCAAATGATACCCCCTCCTTTCAAAAGCACGCTCTTGCAAAAAAAATATGAATTAACAAATGAAATGAAAACAGTGAAAGATCTTTTAAGTGATCGAGTTCGAACCATTTATCGCATACGTGCATTAAGAGACTTTGGTAATGTAAAAGCGGATGACTTGGTGGTTTTATAGAGCATGAGGGCAATTTAAGTCACGAAGGGAATTGCTGGGTTGGTGGTAATGCATGGATTTATAATGATGCCTATATTTCTGATAATGCTCAGGTTTGTGGTCAATGCTAGCATTTGTGACACTATGCTTTTAAACAGCAAAAAGAAAGCCATGTCATTTGCGTGATGTGGCTTTATGTTTATCAAAAGATAAAAAACCATAATTTTATATGTTAAAAAATAATAATATCATTTTGAAATAATTGAAAAAATTATTAAAAAAGTAAGTGAAAACATGCTAAATAAAGTGATGTTAATTGGCTATTTAGGTGCTAATCCCAAAAGCAAAACAATGAATTCTGGTACAGAAATAGTCAATTTTAGTATAGCGACTTCTGAGAGCTATGTAGATAAAAAGACCAATCAAAAAGTAGAAAAAACAGAATGGTATTCAGTTGTGATTTTTAATCCACATTTGGCAAAAATTGCACTTCAATATCTAAACAAAGGTTCAAAGGTTTACGTAGAAGGCAAATTACAGACACGCAAATGGCAAGATAAAAATGGGTATGGCCGTTACTCAACAGAGATTATCTTGCCACAATTTAAAGGCGAATTATATTTACTTGATGCAAAGAAAGATCAATCGGCATCCCCTACTCCTTCATCCATTACTACCCCAAATTATGCTATCGTTTCAGGTGCTGCTGATCATAGTGCATCTCTTAATGATGCTATCCCATTCTGACTGATAAAATATGGCAAAGAGAAAAAACCGTACAAAACGCGGACGTCCTCGAATTAAAGGATGTATCAGAGAACCAAACGGACGCATCTCACGAGCAAAAACACTGGCAGGTACCCCAACGGGTAAAATGATATAGCCTCTCTTTTTTCTCCTTGCACGACGCATGATACGCCCCACCGCCTGTATGACATCTACATGACTTTTATGGGGATGTAAAAACATAACCGCATCAAAAACAGGGACATCTACTCCTTCAGAGAGATATCTTACATTGGTGAGCAAACACGGACAAACATTCTCCCCCGCATCTTCCTTAAGCCAATCAAGGGCTTTATTACGTTCTTTGGCACTTTGTGTTCCATCAATATGAGCAAATTTACAGTCAAAAGGCGGAGTCTCTTTATGGACCTTATGAAGATCATATAATTCTTTCTGTATTTCTTTAGAATTGAATGTATCACGGATACGTTTAGACCTATTGATATCTTTACAAAAAGCCAAAGCCCGACGCATGAGATTTGGGTTATCACTCAAGTCAACCTTCAGATCTATTTTAGCAAGGGCTTGATAACAGCCTATGATCTTGGTTTTATCGTCAAGAATAAGTCCATAATTCTCATCTGTTATCAGATGTTGAATGGATTGACTTACTTCCTCTTCATCAACACCCAAAATAATAATCTTATAAGGAGATAAAAGTTCATTCTTAACGGCTTTTGAGAGAATGTATAGATATAAAGCTCTTTTCCATAGAGTTCTTCATCATCCATAGAAGCCAGAACGGCATTGATCTCATTGGCTTGCTTTTTGGCATTATCCGTAAAGACCTTGGGGATTGCTGTCATGTACAGACGTTTTTTACCCCGAATGATGCTGTTATCGTGAACCTTGATAAATTCAGATTCACGTTTGTCTGTTCCCAACACAACCCCAGTCGTACGGTGTACTTCATCACAAATGATCAGATCAAATTCGGATAAATCACATTCCTTTTGCTCATCCGCAATCACTTGGATTGATTGGTAAGTAGCAAACACCACGGTCATTGCATGTGCTAAGGCTTTATTTGCTTTTTCTCAAAGTTTTTGAGCATCAGTTGGTAGCTGGTAGAGCGAGATCTGAAACATCGAGTTCGACAGCATCATCTTGTGTTTTACGACGCTTGCCAATTCATATATCAGAACATACCGCAAAGGAAAGCAAGGGGACTTGTGCAGGTGTAAGCGCCCTCGCATTAGTATTCCGGAAGCCTGAAAGTACTGAGTTTGAATCAGCTTTTTTGCTTTTAGTGCTCATCGCACTTGGACATAGCAAAATCTCCCAGAATTCCGATACACCCACAGAGTGGGCTCATTTTTATGATCAAACTTTAGGGCTTTCAGACCCTACTGATCGCTGCCTAGACAACCAAAAACACCTTTAAAGTATTAAAGGAATTTCACGCGATTAGCAACCAAAATGAAAGCAGTGTTTCTTATCTCTCAAAAACTGTAAGATTAGGCACTCTTCAAAAGAGAGACAATGCTAAGGGCTGTCATCGTGGTTAGTTATCAACCCACACAATGCCTCTTGTTCAGAAAACGCACAACACGAGATAAGAAAAAATGTTGTTTGCAAAGTTCTCTCTTGCCTATACAAAGAAAAAATAAAAAATTTGGAGGGCTCCTATGATAAATGACATTTACTGTGTTGGACTCAATTATGTTGAACATGTTCATGAACTAGGCAATACTGTTGAAAATGAACCCGTTATCTTTAGCAAGCCAAACAGTTCACTCATCTTAGGCAATGAAATTTATCTCCCTGATTTTTCCAAAGAAATCCATTTTGAAACTGAAATTGTGCTCAAAATCTCAAAGGACGCTTTCATGGTCACAGAGGAAGAAGCAGAAAAATGCTATGATGCCGTAGCAATAGGTCTTGATCTCACAGCGCGGGATTTGCAAACAAAACTGAAAGGAAAAAGGCTTCCTTGGCTTTTATCGAAAGGATTTAAAGGCGCTGCATACGTCTCTGACTTCATAAACAAGGAAAAAATAAACAACCCAATAACCTTTGCAATGAAGTTGAATGGCGAAACAAGACAAGTTGGCAATACGAAAAATATGATCTTTAGCTTTGAGAAGATAATCTCATTTTTAAGTCACTACATTCAGCTAAGACGTGGTGATCTCATATACACAGGCACTCCACAGGGTGTCGGAAAACTTTCTCAGTTTGACAGAATAGAATTGTATCTCGAAAATCAATTAATTTCAGAGCTAAAAGTAAAATGAATCATCAAATACTGACCTTTTTCATTGTTTCATTTTTTTTAGTCATCTCACCGGGGCCGAATATGGCCCTTATCATCGATAATGCAACGAGATTAGGAAGAAAGAACGCATTTGTAAACGTTTTAGGATTGTGTACAGCAACATATGTGCATGGGGGGCATTTTCCATACTAGGTGTATCAGCGCTCATTCTCAACAACAAAACGCTGTTTTTTTTAGTAAAACTCATGGATGGCAGCTATTTATTATACATGGGCTTTAAATCAATTAAATCTGGAATACACAACTTAAATTCAAAAGAAAGAAGTTCAACGAATGAAAAGCATGCTACGAGTGAAACAAAGCTTTTAACCAGCTACAGAGACGGCTTTCTGACACAAATACTAAACCCCAAAGTATCAATATTCTATATAGCGGCCTTCCCGAAATTTTTATCTTCTGGTGGTGGCATTAAAAAAGGCTTTGAACTTGTAACCATACATTCCTTCAACATCTTTGCATGGTTTACCTTGATGACCATTTTTATATCATTTGCCAGCTCCGCTTTAAAAAAGCAGCGAATAAAAGGTGCGATTAATATAGCGACAGGAACAGTTTTATCTCTGTTTTCTTTTTTCATTTTCTTTGGATAGTTTTATCTTTTGATAACAAATTGCAAAGCTAATAAAGCAATCTTTTTCTGATTCTGTCTCTCACGATGAATAGCTCAACCTCTAACAGAGCTTATACAATCCCCAGTTTTTTCTTTGTATAACTGAATTACGCTGCATTTCTTTATCATAGTCTCAAGGATTTTTGTGTAAACGATGTGAATTTCTCGCAACGTTTTATAAAATGTTATCAATATCTAAACAAAATCCTTATTAATTACTTTAGAAGAAATAAGCTATGATATTCCTCTTTTCGTTTATGAAACAAAAGTAACTTTTTGATTTATGATAGCATCATACAAACAAAAAGTGATTTTAAAAATCATTTTAATTTTCTATCATTAAAAACTGTTTCTTAAACTAAGATGAGAACTCTTGAGCGCTATTTGAGCAAAATTAAAATTCTCACCATTGTGAATAATAACAATAAAAAAACTTCCTATTCAAATATCTGTTACGTTATTTAAGAGGAAAACATCCTCTTTTTTCAAAACCATATTCTTGTCTTTATCCACACAAAATCATAAAAAACGTTTTTTTCCTTTACACCTCATTTATATCATGCTTCGATACAGAATGATGCATTTTTTAGTGTAATTTAATCTCAAAATAATTAAAGGGAACCCCCAAAAAATGAACTGTAAACAAAATTTAAAAGATGGTCCTCATATGAAACTACAACGTGGCCTAGATAACCGTCACGTACAACTTATAGCCCTCGGTGGAGCTATTGGAACAGGTCTCTTCATGGGATCAGGAAAAACAATTAGTGTAGCAGGCCCTTCCATCATACTCGTTTATGCTATTATTGGATGTGCCCTATATTTTGTAATGCGTGCTATGGGAGAATTATTGCTTTCTAATTCACAATACCGGTCCCTTATTGATTTTTCAACCGATATGCTAGGACCAGGAATCGCTTTCTTTGTGGGCTGGAACTATTGGTTAAGCTGGGTTGTAACTGGAGCTGCAGATATTATTGCTATCATTAACTATATGCATTTCTGGTGGCCAACACTTAATCCATGGATTGTTGTTTTTGCTTGCATTGGTTTCTTTTTAATCCTTAACCTCCTTGCCGTAAAATTGTTCGGTGAACTTGAATTCTGGTTTGGTCTTATCAAAGTCGTAGCAATTTTGGCATTAGTTATTGTTGGATTTTATATGATCGCCACAGGCTTTACCTCTCCGAATGGTACTGTTGCCTCTCTTAACCATGTATGGAACGATGGAAATATCTTCCCGCGAGGAATTACAGGTTTTTTTGCTGGATTTCAAATTGCCATTTTTTCTTTTGTTGGTATAGAAATTGCTGGAACAACGGCAGCTGAAGTTAAAGAACCTAAAAAAGTTCTCCCTAAAGCAATTAATGCAATACCGGTGCGTATTGTACTCTTTTACATCCTTTCTCTCACTGTGATTATGTCCGTTACTCCTTGGAATCAAATTGTTCCAGAAAAAAGTCCCTTTGTCTCCATGTTTTGGCTTGCAGGCATTCCAATAGCTGCTGGTTTGGTCAATTTTGTTGTTCTCACCTCGGCTGCCTCTTCAGCAAATAGTGGTATTTTTTCGACTAGCCGCATGATATACGGGCTTGCAACACAAAAAGGTGCTCCTCCAATTTTAGGGAAGCTTTCCAAATACCATGTTCCAGCCAATGCTCTGTTCTTTTCCTGCCTATGTATTTTAGTAGGATACACAATCGCATCATCATCTCCAAGCATCATAAGTGCTTTTACAATTGTGACGAGCATTTCAGCGATTGCATTTTTATTCGTATGGTCCGTCATTTTGATTAGCTATATTGTGTATCGTCGCAATCACCCTCATCTACATGCTGAATCCGTCTACAAAATGCCGGGAGGTGTCATTATGTGCGGGATCGTGTTAGTCTTTTTTGCTTTCATGCTCTATTTATTGACATTAGAACATGATACCCTAACAGCTTTAAAATACAGTATCTTTTGGTTTATTTTCTTAGGTATAATGTATTTTATATTTATAAGAAAAAAAATCTCTCCAAAGAACAAATAAAATCTATACAAAACATCTCAAAAAGGGGTAACTAAAGTTACCCTTTTTCTACTTAACCTCCTCCTCATACCTCAAAAGACGAGGATTCCTCGCAAGTCTTGGTTTGTAAACAATCCGACTTTGTTAAGAGAGATGCCTGCTGACCACTTATATGATTCACCTACATAAGGCTCTATGGGCTAGCCCTACCCTGAATACTCACCACACATTCTAAAAATACTTAATATGTAAAATTTTATATGCTTTATATCACTACTCTAAACAACAGTATTTTACTGCATTATAGGATAAGAAACGCGCTATTCTGTGAAGAATTCTCTATAAACTTCACTGATATTGTTTATTAATAAAACATGAGCTTTTATCTAAAACCACCCCCAAAAAGTTATATTCAATTTTTTAGCAAAATTAAAAATACAGCTCTAAACAGAATATATCTTAATAGCTATCTACAATAAAAAAAGATTCTATGAAAATATTTTTCTATTTATAATAAATTTTAAATATAAATATTTAAATTTAAATTTAAAATATATTTTTAATATTTAAATAATATTTTAACAATTTGAATATTATTATATTTATATACAAATATTTAAATTTAATAAATTTATAATTTTATTTATATTTTTCTGTAATGGAAAATATTTATTAATAAATAATTTTAAATGAAAGCTATTTAGTACAATGATTTATTACAAAATAATTGCAAATAAAATATATATAAATAATAAATTATTATTTATAATAAATAATATTATTTATTATAAATAATAAATAATATATAATTTTTATAATTTATGTATAAAACATAAAAAATATAATATAATTTATATTTTAGTTCTTATGTATAAAATAATTATTCCATTAATTTATAATGTTTTTTCTTTATTGACATATAGTCATAGAAAAAAATTCCTTTACTCCTTAACCATAGCGTGTTCCGATAGAAGGCATTACCTTTTTTAGGATAATTTTTATTTAAAAATAACTAAGGGGAACTTCCCAAAAATGAACAAACAAAATTTAGAAAAAAAACCTAAGAAGAAATTGCAACGTGGACTACATAATCGACACATACAACTTATAGCCCTCGGTGGTGCTATTGGAACAGGTCTCTTCATGGGATCAGGAAAAACAATCAGTGTAGCAGGACCCTCAATTCTACTCGTTTATGCAATTATTGGTTGTGCTCTATACTTTGTCATGCGTGCTATGGGAGAGTTATTGCTTTCTAATACACAATATCGATCTTTTATTGACTTCTCAACCGATCTTCTAGGTCCGTGTGCCGGATTCTTTATCGGCTGGACATATTGGTTATGTTGGATTGTCACCGGAACTGCTGAAATTATTGCTATTGTCACTTATACACACTTTTGGTGGCCTGAACTCAATTCGTGGATTCCTGTTATAATTGGTCTTATGTCCTTTTTAATTCTTAACCTCGTCGCCGTAAAACTATTTGGCGAACTTGAGTTTTGGTTTGGTTTTATCAAAATCGTAGCAATTCTAGTCTTAATTGTTGTAGGATTTTATATGATCTTTACCGGTTTTGTCTCTCCAAACGGCACGGTTGCTTCTCTTAGCCATATATGGAATGGTGGAAATATTTTTCCGCGAGGAATTACAGGCTTTTTTGCTGGATTCCAAATTGTTATTTTTGCTTTTGTTGGCATTGAACTCGCTGGAACAGCTGCTGCTGAAGTACAAGAGCCTCAAAAAGCTTTACCACAGGCTGTTAATTCAATACCAATCCGCATTGTATTCTTTTATATATTCTCTCTTCTTGTGATTATGTCTGTGACACCGTGGAATCAAATCAGTCCAGAAAAAAGCCCATTTGTAACAATGTATGCACTTATTGGTATTCCAACTGCTGCTGGTTTGATGAACTTTGTTGTCCTCACAGCTGCCGCATCTTCAGCAAATAGTGGAATTTTTTCTACCAGCCGTATGATATATGGGCTAGCAACACAAAAAGGTGCTCCTAAATTTCTCGGAAAACTTTCTCGTAACCACGTTCCAGCCAACGCATTATTCTTTTCATGTTTATGCATCTTATTTGGTTATGCAATTGTATCGTTATCTCAAACCCTCATAGCTGCTTTTACAATTGTTACGACGATTGCCGCAATTTTGTTTATATTTGTATGGTCTATCATTTTGATCAGCTATATCGTCTATCGTCGTAATCGTCCTCTCCAGCATACTGTCTCTCCTTATAAAATGCCAGGAGGTGTTATTATGTGTTGGGCGCTTCTTGTTTTCTTTGCATTCATTATTTATTTATTATCATTAGAAGCTGATACTGCCATAGCTTTAAAATACACTCCAGCGTGGTTCATATTTTTAGGAATTGTATACTTTCTTTTTGGAAGAAAGAATTATGCAAAAAATTAAAAAATAAAGCTTATGTTGCAAAAAACATATAAAAAAGGGTAACTAAAGTTACCCTTTTTTGATATTTATCTATAAAATTATAAAAGCTATTAACAAAATATCTCTTTAGAAGCTTCAATTACGCTCTTTATCAACCAAAGCGTTAGACTTTATCCAAGGCATCATAGAACGAAGTTTTTTACCAACTTCTTCAATAGGATGATTATCATTTAAACGCCGCATGCCTTTAAAATGAGCTGCACCAGCTTTATACTCTTGAATCCAATTTGACGTAAATTTACCCGTCTGAATATCCTTCAAAATACGCTTCATTTCTGCTTTTGTTTCATCAGTAATCACGCGTGGACCAGACATATATTCGCCCCATTCAGCCGTATTGGAAATCGAATAATTCATATTTGCAATGCCCCCTTCATACATGAGATCAACAATCAGTTTAACTTCATGTAAACACTCGAAATAAGCCATTTCCGGTGCATAACCTGCTTGTGTTAATGTTTCATAACCTGCTCGAATCAGTTCAACAAGACCTCCACAGAGTACCGCTTGTTCACCAAAAAGATCAGTTTCGCACTCTTCTTTAAATGTTGTTTCAATTACCCCAGCACGTCCACCACCAAGACCACATGCATAAGACAATGCTACATTATGAGCATGTCCTGAAGCATCTTGTGCCACCGCTATTAAGCAAGGAACACCACGACCACGTTGGTATTCATTGCGCACTGTATGACCTGGACCTTTAGGAGCAATCATCACAACATCAACTGTTTTTTTAGGTTCAATTAAGCCGAAATGAATGCTCAAACCATGCGCAAAAGCAATCACCGCCCCATCACGTAAATGATCATGAATATGCTCTTTATAAATATCAGCTTGCAATTCATCTGGTGTTGCCATCATGATGAGATCTGCCCATTTTGCAGCTTCCGCAACACTCACCACTTCAAAACCATCGGCCATAGCCTTCTTAACTGTTTCCGACCCTGAACGTAAAGCTATTTGCACATTTTTAACACCGGAATCTTTCAAATTTAAAGCGTGCGCACGCCCTTGAGAACCATAACCAACAATGGCTACTTTTTTCCCTTTAATAAGATTAACATCCGCATCACGATCATAATAAACACGCATAAAAAAACTTCCTTCTTTTTCTATTTAAACTGGATTTCAGATTATTTTTATTAAATAAGAAACATTATCTTCAGTGCATCACACACTTATAAAGGCAAAAAACACCGCTTATAAGAACATAGCAATTGAATAATTTTTAAAGTTTACATATTGCATAAAAAAACTGTAGTCCCCAAACATTCCCAAAACATATACGGATCCCCAAATCAACTTCAACTGCTATTCCACAAAAACAATAATTACACAAAACAAGATTTCTAAAGAAAATATATTTGCTAATATTTTACTCTTCTATCGTGCAACAAAACCCTATATTCTAAAAATTAAGATACAATATACAATTGTTAACATGAACCAAATCAATACGGATAGCAAGAAAAATTACAAAATAATAAGTATTGTTTTAATACAATCTTCAAAAGCATATACAACAATATCTTTAGAATAATAGAGAGGACGTTTTTACTTTTTACGTTCTTTAATATCCGCGCTTCTCACGCGAAAAAGAACACCCCCATACTGCCATTATGTTATTCATTTATGGCGCCTTATAAAAAAACTTTTAATGTGCTCGAGCCCTTTTCAAGAATCCCCTATAATCGCCTAAGATTTATTACACACCACTCTCTTTACTTCATAAAGCTACAAGTCGATATCATCATTCTATTTGACAGCTCTTATTGCATTAAGCCTATTCATAAAAAGCATTTTCTGATTTTAAATCTATTCATGATGAAATCATCAAAACCCTTATATGCCCAATATGCCCAAAACTGCCACAACATTGAATTAGCCAATAAAATGATGATAGCAATAGACTTCATATCATTCATGAAGATTTTACGTTATACTATTTACAGATAACCCGTAAAATGAGCTCAAACATCAAGAAAATTTGTGTATTGATCCATTAAAATCCTACGCACTTCTTTATAAGGAAAACACTTTCCAAACCCTATTTCTTCTCCCTAATAGATAGTACAAATAAAAAACACCGCATACACTCAAAACAAAAGATAGAAAGCAACCAATAAACAGAGCAACAATAGAATATTTATAATGCACGCTAATAGTGCTATTTATCTAAACATATATTATTTTTTAAAGATAAATTGGCAAAGCTTTATAAAAATTTCTCTTTCAATTTTATAGAGAGAAAAAGATTACGATAATAACCGGATAAAACGCTGAACAGTATCATGCATTCCATACTCTAATGCATCGGCAATGAGCCCATGACCAATAGAAACTTCATCAAGCCAAGGAATGTTTTTGACAAGAGCAGGAAGATTCATAAGCGTCAGATCATGCCCTGCGTTCATACCTAACTGCAACTCTTTTGCTCTTCTTGCTGCTAAAACAAGTTTATTGAGCTCTTGATCCTGTTTTATCTTATCCTGAAATGCACCACCGTAAGGTCCCGTGTAAAACTCCACACGATCAGCCCCTATTGCTTTAGCAGTATCAAGACCATCGATAGTAGGATTAGCAAAAAGTGATACACGAATCTTTCTTTTTTTCAAATGCTGAATAATAGGTGTTAAAAATTCTGCATCATGAGCAAAATTCCAACCATGATCAGATGTTGACTGATCTGGATCATCAGGAACAAGGGTAATCTGATCAGCATACTTTTCAGCGATATCCAAAAATTGATCACTTGGATAACCTTCAATATTAAACTCAGCTGTAGGAAAAGTATTCTTGATTAAACAATATATATCTGGCAAATCCGCAAAACGAATATGCCTTTCATCGGGGCGTGGATGAACCGTCAAACCTGCCGCTCCAGCAGCAAGCGCTATATGCCCCATATTCGTGATACTTGGCCACGGAAGATTACGTCGATTACGCAAAACAGCAACAGCATTAAGATTAACCGAAAGTTTTACCGCCATGCCCATTTCCATTTTTCTATAATGTGTAACAAGATAGAAAAAAGGCATTTTCCATCTGAAACTTAGATGATATACATATTTTTTCTATCGAACAATCATTAAACGTTCTGCTGCGCGCGTAATTCCCGTATAAAGCCAGCGCGCATACATATCACGAAATGCAAAACTTTCATCAAACAAAACGACGTTATTCCATTGAGAACCTTGCGCTTTATGAACCGTTAATGCATACCCATAATCAAAATCATCATATCGCTTTTTTAATTGCCATGAAATTTCTTGATCAGGGTTTTCAAACGCTGCTTTTAACAGTTTAATCTTTGCTACCCCACGCTCACTTTCTTCTGGTTTCACAAGAAGATTAATACTTGGTTTAACTGTTTCCTTCTGTGAAGTCATCACCTTCCATAAAGAGCCATTCAACAAACCTTTAGTAGGATCATTTCGCAAACACACCAGCTTATCTCCTGCTTGCGGATAATCTGCTGTAAATCCTTTTAACACACGCAAACGCTGATTATAAAGGTAGCGCGTACGATTAACCCCTACCAATACCTGATCAGCATCCAAAACCAATTGTTGATTGACCTCTTTACGTGTAACAACGCGCGCTTCTCCATAGTCACCATAAGCAATATCGCGTCCTTCACGCACATCCATAGCTAAACGAATAATCGGATTATCCCGCGCTTGCCGATGAATTTCTGAGAGAAGAAAATCTGGTTCTCCATTGGAAAAAAATCCTCCACCTGATATAGGAGGCAATTGACCTGGATCACCCAGAACAAGAATTGGCGTCCGAAAGCTCATTAAATCACGCGCCAATTTTTCATCTACCATCGAACATTCATCGACAATAATGAGCTTAGCTTGTGCAGCTGCACTCCTTCGATTTAAAGTAAATGTTGGAGCAATAGACTTCTTTCCCGTAATTTCATCGGAAACTTCTTCTTCCCCACGCGGACAATAAATCAACGAATGAATTGTACAAGCATTGCTTGCACCTTTAGAGCGTAAAACCTGTGCCGCCTTCCCTGTAAAAGCAGCAAACTGGACAGAACCATCAACTGTTTCTGCAAAATAGCGCGCAAGCGTTGTCTTGCCCGTCCCCGCATAGCCAAAAAGGCGAAAAAGTGGAGAACGCCCTTCCTTCAACCACGCAGCAACAGCCTTCAATGCATTATCCTGTTCCCGTGAAAACTGCATAGCTTACCAACATAAGATTTGCATAAAAAGAGCAGTATTTTGAAAAAAAACGACTATCAAGAAAAACTTTTTTATTAAGAATTGCTGACACACGCCCATCTAACAACTTTCGTAGCACAATTATCAATTATTTACCCATTGCTTTTTCAAGATATAGTAAAAATCTAAATTTTATCTATACATCGATCTTCTTGGTAACACCTTATACTTATCAAATAAAATATCATTTTCTACAACAGTAACAGCAACAATGGAATATACATATCTTAAATTTAAAATAATACCTATATACGCTTTTTCTAACCAAAATTTAGAATGAGAAAAAGAGCATTGCAGTTGCAAAACCCTCTCTAGAAAAAATGTCCTTAACAGGATAAGAATAATGTAATTTTATGAATACTATTTTACACAATCACTCAGCTTTCTTGCACATAAAAATAAAGTACATCCACTATTACGAAATAATAATTACATATATCAAAAACCTTTTGGCAGAAATAGCTCTCAACAAAACTACTTAATCCTATGATGATACACCTATAAAGTTCCTATCTCCCTCTTATCATGATTTTAATAAATTTACTCTTCATGCTACAAATAAGTTATATCTCAACGAATAAAGAGAGACATCACGCTTATATGAAGCGCGCTTTATCTCGCACAAATATGTAGCTTTTTCTGTTTCGACAATAAAATCTGGTTCGTAAGTATGGCCTTCTTGGTAGTCTATTATAAGAAAATTGGGACATGGGTTTCAGTCCAGCGTAGCACTTCAGATCCGTCCTCTAGAATATGAGAAAAGCGCAATTCTCCATCTACTGAGTCAAACTTTTTCTTTTTGTCGCAATGTTTTAAAGTTTATAAAAACTAACTGATTAATGCTATTCTTATTGCTAGAAATAACAATGAAATCAAGGGGGGTAATTTGTTAATAGGCTTGGCGTTATGTCAAAATATCAGCTGTGAGATTGCTTTTTGGTTGTTTTAGAAATGAAATAATGAGCTCAAATATTGATGAATGAAACGGGAGATTTAAATTGAAAATATTAATTCCAGATGACTATCAAAAAGCCACCCTAACATTACAGTCTATTACAAAATTAATGAAATCGCATGAAGTGCTTGTTATAAATAATTTAGCTAAAGAATGTGATTTAGAAGATAAGCTCAAAGAGATAGATATTCTTATCTTAATCAGAGAGCGAACTATAGTTGATAGAAATCTTCTACTGAAACTGCCAAATTTAAAATTAATCTGCCAAACAGGAGTAACAAACTTTATTTTGATCTATATAATCAATTGATCTTTATAATCTTTTTTAAGGTTCGGGATACATAGATAAAAGTTAGGGAATAGGATTTTCTAACATTTCTCTATAAAGCACGCTTCGCACAATGTTTCTAATGTTTCTTTGA
>NZ_JBHIMQ010000013.1:0-54246 GCF_042194225.1 Bartonella sp. MR110HLJHH | reverse complement strand
AGGCTAGAGGCTATGGCTAAACGTTGCTGTTTTGCATAGCGTTCAAGTGCTTGATTGACAGCGTCTCTGATTTCGTCCTTGAGACCATTTGGTACTGAAATATTTAGATTTGTAATTGTTACACGGGCGTCTACTTCAACGGGTTTATGAACCGTAATTGGCTTTGGAGTTTTAAAGGCACCCACTTTATTTGTTGCCTGCATTTGTCCTGTTTCAATGACACTTGTATTAAAACCACTCTTGCGTTTTTCAGGTGGGGTATTTGTAAGCACTACTGTATCCAGCAGTTTTTTTGCCCGTGTATTGGTTTCATCGGTAAAGGTTTTAATGGTTTGGGTTGAAGTTTTGTTAATTGAAACATTAAACCCTAACTTTTTTTTCATCCAATTAGGCATCCAGTTGGTTAATTTGCTTATCATGCCGCTAAACCATTCGGACAAGGTTTACCACGTGCTTTTGATGCCGTCTCACAAGCTATCAATGAGATCGGATTTTATCTCCAAAAATGCATGCAACTCACGAGCATTTATCGTTTGAACTGTATCCTGCTCAATAATTTGTTCTTTAATTTCTATAAGGGTATTCATAAAGGACTCCTAGTTGTTAGATGTTTCTTAATGACACTTTAAAAGAGCTCTGGGTGCTAAGAAACATGGGCAACTAGCCCGTCGTTATATTTTCCCCGTAAAGGGTCTTGTATAGTGTAACTATACCCGACAAAGTTATTATATGCGTGTAACATACAACGAGTCAAAACTTTAATTGGCGGAGAAGATATTGTTCCAGCAATCCGTTCGCTAGTTGCTTTAAAGTGTTTCTTAGGCACCTGATTCGATTATTCATATCGCTGTAATAATGTCACGCAGCAATATCACTTTTTTCTAAAAATTATAAGCACATCTTTACTTTATTTGTCGACTCACTTTAAATTTTTTGGCTTAGTTTTTTATTTATAGTGGAGGGGGAAATAATGCTCGATACGCTTGATACAATTGCGGTGATCGTATACTTGTTATCATTCCCAGTGATGGTTGTCGGACTTGTTTTAGTGTGTATAAAAAAATGGCGGAAAAACGGACTGAAAACTCTTGGTATTGGAGTTTTATTATTTCTCGGCTCTGCAATATTAGGTGCGTTTTTTTTTCACAAAATCGAACCAGATCAAGTTACATACAATAATGAAATTTTTTCCTCCTCCTCGACTTCATTAATATATGTTGCTACTCAAAATGAAAGCGTGAAACAGGTACTACCTGAGAATACTGATAAGCAAAGTATCCATGTTCAAGACAAAAAGTCAGACGAAAATAATGGTCTAGGTTTTTGGGGATGGTTCAGGTTAATTTTCTTTGCATTTATTGCTTTGTCTATTTTTGTTCATTGGCAAGATAGACGCAAAAAGCGTTTTAAAGAAAAAGTTTCAGAGCAGGTTTTAATGCCTCCCCCCCATATCCACCCTTCTTCTGATTTATCAGTTGTTAATAAAATGTCGCTGGAACTTGAAAAAAAACGGTTAGAAAAGAGGGTACAGATCTTTCTCCTTTGTGTTCTGTTGAGTGGAGGCATTGTGGTAACAGTAACTATTACACCATGGTTATTAGTACCCATTCTTATTGTTTTAATTTTTGTTATTATTGCCTATCGTGAGGCGAAAAAGGAAAAAAACTTTGAGCAAGAAGTTTCTCTGTGGCAATCAGATATTCCTCCCTCTAATTTTGAGGAAGCATGTGAAATGTTTCAAGAACTTGATGCAAGTGAATATGATTATCGTTTAGCAAAAAATGAAAAACTGTTGGGAGTTCAAGAACGCGTTACCTTCAATATTGGCGAAAAGACTCCAGCTTTAGGACGTCTTTTAGTAACAAACCAAGCTATTGTATTTGAAAGCCCTGAAGATAATGAAAGGACTACTTGGGCAGGAATTGCATCAGTCACTATAACATACCAAAGATGTCACATCAGTCACCGTACTGGCGCACCATGGAATTACCGATTTAGTGCCATTCCAAATCCAAGGTTTGCAGCAGTAATCCGGGCTCTTGGGCAGCCTTATTGATTTTTAAACACACAAGATAAAGTTGCGTCCATTTTTTATCTCCCGCAAGATAAGCTTATACATACCAGATTCTGAGGCTTGGACATCTGTGATCACGAAGTGCTCTTGGGAAGAGGGAGCTTTGCTGTTTTTAGGAACCATCACAATAACACTATCTTGAGGGTTTGGTGGCACCCGCCCCCAATATCATTGATACAAAGATCAAGTTCCTTTCTTGCAATTGTGGTAGGGATTCTGCCACCAGCGTCCGATTCTGAATGCTTAATGGTGTAAATCGCTGTGATACGAAAAGATTGTTGGTTGTCCTTTCGCGTGTAGATGATGGGCTGCCCAAAAGTGTTGCGCACATCTTTAACCATTTGGTTTAGCAGCCCGTGCCATCGCATGTTATTTCGCTCCAATCACGGCTTTAAACAGCATTTCTGGGCGTGTGCAAATGTAAAGCGGATAGCTGTAGACCTCCGGTTTTACCCATGCATTACGGTCGTGATCAACGATCAGCATGGTGTAGAGAGGCTTTCCAACCGTGTTGGCAAAATCCAAGCTTTCACCTAGTGCAAAGGTTTTTTGGAAGACACCAGGCGCATCAACAGGGAAGAATTGACATTCATCAGGCTTAATTCCTATGGTGCGCTTTGTTCCAGCCTTCGCACTTACATTATAGTTGTGAATACTCCGGTAATTAATGAAAGTGACACCTGCAAAGTCAAAACTGCCAAAGCTGCCCGAGCCAAGAGCGCTTGGTGTTGCAACACCTCCGGCGCTATTAAGTGTCTGTGCTAAGGCTGTGTTTAAATAGGTCTCACGAATTGTTTTATGGTTTTTCAACTTGGAAAAGAATTCATTTCCACAAAGCCCAATAATGCGTGAACGATCAGAAAATGCTCCTTTTGAAGCCTCAATCATCCTCATAATGACTCGATCAACATTGTCAGCAACATTGGTTGTCTCAACATTTAGTTTAAAGTCAATGGGCTTTGGTGGTGTGATTTCCCATTCTTTGTACCAATCGACAATCACGGAGCCATCAGCATCAAGGACAACACCTTGAACAGCGCCAAGCTGCATATTTTCCCATGTCAATTCGATTTCAGAAATCAGTTTCTTTTGTTTTCTGGCAATATATTTCATTGCTGTTTCTAACTGATCTTCTGTGCCAAATTCACGACGGTTTTGGATTTCTTCTGATTTCACTGTATCACTTTTGGCAATCCGTGTTGTTTTGAAAAAGCGAAGATTACGCCCCTCTCTATCACCTTCTGCCAAAGGTGCGCCACGTTCGCTGGTTTGAATAAGCGAAAATGTATTATCACGCCGTTCAATCCCAACCACTGTGGTACTGGTTTCAACTTCCTCAAAAAGATTAAGAGAGCTTACAAGACCAGGTTGAAACTCATAGTTTTCAATGGCTTTCATCATTGTGATGCTTGAGAAAGCATCATGTTTAAAAAAATTCATATCCATGTGTGCATTCTCCTATCGCAATAGAATGTTGTTCTTGTCTTCTAAAGACTGAATGGCTGCTTTCTTTTGCTCATCCGTGATGGCATCTGGCCATAGCAGTTCAGAAGCTTTTACAGTGCATAAGCGTGCTGTAATCACGGCGCGTTGATCTGCGCCTGTTGCGTCAATAGTGGCAAAAGAAAAATCCCTGCCGGTGTTTGACTGCCATCTGCTGCTGCTGGATTAAGGGGGATGTATTTTTCTGATGCTTGAGGAATGGGGTTTTCGGCGTATCAGATAAGCCAAACATTTTGCGGTTGAAATTAAACTCCAATTGTATTGCACTGAAATACAGTTACAAGAGGAGAGATCATTATGGCTGCTAGTCGTATGGTTCAGGCGCGTGTACCAGAAGAAATTCAAAATATCGCTAATCAAGTTATTCAAGCTTCAGATTTATCAGTAAGTGATGTTGTGAGAGTGTTGATGACGCGTATTGCACAAGATAAAGCTATTCCGTCCTTCTTGTTTCAACCCGATGCGGAAACCATAGCGGCTTTTACGGAATTAGATGAAGGCAACTTAAAAAAGTTTCATTCCGTAGACGAATTATTTGATGATCTATGTGGACGATTGAACGCACCACTATCTCCAAACGTGATTTCAAGCGTGAAATGAAAGGACGGTATCGGCATCTTTTAGATATTGATTTGCGCCAAATCATTGCAGCATTAGCAATTGACCAGCCTTTAGAACCTCGATATCATGACTATGCATTGACTGGGAATTGGAGCAATTATCGAGATTGCCATATTCGACCTGACTTAGTGTTGATTTATCGCTTGATTGGTCAAGATCGATAGGTTTTAGTATGTCTAGGCTCTCATTCAAAACTTGATCTTTAAACTACCTCCCCATTTTTGAGAATGGAGAGGGGAGTTATGTTTTTAGCTAAGCAGCTTCCACAACAGGGCTCTCCAAAGTAGGAGCATAAGCTTGCAATAACGAATTCATGCTATGCGGGAGTTCTGAAGTTCCAAAGCCTTTAAGAACTGCTAGAATCTTTGTAATATTCGGTACCTCATCTTGAAGTTTTAAAATCAAAGCTTTTTCTATCACACCCATAATGTTAACCAGAGTACTACAATTTTTTTTATCTACATATTCACAATTGACAAACTGAAACAAAGCCATTCACACATTACATAAAAAGTTGGTATCTACCTTCATTGCATACCCCCAAAGATATTTGTTCTCTCAAACATGCCAATCCTTTTGGTGTAATTTTTGTTGAAGGCAGTATCTTTTCTGTAGCATCAGGTCCTTGAATAGTGATAGCAGGATAATCCATAAATCCTTTCTTGATTTTATCCTGATAGGGTAATAATGGACCACTTGGAATACGGCGATACACCCAATCATGTTTATGTAAGTAATCTGTTAAGTCCTTTGGCCGTACTTCAAAAATTTTTTCCGCTTCAATAAGACCGAACAAACCATCAGAAGGCTTTAAATCCTCAAGCGCGTCTGCTTTGGGTGCTATTCTGCGATGATGCTACTTTCTGTTCGATTTGATTTTGTAGGTGATTCAAGACGCCAAGTAATGCTTCGGGCTTGGAGTAATCGATTTGCGGTGTCGCTACTTGTTTTGCAAGCTTTTCACATTCGATAAAATACTCTTTTACTTGATGACCTTTATCATTACGCTCGATCATTGAAAGGTGTTTTGCCATGTCTAAGGTGAGGTGATATTCCATGCTTGGACGCCCACCTTTTTCTAAATTTTTAGAAAAAGCTATAAGTCTATATTTTCTCGAAATTTGCATTCTTTAATACGATTTTTAATCCAGTCTGCAAATTTTGATGTAATTTCCAAAAACGCATGCAAATCACGAGCATTGACGGTTTGAACAGCCTCTCTATCAATAACCCGTTATTTAATTTCTATAAGAGTGTTCATAGTGAACTCCTATCGATTAGAGGTTTCTTATTGACATTCCAGAAGAATGCTGGGCGCTAAGAAAGACGGTCGATAGTCCGTCGTTACGCTTTCCCCATAAAGAGTATTGTATAGCGTAACTACACCCGACAAATCCATTATATGCATGTAGCATATAATGAGTCAAAGTCCCTAATGTGCGGAGAAGAGATTGTGTCGGTAATCTATCCGCTATCGATTTAAGGTGTTTCTTAGGCACCTGATTCGAAAATATACATTGACGCAATAATGTCGAGAATAAAAATAATTTCCATCTCAAAATAATTATATACTGTACAGTGTACATATTGAAATCATTATTTATCAATGAGTTAAGTGTACAATGTACAGTTAATTTGAAAATTCTGTCGCTAGCGATAGTTTGCGCAGCCTGCCCCGTAACGAAGCTAACTCGCTGGGAAGTATCTTTTATATTTATTTTATTGACTTTTTTATAAAAAAACAAAGCATAAGTGATAATCTGTTTTTAAAATTGCAATCAAAGTGTGTAATGCATAAACTCATAAGGATACGGGATAGGTAGATAAAGCTTGAGAACATTATTTAGCTTTCTTATTAGCAGCGTATTCTTGACGTTCAAGTTGTCTCTGTATGTTTTTAGTTAATCTTTCACTGGTATATTGTGCGATAGAATTTGCAATTTCTGGCTTGGACATCACTCCAGCAATTGATGGTCCTTCTTGTTTTGCAATGGGGAATTTACCTCCGTCTACTCTTTGAAAAACATTACTCTTCATCTTTTTTAAATCAACACGCTTTGGAAAATTTCCACCCTTAATAAAACCATGAGGCAAGATTTCTTTTTTCCAAACATTGTGTAAGTTACGCCGCGTTTTGTTTTTTTTTGCTTGAAAAAATTAAGAGGTATCGGTGTTCCAGAACCAATGATATCTGTCTTGAGAAGTTTTGTTTTATAGCGGCTTTAGCCAAGGCGTTTCACCTTGGCAAGCAAAGCGAACGGAAAAAGCAAACCGAGAATGCTTTAAAGACAGCAACAACGCGGCTTGAGGTGGAAAATGAAGTTAATCAAAAAAGTGATGCTGGTGTGCGCTCTGAACTTTCTCGTTGGGTGCGCGGCAAATAGGTCTGTTTCTTGTGGTGGCTGGTTGCCCATTTATTTGGATAACAAGGATGTTGCGGTCATCAGTTCCAACCTTGCAAGAGATATTTTGAAGCATAACAAGCAGGGAGCCCATTTATGTGGTTGGAAAGATGGTCAAGAAACGAAGCAGCAAAGATAAAGGTCTTACAGAAAAAGAACAACAGCTCCTTCATGAGATGATAGAGACCTATCAAGGCTTAAAGATGATGTCACGTATCATGAAATTGATTGCCTTCATCCTCTTTATGTTTGTAATAGATTTTTCCCGTTTTGTGGACGCCGTAGAGAATAGCTTCTCACACCTCAAAAAGTGGATAACAAAAAAGTTAGATATCCAAATCTCTCCTTAAAAAATATGATGAAACAAGAATTTACACAAATATTGTTTGCGTGGATGGGGGGTAAACACTATCTGCGTAAGAAAATTATACCGATTTTAAATAATATTGGCCATGAAACCTATGTTGAACTATTTTTAGGTTCAGGTTTTATTTTTCTAAACAAAAGACCAGCAAAATATTCCGTTATTAATGATCTGAATGGAGAGATCACGAATCTGTTTCAATGTGTTCAAAATGACTTTGATGATTTAGCCAAACGACTAGAATGGTTTGTTTCTCCAACGTTGTGTGATGTATGGGAAAAAAGATTATGTCTCTTTTAGTTTTGGAAGAAAAAAGCTTACATTATTTAATCCCGATAAGCTTTTAGCAAGGATGCGGCGTGTTAGACAGAAGCTTCTTGATACGACGATCTTAAATTTATCGTGGGAGCGAGTTGTCGAATTTTTTGATGCCCCCGACAGTTTATTTTACCTAGACTTGCCTTATCTTGTAGAGAGGAGGTATTACAGCTCTGGGAATTTTGTTGAAGATGATTTTGTGAGGATGGCAAAAGTTCTCAAAAGCATCCAAGGAAAATTTGTCTTGAGTCTGAATGATAGTGATGAGGTTCGAGAGATCTTTAGGGATTTTGACTTTTTAGAATTAGAGACCCTTTGGACATCTGGTTTTGCTAAAAAAAACTCTTCGAAAAGAACTCTTGATTCGTAATAACTGAGGAAATCATAAAAAGATTTGTTAGAATCAGAAGAAATATTTTTTCTCTAACAGGACGTTTTTGATGCTTACATCCTTTGGTAAAATTTTACGGAAACTTTGTCTTGATCACTCAGAACGCCTCTTAGATATGGCTAAGAAATTAGACATATCTGTAGCATTTTTATCTTTTGTATAGATCAGAAAAAAATCTGTTCCTGTAGGACTGGAGGAAAAGATAATTGAACTCTATGCTTTAGATCAAGGGGTAGCAGAAATTTTGAGAAGAGAATCGGATGCTTGTCGCACAAGTTTTACAATCAAGACTTCTGATCCGTTGAGGCGTGAAATTGTTGGCATGTTTTCTAGATTTATAGATATTTTTACACAAGAGGATTTAGAAAAATTCAAACAAATACCAGAAGTAATTCGCGAATCAAAAAGAGAGAAAAATGCTACCTTTGTAGAGAAATGTTAAAAAACCCTATTCCTCTAACTTTATTCAGACATCCCTCACAGTAAAAAAGATGTATAAATACAGCAAGTTATAGGATAAGAAAAAGAATCTGGTGGGCGTGACAGGGATTGAACCTGTGACCCCTACGATGTCAACGTAGTGCTCTCCCGCTGAGCTACACGCCCATTCATTGATGTTGCATACACCATATAGAATGATAAACGTCAATGCCTAATTTCGTTTTCTCTTTCAAGAGATGCAAATAACTTAAAAAAATACTTTTTAAGCAGCGATAAGGATCTTTTCAACCTCATTGACGAGTTCACGTAAGTGAAATGGCTTAGAGAGAACCTTTGCATCAGGAGGGGCATCACTATTTGAATTGAGTGCTACCGCTGCAAAACCTGTAATGAACATTACTCGTAAATCAGGGTCAATCTCAGTAGCACGTCGTGCGAGTTCGATTCCATCCATCTCTGGCATCACAATATCAGTCAAGAGAAGGGAAAATGGCTCTTCTTGTAAACGTTCATACGCGCTAATACCATTATCGAAATCGGCGACTTCGTAGCCTGCACGTTCTAAGGCTTTTACGAGAAAGCGACGCATATCGTTATCATCTTCTGCGAGCAGGATTCGTTTCATGATTATGTTCCAATGGCTCCATTTGTCAGAGTTTTGCCGCATCAATTATACAATATAGAGTATTTATAAAAAAGACGGTAAAATGCTCATAATTGAAATGAATGGCAAAATGGTTAATTCTTACATTCTTATTCAGAATACAGCATATTCGTTGTGAGTTGGTTAAATTCAAAATATATGTGATTTTGAAAAAAGAAGGGGTTCTCTAAAACTTTTAAGATGATTCATTGCTATCTTTTCTTTTAAATTCGCTGATTATTATCAGAATTTCATTAAAAAACTTATGAAAACCGTTACTGTAGGGACTTGCTATATAGAGAAATTAGAAGAATATTATGTTAATTTATTGTTTTTTAAAAATTCTCTTAAGAAATAGAAATTTCATAGTTATTTGTTTTTATAGAGATTTGTAATAAATATTATAAGTGCGCTTTATTTTCAGTTTTTTCCTTAAATAGATGAAAACTATTATTTTTCTAGATATAATATTAAATTAGCACTTAATAATAGATCAAAAATAGTATTTTGATGTTTTATTTATAAATATGTATCATGTTATATTAAGGTAGATTTATTATCTTCATTTTATTAATTATACAAAATATTTTTTTATTAAGTTATTTTTTATGATGTAAAATAATTTTGTTTAATGTAACGATATACTTTGTATATTAGTTTTTTATTAGAATGCGTGGTAAATATTTAGGTCATGGCTTGCCTGTAGAGGCTAGAAAACGAATCATATGAGTGGTTGGAAAGTAAAATCCATTATATTAAAAAGTGTTTGTAGATCCAACGCTCGTAGAAATTTTCTTTTTTATGGGGTGGAGCGGAAATTAAGATTTAGTGTTATTTTACAAATACATTATCGGGAATAAATGCATCAAATGCAGCCCAAAATTGCTTTTTATAATTTTCGTTAACCATAATTGTATCCAGTTTAGCGCCTGTAATAGTAATACTTTCTGTCAGGCGTGTGTGTTGGCATAATTGCCGCACTTCAATGTTGTTTGCAATATTGTTTTGATTGGCTAGAATAAAGAGTGTTGGAATTCGTAAATCTCCGTGGAGTACATTTCTCTTCATAGAATCGATCGCATTAAATACCGATGCCATCCATTGGGATGTTGGGGGCTTAATGGAATGGAACGGCACTTTATGCATGTGTTCCGATTTTATATTGTTTTGTTTTTTTTTGTTTAATTTTTTCCCATCTTTCGCTGGTATAAAGCCAAGACCTATATCAGAAAGAAATTGTGTTAATTTATGTTGAAAACCATTCGTTTTATTACCGAATGGAGCAAAAAGGGGAGAAACACAGAGCAATTTATTAAACTGATAATTAATGAGATCTAATCCGCTAAGTGCTATCAATCCACCTATACCATAGGCGAGCATAGAGTAAGGAGGCGGACAATTAGGATAAACAATATTTTTAAGAAATTTATATAAGTCATTAATATCATTATTTATATCAAAACAATGATGTCGGCTTTGTTTTCTTATCTTGAAGGATTTTTTTTCTTGATCAAACCAGTCAAATATTGCTGTATGAAAACCGCGTTTAGAAATTTCATTTATTAATAAAAAATATTTTTCTAAAGTACTTGCGTAGCTTTTGAGAATAACAATTGTTCCCTTAGATTTTTCCACCTCAGGATATGTTATCGCAAAACGAATTTCGTGATCTATTGCTATTTTAAGAGTACCATGATGGATATTAGGAGGAGTGGAAGCCCAGTCTATGGGATAAATAGGTGTTTCCAATTGAAATCCTTTACAGTGTATTTGCCGCTTAGTGCAACGTGAGATAATGAGAGGACTTTGACATTTATGTAATGAAGAAAAAGGATTTAAAAAGGGGTATATTGCTTTTTAGATAGTTTTTATCAATTTAGGTTCCAAAGAGTTGAAATAAAGAAAAACAATTACCAGATAATATAGTGTGGTTGCCATGATGGGGCCGCAGGTTCACAAGTAAGTTTGCCATTTGGGAACTTTGTGAATTAATTATAAATTATAGTCGCTCTAGAGGAGGGCAATATTATGCGTCAAGTAGATTTTTCACCATTTTATCGTTCCACAGTAGGTTTTGATCATCTTTTTAACTGGTTTGATTCTAGAAGACAACCAGATGAAGTTTCTTCTTATCCCCCTTATAATATCGAGCGTTTAACTGAAGATTCTTATAGAATTTCTATGGCTGTTGCTGGTTTTTCTCAAGATGAAATTGATATTGAAACGCATTGTAACCAGCTGATCGTTAAGGGAAACAGAAAGTCTGAAAATGATGATGAAGAGCGAGAATTCCTTTATCGAGGCATTGCTTCGCGTGCTTTTGAACGGCGTTTTCATTTGGCTGATCATGTTAAGGTTATTGGAGCAGAACTTGGAGATGGGCTTCTTCATATTCAGCTTAAAAGGGAAATGCCAGCTGAATTAAAACCCAAAAAGATAACCGTACAGATGTCACCATCCATTACAAAAAATGATAATAGCGACATTGTCGTGTAGGAAAATTTAGAAAATATAAGACCGAATAATTATAAATTTTTCTGAAGAATAAAAAACGCGAGGCAAAAGGTCTCGCGTTTCGTGTGTGTGTTTTCCTAAGAACGAAGCTTATTTTAATAAAACAGCTTATTTCGAGTTTGTGATAAAATGTTATTGCACATTATTTTACGTTGAAGAAAAAATTCATGTATGTGCTAATTGAAATGCATAATAATTCACTTTTTAAGTAAGCTTATTTTTTATTTTATAGCATTTGAAAAATGGTCGGAGCGGCGGGATTTGAACCCACGACCCCTTGACCCCCAGTCAAGTGCGCTACCAAGCTGCGCTACGCTCCGAGTTTGTGTAAAACGATTAAATGACTGTTTCTTTAAAGGCAAGAGAAAAAATAAACAGAATAAAATCTAAAATGCTCTTGCACTTAGAGCTTTTGAAAGTAAAAAATTTTGGACATCAATATCTTGTTATCAATTCAAGATACGTAACAAATCTGTAAAATTCTTTGTAATCATTTTGTGAAGGGGTAAGATTGGTGGATTTAGGGGTATGAATTGGAGAAGGAGGGGAGAAAATGAGTACGGGGGGTATATTTTTTCCTTATCTAATCGTTACTTTTCTAAAAAGATAAAGATTTTTAAAAGGAGAGGAGTGAATGTATGGTATTGAAACGTTTTCCTTTGTTTAGAGTTTTTATAGACGAAGTATTTTGTGTTTTATGTGGACAAAAAATTGTAAGTTCTGGATTGTATAATCATAAATCTCATTTTATGGGTACGCGTTTTTATCCAAATAAACAAGGTCAGAATACTTTAATTTAGGTTTTGTTGTTTTTTTTCTAAAATACTAGATACAATATTATAGAGGAAAAACTTTCAAAATGTTTATTGAACTAAGAAAAGAGTAAACCATGAGCCGTTTTTCGGTAATAAATTTGACGGAAGCAGCAGTGGATCGTGTTAAAGCGATTATGGATGCAAAAGATGCACAGGGTATTCTTGTTGGTATCAAAAAAGGTGGTTGTGCAGGGATGGAGTATACAATTACTCTTGTCAAAGAAAAGGGGATAGATGCGGATGTTGTTGAAGTGAATGGTGCCCGTGTTTTCGTAGCACATGATGCGGTATTATTTTTATTAGGGGCGCAGATGGATTATGAAGTGACAACGCTTCGTTCTGGTTTTGTCTTTAAAAATCCTAATCAAGTTTCAGCATGTGGGTGTGGCGAATCGGTGGAACTTCGTCCTGCTACGCAGGATCAATATAAAACAAATTGAGCTGAGCTGAATTATAATTCAGTAATTTTAGAGGGACTTGTTCTTTGAGGTAGAAAAAATCTAATATTTTTATTGTTCATTTTTAGCTTGTTTCCAAAGTGCTTCCATTTCATTCAAGGATGCGTCAGTGAGTGTTTTAGATTGAGTGGATAGCTTTTCTTCAATATAGGCAAAACGGTTTCGAAATTTTATATTCGTTTTTTTTAATGCTTTTTGTGGATCAATCGCTAAGTGGCGTGCGAGATTAAGGAGAATAAAGTAGAGATCTCCAAACTCTGCTTCTATCTCTGAATTTTGTTTATTTTTGATGGCTTCTTTGAGCTCTTCGAGTTCTTCTTCTATTTTTTCAAAAACTTTATCACTTTTTTTCCAATCAAAACCTACTTTAGCTGCTGCTTCTTGTAAAGCAAGTGCCTCTTGGTTTGCTGGCTGGATTTGTTTTACTTGTGCGAGTATGCTTGTGGAGGAATTGTTGTTTTTTTCTTCGCGCAATTTTTTTTGTTCAACCTGTTCTCTTTTTTTTATATATTCCCACTCTTCTTTTATAAATCCTCGTTTTTTTTGCTCGGCATTTCCAAAAACGTGAGGATGGCGTCGAATCATTTTTGCCGTGATTGCATAAACAACATCTTCAAAAGTAAAGCTGCCTTCTTCTTGTGCAATGGTAGCATGATAGATAACTTGTAAAAGAAGATCTCCAAGTTCTTCACAGAGATCCTTTCGGTTTTTTCGTTCAATGGCATCGATTACTTCGTAAACTTCTTCGAGCATATAGGGTATGAGGGATTCAAAAGTTTGTTTTTTATGCCAGATACAACCGCTATCAGAATTTCGTAATGCAGTGATAATTGCAATGAGATCTTTGATGTCTTTTGAAGCTAACATTTGCACTTCCTTTGTAAGCAATAGAGCCTTATGTTAGGTGTCCCAACGTCTATGTAACCACATCCATTGTCCAGGATATTCACGGACCCAAGATTCAACAATATCATTTAATTTTTGCGTAGAAGCAGCTATATCGATATCATTTTTTTCATCACGTGGAAGTTCTATATGTTCATATAACTCTAAACGATGACGTCCATTAGGCAAACGAATACAACGTGCTGGATAAATATCACAGTCATATTGTCGAGCGAGTTTTATAATTAAGGGATTTGTTTTAAGAGGTCTGTTAAAAAATGTTCCCATGATACCGCGGCGAAATTTTTGATCAACGAGCATACCAACATTTTCACCTTTTTCTAATTTGGCTGCTAATGCCCATGCTGCACCGGCCTTGGAGGGAATAAGATGCCCCATAGAAGTTTGTCGTGCTTTAAGGACTCGTTTGGCAACATAGGGATTATTGGGTGGTCTAAATAATACTGTAACATTAAGATCAAAACTTTGTGCACAAATAGGCAGAAGTTCAAAATTTCCAGTATGTGCGGTGAAAAAAATATGTGGTTTTTTTTCATTTTTTAATCGCTCAAATATTTCAACGCCTTTAACCTCAATGAAACCTGGCTCGTCTGCATGAGGATCAAAATCAAAAATTTTATCAAGAAAAATATATTCGGCTAGGAAACGTCCTATATTTTCCCACATTTCTATTGCAATTGCATGGAGTTCTTGCTCTGTTTTTTCTGGATATGCACCTCTAAGATTTTTAAGTGTGATTTGATGACGATGTAAAAGGGGACCAATTTTTTTTACCAACCAAGAAAAAAAAGAGACTCCCATTTTGGCAGGAAAGCATTTTAGAATAAATAAAGAACCAAAGAGCAGATATGCCCATAACAAGTAGGATATTTTTTTAGCTATAATTTTAATAAGATATATGAGATTTTTAAGAGAAAGCTTCATCATGATTTAATCGATTTTAAGGATAATTTTACCAAAAACATCACGGCTCTCCATTCGTTTTAAAGCTGTATCAATTTCATCAAGCTCAACAATTGTATCAATGACAGGGTGTACAGTTTTTTCTGCCATTTTTTGCATGGCATTTTTCATATTTTCCATACGGCAGCCAAATGAACCGAATATCTTAAGTTGTTGTTGGAATAATTGCATGAGATTTATTGGTGCTGAAACACCAGAGGTAGAGCCGCAAGTCACTAAGCGTGCTCCTTTTTTCATACATAACAAAGAACCGTTCCATGTATCTACACCAACATGCTCAAAAACAACGTCAACACCTTTTTTTTGGGTTAATTTACGCACCACACCTTCAAAACGATCTTTACGATAATTAATCACATGATCTGCTCCAAGAGAGTGTGCTTTTGCAATTTTTTCATCTGAACCTACAGTTGTGATAACTGTACAGCCCATGTGTTTTGCAAGTTGAATGGCTGCAGAGCCAATACCTGAACCACCAGCCTGTATCAGGATTGTTTCTCCTGCTTGTAGTTTTGCGTTATCGAAAAGCATATGTTCTACGGTACCAAAAGTAATTGGAGCAACCGCTGCCTGCAATTCATCACATTGGGGAGGTGATGGAACTAATAAACGTGCTGGCAAATTGACAAGCTCACACGCAAATCCATCAAGGTGAAAACCGTAGACTCCCTTTACATGACTGCAAAGATTATCTCGTCCTTCATGACAAGCTTGGCATACTCCGCAGGTTTGTGCACCATAAATTGAGACAATCTGTCCAAGTTGGAGATGTTCAACGCCATCTCCTATTTGTATAACTTCACCAGAGGCTTCTGCACCAATGATGAGGGGCATTTTTCTTTTCGCAAAAGCCATGCCACGCCATCCCCATACATCAATATGATTAAGAGCAACGGCTTTTATCCGCACAGTTACTTCACCTAGACTAGGTGAAGATGGCGGGGAAATATTAGTGATTTCAAGCCGACGATCATCGAAGAGTTGCAGTGCACGCATTACCATTCCCTTTAAATATGTTATTAGGTTAGCGTTATAAAATTTTATTATTAAAGGATTATCCTTTATATGCAGTGATGACAAGACTCATATTTTGACCACCAAATCCAAATGAGTTGGACAAAACTGCATTGACACAGGCTTTACGGCTATGATGAGGAACAACATCTAAAGGGATATCAGGGTCAGGATTATCATAATTTATTGTAGGTGGAAGTATCCCCGATTGAATGGTTAAAAGCGAAAAAACCGCTTCTATTGCACCAGCAGCAGTTAATGTATGCCCAATCATTGATTTATTAGAAGAGACTGGAATATGCTCTAAAAGATCACCGAATACTGTTGATAATGCAAGATATTCCATTTTCTCATTTTCAGGTGTGGAAGTTCCATGTGCATTAATATAATCAATTTCATTGATGGTTATTTTTGCATCATCTAAAGCTTTGCGGATGGATTCAATTGCTGGTGATGCATCGGGTTTTGAACGAGTACGGTGAAAATCATCGGCTGTTTCTCCACAGCCAGCTAAAATTCCTAAAACTGTAGCATTACGGTTTAATGCGCTTTGAAGAGATTCAAGAACAAAAGCACCTGAGCCTTCTGCCATAACAAATCCATCCCGATCACGGCTAAAGGGTTTTGCTGCTTTTTCAGCAGGATCATTTTGGGTTGAAAGAGCAGATAGTAACGAAAAACGGATGAGAGATTCTGCTGAAACTGATCCATCTGTCGCAATTATGAGAGCTCGATTTGTCTCTCCCCGTCTAATAGATTCAACTCCTAATTGAATTGCTGTTGCACCAGATGCACAAGCAGTGGAAAGTGTAACAGGAAGTCCTTTTGTGCCAAATGTTTTTTGAAGTTTTTCTGCAATTGCACCAAATTGTGTGGCTTCAAAAAGCGTTTCATGGAGTTTATTCTTACAGACTTTAAGAAGGTGTGCATAAGAAGGTTCACCATTGAATTCGTCCTCTTGATCAAGACTAAAACGTGCGGTCCATTCAAGTTCAACAGGAGGAGCAGCTAGAAAGAGTGGTCCATTAAAATTTTTTTTATCAACAGCAGCTTGTTCCAAAGCTTCTTCAGCGGAAAGATGTGCAAGCTTCTCAGAAAGAGCTGAAGCACCAAGTGTACTTTCTTTGAGAAAATCAATTGTTCCAGCAATATATGTATTTAATCCCTCAACGGGAAAACGTGTTATTTTGTGGATACCGCTTACACCGCTTGTTAATTTTTGCCAATTTTCATGTTTTCCTTGTCCCAGTGATGTGACGATGCCTGCCCCAGTTATTGCTACAAGTGGACGTCCAAAATGATCATGATATTTCACTATAGAAATTCCCTTCAAACAGCTGTAAGACGCACAATACCTTCAGCTCTTTTTATACCAATAGTTGTAACAAATATTTCACGTACTTCTTTAGAAAAAGGTTTTTCATGAGGACTTAACGCTGGAAAACTGTGTTTTTTTTCAATTGAAAGTGCTGCAAGAGCTAGAGCTAGAGGAAATTGTGCTTCCCGCATATAACCAAATAATGTTGTAATGCCACGGTAAGATAGATCAGCATTATCAAGAGCATTTTGTTCTGCTTTTGTTGCTTCGTGAGCTCCTGAGGCTGCTGAAATGGCTAGGGCAGATTTAGCGCCCGCAGTTTTTAACATTGTTGCAATTGATTCTCTAAGTGGAATTTTGGTTCTATCTGTTTGGTTTGTAATAATTTGGCTAATTTCAGCATAAGCACGTGCGTTGCGCTTTTTTGCATGTTCTCCACTTTCAAGAACTAGGAAGATACCACCAGAACCGGCTATGATACCGCCGCCGGGGTGGATTTTACGATCCCACACTGGGCTCCATCCATTATGGGTTAAAAGACCACCAAGTTCATGCGCCAACAACATATCATAACTTTGTGCATTATAGGAACCTCCTACAAGAGCATGGGTACTTTGACCTGATTTAATGCGAGCTACAGCAATTTGAAGAGCAGAAAGCCCACTGCCTTCTTCTCCCATAAATGTACGAGATGATCCAGTGACTTTATGAACAATTGAAATGTTTCCTGCCAAAAGGTTTGAAAGTTGTGCCAAAAATAATGTTGGACGAAGTTCGGTTGAAAGAGCAACATTTAACATAGAGGCATGATCGGCAACTGCGCGCGCTTTAGAAAGAATCTGTGTATCAACAGTAATATCACGCTCTCCTCCACTTGCTGCTACAATCATGTCCATTGTTGAAGTGAGGTGTTCATCATTTTTCATGCCAGCATCATCAAGAGCAAGACCAGCCGCATAGGTACCAAGACGCTGCCATGTTCCCATTTGCCGTTGATCACTTTTTTTAGGAATTTGTAAACTCCAATCAATTTCGGGCAATTTATGAACCGTGTAGGGTGAAAAAGTTGTACAATCTAGGTTTGGTGTACGGATTGGATCATTTAAGAGATTCCAATGTTGATCAACTCCTTCCCCCAGAGAGCTTATGAGGCCTATACCAGTGATGAATACAGATTGATCATGCATGGTGAAAAAACTACTCCGCCTGTTTTAAGGCAACGAGATCATCAATTTTTGCACAAAGGTTTTTAAGAACAAAGTATTCTTCTGTTGCAACAGTACCTTCGTTGACTTCTTGTGTCCATTGTTCTAGAGGGACTTTTATTCCGAAAGCTTTATCAATAGCGAAAACAATATCAAGAAAATCAAGACTGTCGATTCCTAGATCGTCAATTGTATGACTTTCAGGTGTAATTGTATTGCGATCAATTTCACTGATTTCTGCTATGATATTAGCAACTTTATCAAACGTGGAAGGCAATGTACGGATTCCTTATTATAGAGTTAGTAAATTCAAAATACATTTAATATCGTTCTTCTAGCCTTTTTTCTCTTAAAAAAAAAGACTTAATCCAGAATATAGCTATCTTTCTCTATAGAGAAAAGAGGTTTACAGTACATGAAACGCTATATCTCAATATTTAAAAAACTTTGAAATTTTATTGCGCATTTATTTTACGAGACTATTTTTTCTATTGGCTGCAAGGACAGCAAGGGCTGTTATATTAACAACTCCCCGTGAAGTTACTGAGGGCGTTAAGATATGGGCGGGACGTGCTGCCCCGATTAGAATAGGACCAACATGGAGTGCATTTGTGAGGCTTTTAACAGTGTTGAGCGTGATATTGGCTGCATCAAGTGTTGGAAAGACAAGCAAATTAGCTTCACTTTTAAGACGAGAATCAGGAAAAACACGATCACGAAAAACTTTGGAAAGGGCAGAATCACCATGCATTTCACCGTCTGCTTCTAAATCAGGGTGTAATTTGGCAAGAATTTCTGTTGCACGTCGCATTTTACGCGCACTTTCTGTGTTTTTAGAACCAAAGTTTGAGTGTGATAATAAGGCTGCTTTTGGTGTTATTCCAAATGCTTCAACTTCTTGAGCTGCCAATACAGTCATTTCAGCGATTTCTTCTGCAGAAGGATTTTCGTTGACGTAAGTATCTGTGAGGAAAAGAGTACGTTGTTGAGAGATAAGCAAACTCATAGCAGAAAAACGATGAACATTAGGATCAAGACCGATAATTTGTTCAATCAATTCAAGTTGACGTTCAAAACGTCCTTCTAAGCCGCAAATCATTGCATCTGCTTCTTCACGCATGACGGCAAGGGCAGCAATAGCCGTTGTTGATGTTCTTACTACTGTTTTTGCCATTTCAGGCGTAACACCACGCCTTCCTGTATAATGAAAAAATAAATTAACATAATCACGAAAACGTGGATCATCTTCAGGGTTGGTTAATTCAAAATCTATACCAGGACGAATTCTTAAACCAAAGCGTTTTAATCTCGCTTCTACGACATGTGGACGGCCGATAAGGAGAGGCGTTGCGGTTTGTTCTTCAATGACAACTTGTGCTGCACGAAGGACGCGTTCATCTTCACCATTAGCATAGATGACGCGTTTACGTTTTGCTGTTTTTGCTGCAGCAAAAACAGGTTTCATTGTTAAACCAGAAAGAAAGACAAATCGATTGAGGATATCATAGTAGGCTTCCATATCTTCAATGGGACGAATGGCAACACCAGTTGCCATTGCTGCTTTAGCAACAGCGGGAGCAATACGCAGTATTAAACGCGGATCAAAAGGAGAGGGGATCAGATAGTCTGGTCCAAAATTGGGTGGTTCTTTTGAGTATGCACGTGCTACAACATCTGAAGTTTCTTCACGTGCAAGGGCAGCAATCGCATGAACAGCGGCCATTTTCATTTCTTCATTAATTGCACAAGCACCTACGTCTAATGCACCACGGAAGATATAGGGAAAACAAAGGACATTATTAACTTGATTGGGATAATCAGAGCGTCCTGTACAGATCATTGCATCTGGTCGTATAGAGCGTGCTTCTTCAGGCATAATTTCTGGTACTGGATTAGCCAGCGCTAAAATGAGTGGATTTTGAGCCATTCTTTTAAGATATTCAGGCTTTAAAACACCACCCGCAGATAGGCCTAGAAAAATATCCGCATCATCAATAATATCAGATAAAGTTCGTGCGTCCGTTTTTTGTGCGTAATTGATTTTCCAACGATCCATAAGGGTCTTGCGACCTTCATAAACAACCCCCTCTAAGTCACTAAGCCAAATATTTTCAACTTTCGCCCCAAGACGAACCAAAAGATTAAGACAAGCTAGGGCAGCAGCACCTGCACCTGAGGTAACTATTTTTGCATTTTCAATTTTTTTTCCTGAAAGAGTTAAGGCATTTAATACAGCTGCAGAAACAATAATGGCAGTTCCATGTTGGTCATCATGAAAAACTGGAATATTCATTTTAGCACGAAGCTTTTCTTCGATATCAAAACATTCAGGAGCCTTAATGTCTTCAAGATTAATACCACCGAATGTAGGTTCTAAGGTTGATATCGTTTGTACCATTTGTTCTATATCGAATGCATCAATTTCAATATCAAAAACATCAATATTCGCAAATTTTTTAAATAAAACGGCTTTGCCTTCCATAACTGGCTTTGAAGCGAGTGGACCAATGTTTCCTAAACCAAGAACAGCAGTTCCATTGGATATAACAGCGACTAAATTAGCACGGGAGGTATATTGAGCAGCAAGATTGGGATCTTCATGAATCGCAAGACATGGTGCTGCAACGCCTGGAGAATAAGCAAGAGCTAAATCACGTTGATTATCAAGAGGTTTTGTTGCTTGTATTTCCAATTTTCCAGGTTTTGGGTGTTGGTGATAAAAAAGTGCGGCACTGTCAAGTTCAGCTTTTGGTGAACTGAAATCACTATTTCGTTCTCTAGACATTTTTATGATATCCAAGTTAGCGTATGTGTATATGAGATGTTCCATCTACGATAAGGTTTTGTCCACTAATAGATCCTCATTTCTCTGAATATCAAAATGCATGAGCATGAGCAAATTCTTCTGGATCGTAAAACCAGTTTGATGATTCTTTTTGTTTGTGTGCATGAATAATTTCATTGATAGCAGCACATTTGTTTTTCTTTCCTTAATAAAACTCGTAAAAGTTGATTATTTTACAAAAAAATAAAATATTTTCTAACGATTACATTATCAAGCCATTATTTTTTTGCAATGTTTACAAAATAAGGAAAGAACAGAAGAACGGTTCCTATCAATTTCATCCATTTTTTATAAAATATATATTTTATTTAAAGTTTTATACGGAGGTAGAAGAAATTTTAAATAACAATTTGTAATTTATAAATTGTTTATTCAGCTATTTTAAAGGAAACTGGAACGTTGAGAATGGAAGTTGTGTTGTTCATTGTTCAATTGGATTCTTAATAGTGAAAGCTGTATCTTTTATATACTGACAATTATGTGTTTTAATAAACAAAGATGTGGCTGAAATGGCTGTAATTGCGGATTTGATACATGAAAATCATATGTTTAGCATAACGCTTTTCTTTATAATTTATAATGCATCATTTCGTATGTTGAATGAGAAATTTGAATACAATAAGATTCTTTTATTTAAAATTCACCTAATATAATAAAAAATATTCAATTACATAATTCAAACGAGAGTAATGTGTGGATAAAAAACGTTTGAAAAATAAATAGAAATGTTTCTATGAGCTATTTTAATATAAGAGCATGGGATTTTTTCACAATTAGCAAAAATAATTATTACCTATTTTGTACCTTTATGAAACTATGAAAAATAAAGGAGTTAAGAAAAAGATAAGAAAATAGAAAATATGCTTATCATTCTTAAAGTGATATGTTGTTTGATAAGTCATTACGCTTCTTTAGGGTTATTGCTTAGGATATCAAAGAAAACCGCATGCCAATTATTCCAGCCTTTGAAGTACAAAGCCGTAGTTGAAAGCAAAGTACTCTACGATGAGCCATTAAAACAACTGGAGAGGAAAAAAGTGGAAAAAATATCTTTTTCCACTTTTCTTATTTTTTATTGGATTCGACCACTTGCATGAGCAAGCATAGTATAAACTTTTCCGGTATCTGATATCAGGTATTTGCGAACTGAGCTGGAAGAACCAGAACTACGCGATATATCACGTAAGAGCTTTTCGAAATCTGTAACATATTGATTCACTGAACGTTTAAACTCAAAATCGCTCATATATTTTCTCTTAATCATTTCAAATATTTTTTGTCCATTTAAGGTATAAAGGCGTTCTGTTACGATGTTTTTTTGTCCACGTTGATAATGATCCCATAGCTCAACAATGGCATTGTGATTAATAGCTTTCACTATACCAGAAGCTAATGAATTAAGAGAGCTGTTTGCAGGAGATGGTTTTGTTTGCACTGATGTTAAAACATCATCACTAGGGGGAGCATCATAAAACGTTTCTTCACGTGAAGCTCTTTCTAAGAGATTTGACACCCATTTATTTGGTCTTTTTTTGCTTTGATCTTGTTGCAAAATAGGCTTAGGTGGTACGATCTTTTTAACGGACTCAGTGGAATTGTCATTTCTTTGATTAAACATTGATGATGCAGGAAATTCTGATATCAGCTGTTTTTTTGCGCTCTTTTGATCATTTTGTATAACACTGACTAGATCTTGTAACGCTGTAATCTGTTCATTCAAAGCTGTGCGAATTGTTTGCGTTGTTTCTTTTGTCTTTTCTGGAAGTTTTTTAACATTTTCATTGATATCATTATTAATCTTTGAAAGCTCTAAACGAACTTCATCAGCGGAGCGACGTATGTCTTCTGCTGCTTCTGAAAAACGCGTCGATGCTTCACTAACAAGCCTATTAAGTGATTGTTGGAATGAATTTGTGGAGTTACGTGCATTCTTATCAGAGCGTTCAAGTGCTGAGTTGAAGATTTTTTCATAATGTCCAATCAATTGATTAATTTCATGAGACTTTGAAACAAGAGCATCGCTTAATACAGAAAGCATATTATGTTTTTCTTCAAGTGTTGCACTAAGTGAATTTTCAGACTGTTCAAGAACATGAATAGTTTGGGAGAGTGTTTTTGCATGTTCACCAAAACTGCTCGTTATATGATTAATTTGTTCAAAGGTATTCTTTGAAAGTCCTTGCAGAATTTCAACATTATTATTGAGCGCTTGATTTGAGGCTGACAAACGCTCTGCTACTTGGTCCGTGTTGCGGAAAAAATTATTCGCACTCTCATTAAACTGACCATCAATATTTTGAACAGCTGATAATAAAACATTACTATTTTCGTGAAAATTGTAAATTGATTGATTCAACTGTGTTAAGACGGATGAGACATTATTAACAAGTTCTTCCTTCATAACCGTTATTGTTTGAATTGTTTCAGAGTTAGCTTTGGTTAAGCTATTCACTAAAAATTCATTATGTGCATAAATTCTTTGTTCAGCTTCTTGTGTGGAGAGAGAGAGTTGTTCACCGATATGCTGTGTTAAAGAATCTATTGATTCTGTCGTATTTTGCGCTGCTTGATTTAAGTGATTTGTCAGCTCTGTTATTTTTCCAACATGTTTTGAAATTTGTGTTGCTGTTTGATTTTCTGCATCTTCCAGACGGCTCGTTACATCAGAGAGCTGATACCCTAAATCATTTTTAAAATTTTGCATAGAGTGATGAAGAACATCACAGCGTTCATTAAGAACTTGCTCTATTGCTGTTGTTGATGTGTGAATGGTTTCATTCAATAATGCTTGTGCATTATGACTGGCTGTTGCGAAAGCTTCGACAGTATGCGCTGTTTGTTCAGACAGAACGGACAGAACTTTTTCACTGGTATCATAAACAGTTTTTTTGACATTTGATACAATGCGATTGCCTGATTCTGAGAGAATATTTTCTGCTTGTGCAGTAACATTTGTAACAGATGAAAGAATTTGTTCACTCGTAGAAGAAAGAATATCAGAAGCTTTTATAATCTTGTTATGCAGATTATCTGTAACTGTATTAACAGAGTCTTCTAAGGTTACACGCATATTGTCAACACTGCTTTCCAGCGCTTGTTGAATTATCTGACTTTGCTCATTATTAAGCATGAGAGACGTTTTTAACGTGTCAGAACGTTCCTCAATAACAGATGTTTGCATATCAATGGCTTCACAGATTTGGCTAAATTTTTCAGATAATGTTTCCTCTAGCGTTGTTGTCCGTTCAAAAATCTTGTGTGCACGATCTTCTAGATCTGTATCGAATGATTCCATACGTGTTTCAAGGGTTTCAAAGAAAACACCACTCGATTGAGAGAGAGTATTCTTTAAAATTTCGGCATGGCTTTCAAGGTTTTTGATATGATCTTGAACCGTTTCAGTAATGTTCTTATTATTGGCAACAAGTGCACTCTCAACTAAATCTATTTGTTGTTTCAATGCAACATCGACACGTATATCACTTTTTGCAATGAGGTTATGGATTGTTTCCATGCGTTGCTCAAGTGTGCGTGCTTGATCGGCAAGAACTTCATTGAGAGAAAAACTATTAATCGCTAAAGAGTCACGCAGAGCATCGGCACGGATATCAATATTTCTCGCTTGTGCTTCTAAAGCATCTTGGGTTGTATTGCAGCTTTGTACAATGACATCTTGTAGTTTTTCAGTGCATTGAATGATGTTTGTGATATGATTTTCAGCCTGTTTATCAACGACTTGAATATTGTCAGCCAAAACTTTTTCAATATGAGAAGTATTTTGGGACAAGACATCAATTTGATTTCTTAATGTATCCGCAATTTTATTCTTCTCGTTATCGAGCATGTCTGCCATAAGAGCTCGTTGATCAGAAAGTTGTACTTTAAAATCTTGTGAACGTTCTTGTATGATATCAACAATGGCATTGTCGACATACTGAATTTCTTCTCTCAGACTTTCTTTACTTTTATCAATTGCAGAAAGAATAGCTTCACGTCCATTTGTAAATGCATGGGTAATGTCTGCTGTTTTTTCCTGGAGGTTTTCATTTATTTTCAAGACATGAGATTCCAAGAAGTTACCAAGTTTTTCAGCATTATCTTCTAAAGCTTGACTGCGTTCTATAAAGGAATCAATGATCGAATCACTATGTTCTTTAAGAGAAAGATCAACAGTTGCTAAACGTTGTTCAAAGGCTCCAATTGCTTGCGAGGTTACGTTATCAAATTTAGAAGAGAGTTTATGTGCTTGGTCGTCGAGCTTTAAGATCTTCTCATCAAAATTCTGTAGAGATTGATTATTACGATCAATAAGAGCTTTATCCAAGGCTTTAAACTTTTCATCGACAGCGTGCAAAGTTTGATCTGTTACTGCCTGTATATGTGTTGCAATTTTAGCAACATGTACTTCCGCTTTTTCAGCTGTTTCATTAAAGGTTTTTTCTATTTGCTTTTCATTATGATCAAATCGTTTTGCAAAACCATCGAAGTTTTTTCCTAATTCATGAAAAAAATCTGTGTTTTTCTGCTGAATTTGTGTTGTTGTTTCGTTAAATTTTTCAACAAGCTGATTTGTTACGCCATCACCGGCATAGGAAAGTTTTTCAACAAGGTCTTCACCTTGTTTTTGTAAAGTTTGAGAGAGAGTTTGTGCAAGCTTTTCAACATTGGTTACAATTTTAGAGGTAACTAAACCAAATTCATCACTCAGTTGTTCTTGGGTTCCTTTAATTGTTGATTGTACGCGATCTGCGTGATTCAAAATGGCGATGCGTTCATTGCTCAATTCTTTGATTAATGTGTGAATACGTGATTCATTCTCAGCATAGGCTTGTTCTAGGTTGTGAACTTCACCTTGTATGATTGCTTCAAGTTCAACAGCACGTCCGAGGGTACGTTCAATACCTTCGTTCATTGCCGCTACTTCTTCACGAATGGTTTGCCCTATAGCAATAGCTTGTTTTTCAGATAAATGTTGTGGTTCACTAAGGCGTTGTGCAGCATTTGTCATAAGAAGAGCAATGTTATGCAAGTCGTTTGAACGTTTTGTTAATTGAGCAACGCCCCAAGATATAAGGATAGGAATTGCTGTTCCGGCTGCTACAGCGAGTCCTGTTGGGGATGTAACAAAAGTGCTGATATTGGATAAGGAGCTGAGTCCGGTAGGTGCGAGCTTATGCGCAATAAAAGCTCCTCCCGTTGCCCATAAAGCACTAAGCGCTGTTGTATACCAGTAGACTCGAGAGGAAGAACGCTGCTTTAATAGTCCAAAATTTACAGGGGTTGTTATATCATCATTTGCAGGAAGAAGTTTTGTAGACAACAATGTATTATGAACAGTTCCACCTGAAATATCAGGTGAAGGTTTTGGAGCAAAAAGCTGTTCAACAACGGATTTATCAACAACAGCTTCATCATGAATATTAGAAACAAAAGTTGACGTACCGTTTTCAGCAAAGAATTCTTCTTCTGCCATTGCAATTTTTTGAATCAGATCATCGACATTAACAATATTTTCAGAATTATTGGATGATATTGTTTCAAATTCTGTGTCATTGAAATCAAAGTTCATAGCTTTTGTGAGGGCTTCTTCAACTTCAACTTCAAATGTTTGCAATTTGGTTCTGCGTGCCATACTCGCCTCGTACTCTTACAGACGGAAAAGGGATACGTCCTCTTCCACATAATTTCTACATACTAGCTGTTAATTATTTAGAAAGGAATATGCTTAGGAAAAAATTTTAAAAACTTATCAAGATAAAGTTAACGCGGTTTCTTATACCCTGTTTAAAAATGTTATAAAATATAGTAAAAACAATTTATTATTTGAATCTAACAAAAACAAAAATACTGTTTACAACTTGTGTTTATAAAAAACTTTATAAGCCGCTAGTCTTTGAAATAAGGATAATTTAATGGCGGTTATATATACAGTAGGGTGGCGAATACCTCTCTATTAATACCGATGATCGTTAATAAATATTGTTGTCCGTTTACTTTTATTGATTCTAAATGAAGCAGCTTCATCATCACATATAGTCTGTAATAGCTTAGGATGTATAAAAGTATGCCTTTGAATTGTAAGCTCATAAAGTGGAAAAATTTTTAATTTAATATAGCTTTTCGTAAGTTGCGCTTTATTATTGCCTTAAAGAGCCGTTTTTTCTCTAATTTCAGTTGTTTGTTGCTAAATTTTGAAGCTTCTACGTTGACAATTGGATATTTTTCAGTCGATATGCATGCACGAATATTTTATGCAATCGAGATGAAGGTGTAAGAATAATGGCAGAGCGATCACAACACCTGCAAGATGTGTTTTTAAATACGGTGCGTAAGCAAAAAATTTCCCTTACAATTTTTCTTGTCAATGGCGTTAAACTCACAGGTATTGTAACTTCATTTGATAATTTTTGTGTTCTTTTACGCCGAGATGGACACGCGCAATTGGTTTATAAGCATGCTATTTCTACGATTATGCCTGGACAGCCTGTGCAGATGTTTGAGGGTGAAAGTCCTGAGTAAGCATGTCATTTTAAGATAGACCTCTTATCCCATTTTAAAAGTACTTAGATTGCTATGATAAATGAAAATGAGAGATTAGGAGGGATATTTTCGCAGAATACAGGACAGGTGCGCGCACTTGTTTTGATACCAATTTTTCAAGAAAATAGAAGTGAAAGCTCTTTGAGAGAGTGTTCGATATCTTCTCGTGTTAAAGAGTCATTAGGCTTAGCGTGTGCTATAAGGTTAGAAGTTGTTAATTATGAAACGATTAATATTGCAACGCCTCGCTCTGCAACTCTCTTTGGAAAAGGTAAAGTAGATGCGTTAACCTGTTACATAGATGAATATTCTATTGAGCTTGCGATTGTAGATCACTTTTTAACACCAGTACAGCAGCGTAATTTAGAAAAATTATGGAATTGCAAAGTTATCGATAGAACGGCTTTGATTCTTGAAATTTTTGGGGATCGTGCACGAACAAAAGAAGGAGTTTTGCAAGTAGAGTTAGCGCATTTGTCCTATCAAAAAGGGCGACTTGTGCGTAGTTGGACGCACTTGGAAAGGCAACGGGGGGGGCGTGGCTTCTTAGGTGGACCTGGTGAAACGCAAATTGAAGCAGACAGGCGTCTTTTACAAGAGAAAATTATTCGTATTCGACGCGAATTGGAAACGGTTATTAAAACACGTGCACTTCATAGAGCAAAAAGGAAAAAAACATCTTATCCTGTTGTGGCACTGGTAGGATATACGAATACAGGAAAATCAACTCTCTTTAACCGTTTAAGTGGTGCAGATGTTTTAGCAAAGAATATGTTATTTGCAACGCTTGATCCGACTTTGCGCAAAGTTGTTCTTCCCCATGGAAAAACTATTCTTTTGTCTGATACTGTAGGGTTTATTTCTAACTTGCCAACAAATTTGATTGCAGCTTTTAGAGCAACCCTTGAAGAAGTGGTTGAAGCGGATCTCATTCTTCATGTAAGAGATATGTCAGATCTTGATCATCGTGCACATGCTCAAGATGTTTTAGAAGTGCTTTCAAGTCTTGATATCGATATTGATGATATGGAGCATATCATAGAAGTTTGGAATAAGATTGATATGTTGGATGAGCAGGCATTGAATGTTTTACAAACAAGCGCAAAAACACGATTAAATCCTGCTCTCATGGTATCAGCGCTTAAGGGGGATGGACTCGATCAATTATTAAGAGCCATTGAAAAGCGAATTTTTGGAGAGGTGCAAAGCATTGAATATCTTTTAAAACCTCATGAAATGTCGCTTATCGATTGGTTTTATGAAAACTCTGCGGAAATAATGCAAGAAGGACATGATGATGGGTCTGTTACCATTAGAGCCGTTATTACTTCTGAAGCAAAAAAACAATTAGAGAACATCAAAAAAAATATGAATTAAGTTCTTTAAAGCTATTGCTGAACATTTGTGCTTAAATTTTATGTTTTTATTATCTGAAAATAATATGACAGCAAGTTAAGAGGATAGTTACTACTTTCTCTTAATAAAACAATATGAAGAAGTATTTTGCTGGTTAAAATAAAGATGAGTCTTAAGTGTAATAAAAGACTATTCGTACGTACCGTATGGCGAAGCATTTTGATTGTTTTGCTATTACAAGTGCTATGTATATCTTTGATTTGGTTGTATTATTTTGTCCAGCCCCGTGGTTACCAAGCAACTTTAATATTTTCATTATCTGATTCTGTAGGAAAACCGTTACCAATCAAAAAGCAAGACAATGTTATCGCCTTTTTGTTTTCACAGCCTATGTTCTTCAATGATTCGCAATTTTCTTTAAGTGCTTTTAATAAGAAAAAAAATCATGAAAATATCCGTTTATCGCGTCGTGGTGATTTTATCGATTTGACTTTTGAAGCTGAGACACTTGAAGCAGCTCAACGTGGGTTGGAAACTTGGTTTTCCGCATTTTCACAAGCAATTATAAAACAGAAACAATTCTTGTTAAATGATAAATTAGAAGACAAACAATATGATAATACCGCAATCGTTAATATCGTGCAGGGATTTCGTACATCTGTTGAGTCTTTTATTCAGCAGGGTGTAAAACAAACAGAGCTTCATGATCTTTCTATGCAATTAACGGAAGCAACTTTAAAGCGTATTCATTTAACAAGTTTGAACTCAACGATTAACACGATGCGTGAAAAGGGACAGTCTTTATTGTCTTTATCGTTTATTGCAGGTAATTCAGCAATTGTTGCTCTGGAATCTAAACGTGATCTTTTGGAAACGCAAAGAGCACATATGGCGGTGCAATTGGGGTGGACACATCCTCAAATTAAAGCAATGACTGCGGAATTAGAAACAGTTTCTCATCAATTAAAAAATAAAATTTTACAAATCGTTTATCAAGTTCATTCAGATGAGGTTATTGCAACGGAATTAGAAAAACAGCTCAAAAAAAGAATGAACTTTTTTGTAAAAGATCAATCCCAATCTTTGAATGAAATATTTAACGAGTTTGAAAATAAAATAAAAGCAGCAGTCGATGCACAAAATAAAGCGATGAGTAACTCTGCTCAACGAAGAGAAAAAATTATTGGTTCATATCGGAGATTGAGTGATGATCCTCTTCTTTTACAAAACACAAATATCCACGTGGTTATGCCAACAACGTTAGCACCAATTTCTTTTATGGCTCTTTATGGAAAAAATATTTTTGTGAGTGCATTGGCTAGCTTCCTTACTCTTTTACTAGGAATATTGTTATTTTATCCGTGCTTTAAAAGCAAAAAAGATCAACCTTCAGAAGAGGATTTGAGATCAAAAGAAAATGCTCTTAAGAAGAACGAGAGTATTTTAGTCTCTCAAGAAATGAAAAATCTTGAAGCTTTTATTACGATAGAGGGATTATCTGATGTTTTGAAATGGCGTGCTTCGACCATTATTTCAATCATTGGACCAGAGGCTGCACGGACAGCGGCAAAGCTTTCACTTCATCTCACAAAAGAGAACAAAACAATTTTGTTGGTCGATATTTCTGGTCAACAAATAGAGAAGGTCATTGGTCCACATCGCGGACTGAGTGATATTTTAACGGGCAATGCCCAGTTGCATGATGTTATTTACCGTGATTATGATACGGGGGTTGATATTCTTCCTCAGGGGTTAACAAGTGCTATTTCTGCACAAGATTTTTCAAATGACATTTCTCATATATTACAAGAATTTAAAAAAGAATATGACTTTATCATCCTTGAGATGGCAAGCGAACCAAAATATGGATTTGAGCAATTTGCAGAGCTAACAGACTATTATATTTGTAATACTGTTCTTAATGAACAAGAATGGATGATGCGGATGGTAAGCAGCTTTCCAAAGACTGTTTATCGCGTTGTTGCATCATAAACTTCGTAAAAAAGAAATATGTATCACATGTTATAGTAGTACGCTTGTTTTTTGCTAAAGTTATAGTACATACTAAAATACACAAAGATTTGATGTTTAAATTTTAAAATGCATTGTAGTTGGAGAGAAGCGTGGGGCAATCAGAGATGGCAGTAAAGAGATTAAACAATAGCATTTTAACGCCCGTGCAAAAGAAAAATAGAAAACAAATACAGGTGTGGCTTTACTCTATTTTATTGCTTTGTTTAGCAATTGTCTTAGTAGGTGGCGCTACTCGTTTGACGGGATCAGGATTATCTATAACGGAATGGAAGCCAATACACGGCGTTATTCCACCGATTGGTGTGGATCAATGGCAAGAGGAATTTTTAAAATATCAACAGATAGCACAATATAAGCTGCTTAATCCTGATATGACCTTAAGTGCTTTTAAGGTCATTTTTTGGTGGGAATGGGCGCATCGTGTTCTTGGGCGTCTTGTTGGTCTTGTTGCTTTATTGGGGCTCATTTGGTTTTGGGCGACTAAGCGTGTTGAAAAAAATATCTTACTCCCGCTTATTATCGTGCCTATTCTTATCGCCTTTCAAGGCTTTATTGGTTGGTGGATGGTTGCTTCAGGGATTGGGCAAAGCAATTTAACAAGTGTGAGCCAATATCGTTTGGCATTTCATCTTATAACGGCATGTTTTGTTATTGTTTTTGTTACTTATTTATCTCGAGGACTTGCAGAATACTCAGAAAAGCCAGCAAATCAAAAGGTGCAATATTTTGCGGCTTGGCTTGTTGTTCTCGTCTTGATAGAGATTTATTTTGGAGCTTTGGTTGCGGGGCTTCATGCTGGAAAAGTCTATAATACATGGCCTCTTATGGATGGGCAGATTATTCCTGATGGATTGTTGCAGCTTCGTCCTGTTTGGCTCAATTTATTCGAAAATTCCTTAATGGTTCAATTTATTCATCGGTTTTTTGCTTATTTTTTATTTATTATCTCAGTTATTCATGCTTTCTATGTACAAAAAAACATTCCACATTCAACCCATTCTCGTCGTGCATTTCTTATCTGTGTTATGATTATTATTCAAGCACTCTTGGGTATTTTAACGCTGTTACATGAGGTTCCGATAAGTTTAGGGCTCATTCACCAAAGTATGGCACTAGCAGTGTTGTGTTTTGCGGTTGCGCACTGGCGAGCAACGAAAGGGGCATATCGCGTTGTTGAATAAAAGTTTGTATTTAGGGAGTTTTAGTCGCTTGAAAGCATTAAGTCGAGGTTCTGGATAGCCGCAGCTGATGCGCCTTTTCCTAAATTATCGAATATGGCGCTGAGATTAAAAATACCTTCACGATCATTTCCAAATATGAACAGTTTCATATTATCTTTATTGGCTAAACACTCTGGATTAAGTCTTTGAAGTGAAGCAGTTTCTTCTTGTGATGCAACTAAAATGGTATTTTGTCCATCGTAATGGTTTGCGAGAATTTCGCGCAAATCAGAACAGTTTGCTGATTTTGTGAATAAATGGCGATGCAGAGGAAGATTCACAATCATTCCTTGGGGAAAACGACCAACACTTGGTATAAAAATTGGGGTTTTGTTGATTTGTCCATAAATTTTAATTTCTGGCACATGTTTGTGTTCAAGATTAAGACCATAGATAAAATAATTGTCCTGAATGTTTTGTTGAGATTGATTTTCCATTTGTAAAATCAACTGTTTTCCACCACCAGTATAGCCGGAGATTGCGTTAATCGATATGGGATAATAGGCGTCTAGCAGTCCTGCTTCACGGAGTGGGCGAATCAAACTAATGGCACCGGTAGGATAGCACCCAGGATTGGTTACATAATGTGCTGCTTGGATGCGCTTTCTTTGTCCTGCTGTCATTTCAGGAAAACCGTAAATCCAGTCTGGTGCAACACGGTGGGCTGTCGAGCTATCAATAATCCTAATGTTTTTATTTTTTTTAAGCCAATGAACTGTTTCGCGTGCAGTATCATCTGGAAGACACAAAATAGCAATATCGGCTTGATTAAGATAGTCTTGTCGCAGATGAACATTATGGCGATCTTTATGAGCAAGAGAGAGTAGTTCTAAATCTGTACGTTTCTCTAAGCGTTTTTGTATTTGTAGTCCGGTTGTGCCATGTTCACCATCAATAAAAACTTTGGTTAGCATTCTTATTTGCCTTGTATTAACTTTGCCTATTATATTCAGCTTTTCACATTATAAATTATTTTTAATCATTAAATTATTGAATTTCTTTAGATTATAGATACCTTTTGTAAAAGGTGTAAACAAATAAGAGTGTAAAAAAAGAAATGTAATCTCATTTTTCATCATTCTTGAGAGGGAAGTTTTTCACTGTTTTTATAACAAAGAGTAAGATAAATATTTGCATCATTATTTTTGAGTGTAAGTGGTTTAAAATGTTTGGTTTGCATGGTTTGCTGTGTTATCGTTCAGTGACTTTATTTTTTTTATGTTAGGAACGTGTTTTATGACTCAGCAAGCAAGTGACGCAGAAAAGCGCTTTTTTAATGATAATTTACAAACTGTTGATGGTGCAATCTTTGATGCAATTAGAGGGGAGTTTGAGCGTCAACAACATGAAATTGAGCTGATTGCTTCAGAGAATATTGTTTCAAGGGCGGTCCTTGAAGCGCAGGGGTCTGTTTTAACTAATAAGTATGCAGAAGGTTATCCAAGAAAGCGCTACTATGGCGGGTGTCAATTTGTTGATGTCGTTGAAGATTTAGCCATCGAAAGGGCAAAACAGCTTTTTGGTGCTGCTTTTGCGAATGTACAGCCTAATTCTGGTAGCCAAATGAATCAAGCTGTCTTTTTAGCTTTACTTCAGCCTGGTGACACATTTATGGGATTAGACTTAAATGCTGGTGGTCACCTTACGCATGGTTCATCTGTTAATATGTCAGGAAAATGGTTTGATGTTGTTTCCTATGGTGTGCGTCAAGAAGATCAGATTATTGATATGGATGAGGTTGAGCAGCTTGCAAAAGAACGTAAGCCCAAACTTATTATAGCGGGTGGCTCATCTTATCCACGGCTATGGGATTGGAAACGATTCCGTGAAATTGCAGATGAGATTGGTGCTCATCTACTCGTTGATATGTCTCATATTGCCGGTCTTGTTGCTGGTGGCGTGCATCCTTCACCCGTTCCACATGCGCATATTGTAACAACAACAACACATAAGTCGCTTCGAGGTCCTCGTGGTGGTTTAATATTGACAAATGATGAGTCTTTATCCAGAAAAGTTAATTCTGCAATTTTTCCTGGTCTTCAAGGTGGTCCTTTAATGCATGTAATTGCCGCAAAGGCTGTTGCATTTGAGGAGGCTTTGCGTCCCTCTTTCAAGAGTTACAGTGCCAATGTGGTCGCTAATGCGAAAACTTTAGCAAAAATATTACAGAGTAATGGTTTTAATATTGTTTCTGGTGGTACAGATAATCATTTGTTGTTGGTTGATTTACGTTCCAAAAATCTAACAGGTAAACGTGCTGAATTGGCTTTGGGGCGCGCTCATATTACCTGCAATAAAAATGGTATTCCTTTTGATCCTGAAACGCCATCTATAACATCGGGAATTCGCTTGGGATCACCTGCTGCCACAACACGTGGTTTTTTAGAAAAAGAGTTTATTCAAGTTGGTCATCTGGTTTCAGAAGTTCTTGATGGTCTTCGGAGCGCAAAAAGTGATGAAGATAATTATGCCGTTGAAATGGCTGTTGAGAAAAAGGTAAAAGATATAACGAGTCAATTTCCTCTTTACTCTTATCTTAGTACTCGTTAAGGACACAAAAGATGCGCTGTCCTTACTGCCAATATGAGGATACACAGGTTAAAGATTCACGTCCAGCAGAAGAGGGGGCAGTGATTCGCCGCCGCCGTGTGTGTTCCGTTTGTGGTGGTCGTTTTACAACTTTTGAACGTGTTCAGTTGCGTGAGCTCTTGGTTGCTAAAAAAAGTGGACGATGTGAACCATTCGATCGTGATAAGTTAATGCGTTCAGTTGATGTGGCTGTACGTAAGCGCAATATTGATCCTGATCATATTGAACGAGCAATTTCTGGCATTGTGCGCCAGCTTGAAAGTTTGGGAGAACCAGAGATTGCTTCAGAAAAAATTGGACATCTTGTGATGGAAGCATTGAAAAGAATTGATGATATTGCTTATATTCGTTTTGCTTCTGTGTATCGAGATTTTCGTAATGCAAGCGATTTTCACGATGTTATAGATGAATTGTCAAAGGGTATCGCGGATACAGAATCTCGTTTTGATGAATAAAAAAGTGCAAGATGAACGGTTTATGGCTGCAGCTATTCGTTTAGCAGAACGTCATGTCGGTCTTACAGGTGAAAATCCTTCCGTTGGTACGTTAATTGTGCGAAACGATAATAGTGCGGGGGCATTTATTGTTGGCTATGGCGTAACAGCTATTCATGGGAGTCCTCATGCGGAAGTGCAAGCTTTACATATGGCTGGTTCTTTAGCTCAAGGAGCGACTGCTTATGTTACTTTAGAACCTTGTGCGCATTATGGAAAAACTTCGCCGTGTGTGAATGCACTCATTGATTCAGGTGTTTCTCGAGTTGTTGTTGCGCTGACTGATTGTGACAAGCGTGTTGATGGTCATGGTATTGCTCTTTTGCGAGCAGCGGGTATTGAAGTGGTTGAGGGCATTTTAGCTGAAGAGGCTTTTGAATCTTTATGGACACATTGGTGCATAAGGAAGATACAACGCTGTGCGGTCACTTTTAAAATGGCAATTTCTGCTGATAATGGTGTTGGAAAAAGAGAAAAGGGCAGCGTAAAAATTAGTGGAACACTTTCTCATGCCCATACGCATATTCTACGTGCTCAAAATAATGCTATCCTCGTTGGTATTGGTACTATATTAGCAGATGATCCACAACTCAATTGCCGCTTGCCAGGGATGGAGGTGCGCTCACCAATTCGTATTATTTTGGATGCAGATTTATCTATCCCCCTTGATGCAAAAGTTGTCCAAACAGCCATGAAAATTCCTACATGGGTTATTTGTGATGTGGATCTTTCAAAGAAAAGCAAAAAAAATGCATTGGAGCAATATGGTGTGTCTGTTTATTCGGTAGAGATGAACAATGGTTGTGTAGAACCCTTTGCTCTTTTACAGATGCTTTATAAACATGGGATTAATAGTGTTTTATTGGAAGGGGGCGTAAAGACAGGGGAAACGTTTTTAAATGCTGGTTGTGTGGATCATTTGATATGTTTTTATGCACCCGTTATTTTAGGCGAAGGTCGTGTTGAAGCCCCTCATTTTGGAAATTATCTTTCGCAATTTCATAAGGTTGAATCAAGAATGTTTGGAAATGACCGTTTTTATAAATGGAGACGTAAGACATTATGTTCACAGGGATTATAACAGACATCGGTTGTGTTGAAGATGTACAACCTTTAAAGCAAGGGGTGCGTTTAGATATTTCTACACGCTATGACATACAGAGTTTGGAAATTGGTGCATCGATTGCGTGTTCAGGGATTTGTCTGACAATTGTAGAGCGGGGGGTACAACAAGCGACTGCTGGTTGGTTTGCTGTAGAAGCATGGGAAGAAGCATTGCGTTTGAGTAATCTTGCACAATGGACAAAAGGAACTTTTGTTAATTTGGAACGTTCGCTTCGATTAGGTGATGAAATGGGAGGACATTTGGTTTCTGGTCATATTGATGGTTTGGCTGAAATTATTGATCAAAAAAATGAAGGGGATGCAATTCGTTTTTATTTAAAAGTTGCAAGACAATTTATGCCTTTCATTGTCAATAAGGGATCTATTGCACTTAATGGGACATCTTTGACTGTTAATGGTGTTGAGGATTGTGTTTTTGATGTTCTTATTATTCGCCATACACTCGAAATGACAACGTGGGGACAAGCTAGAATTGGAGATCGGGTCAATTTGGAAATTGATCAACTTGCTCGTTATGCTGCGAAACTTTTTGCTTTAAAAAGAGAAGATGAATAAGCCAAAACTCTATTGATCGTTTTCAGAATTTTATGCTTTATAACCTTGATTTTTTTTGATTCGTTTTTGTGGAATTCCATTATGAAGAAAGAGATACGTAAAAAGCCTCACGTATTGATTGTTGAAGCACGTTTTTATGAGGGGATTTCTGATGCGCTTTTGAGAGGTGCAGTGAATACTTTGCAAAAAGCTGAAGCAAGTTATGATGTTGTAACGGTTCCTGGAGCATTAGAAATACCAAGTGCAATAGCTTTTGCTGAACAAAATAACATATCTTATGATGGTTATGTTGCTCTTGGTTGTGTTATTCGGGGCGAAACATATCACTTTGAAATTGTTGCTAATGATTCTTGTCGTGCATTGATGGATTTAACTGTTCATCAGCATTTGGCTATTGGAAATGGTATTTTGACTGTTGAAAACGAAGAACAAGCATGGGTGCGTGCAAAACTAGATGACAAAAATAAAGGTGGTTTTGCGGCTGAAGCTGCTTTATGTATGATCGCTCTAAAAAAGAGATTTGGAGATAATCGTTAAATATGGCTGATATAAAAAGCAGACATTTTCCGCGTTCAGCCAATAAACGTGGAGCAGCAAGACTCGCTGCAGTTCAAGCCCTCTATCAAATGGATATTGTGGGTTCGGGGGTTATGGAAACAGCAGCTGAGTATGAAGCTTATCGTTTGGGAAAAGATATCGATGGAGACCAGTATCTTGAAGCTGATTTTCAATGGTTTTTGGCTATTATAACGGGTGTTGTAAAAGATCAAAAGCAGCTTGATCCTCTGCTTCATCAACAGCTTTCTGCTGAGTGGTCTCTTTCACGTCTTGATTCTATATTGCGAGCAATTTTACGAGCAGGTTTATGGGAGTTGATCAACCGTAAAGATGTTCCTGTTGCGGTTGTCATGAATGAATATGTTGACATAGCGAAGGCGTTTTTTGAAGGTGATGAGCCAAAACTTGTTAATGCAGTTCTCGACAGTATGGCAAAAAAAGTCCGCCTATAAGAGCTAAAAATCCCCCCTATTATTAGGTCTGATAGTATCAGACCTAATAATATTGAGACGGTATGTAGACTATATGATTTAGTTATGGGGTGGCAAATTCGCAGGGCCTTTTATAATTTGAATTAAGAAAGGATGTTCTTTTGTTACAGTTGGCGTTGTTTGTGTAATAAAATCAAATACTTGACCGTCTTGTAATCCGTAATTAGCAACTTTTGCAACCTGATTATTTTTATTGAAGTAAATGGCTAAAACTTTGCGATCAATAATCTTTGTTTTCATAAACTGCATCCCACGATAGCGTGTCTGTGAGATGTAATAAAAAACTTCATTATCATATTTTGTTTTTAATGAAGGGGTCCCTAAAGTTAAAAGAACTTGCTCTTGACTTGAGCCAATAGCAATAGAACTTAGAGCATTTTTATCAAGAACATAGCCCTCTCTATAAATTTGGCTCGAACCTGAAGAATCGAGAAGACTACATCCCGCAAGCATTCCTATGCTTGCTATTGATAGACCAATCAATAATTTACGTTTGATTAAGGCTATTATGTGAGGCATTTGAAACAATGATATCTCCTTTTTATACTGAGGTGTAGGACAAGAAGGCAACCTCAAGTTTTTTCTTTTTAGCTTAATCTACCGTAGCTTACACTGAGTTTCCCTGTTATAAAGCAAATTATGCCATATAGAATTTCTTTAGAAAAGAAAAAAATGCATGAATACTTGAGATAAATAAAAACACAGTATTTTATGCGTTTTTATGTTTGGGAGTTGTCAATGAATGTTCAAAATGTTCCTCAAATGACATTTGCTTTGGCTTATCCAATATCCGTACGTTCTCTACCTGCTAAAGGTATAAGGGTTCATTTTTGTGCAAACAAAAAAGAATGTACACATTTAGCTCAGAACCATGATTTAATTGAAGTAAAATCTTGTGAGGGAAATTTCCATATTTTCCCGTGGAAAAAACGCGGAGTGCGTATAAAAGGTCTGTTGCAAGCGCGCATACTACAGTTATGTGTTGTTACATTAGAACCATTAGAAAATATCCTTTGTGAAAATATTGAGGTTGTTTTTGTTCCTGAAGATTCAAATTTGATGAAGCCGAAAACATCAGAGGATACAGGGGAATTGTTTTTAGATGTGGAGGGGCTTGATACTCCTGAAGTGTTTTATGATGATAAAATTGATATTGGTGCAATCATGGAAGAGTTTTTTGAGTTGTCTATTAATCATTATCCACGTAAAGAGGGGATAAAGATGGATATGGTTGAAAATTTAGAAGAAGCAGAGCAAAAATTCTCGCCATTTTCTGTTTTGAAAAATTGGAAGTGATTGTAAAAACATAAAAAAAATATCTATTGTATGCTAAACGGTATTTTCTGCGGAGCGATTTTTGCAAGATTTGCTTTGTGAGTGTTCAGGAGCCAAAAAATCATAATATGTGTTTAAAGATGTAAATGAAAAGATGTGGGATATGCAAGCGTGATTAGAATTTCTGTGGATGTCATGGGCGGTGATTACGGTCCAGAAGCAGCTATTGCAGGAGCAGCAATTGTACAAAAATATTTATCAAATATTTATTTTCTGTTTTATGGAATAGAGGAGGACGTTCGTCCGGTTTTAAAAAAATACCCTTGTTTGGATTCTGTATCGCGCTTTTGCCCTACAGAAAGTTATACACGCATGGATGAAAAGCCAAGCCAAGCACTTCGTAATGGACGTGGTAAATCATCAATGTGGTACGCCATTGAAGCGGTAAAAAATGGTGAAGCTGATGCTTGCATTTCTGCTGGTAATACGGGTGCACTTATGGCCATGTCTTATTTTTGTTTGAAAATGCTAGCAGAGGCTGAACGTCCTGGTATTGCGGGTATCTGGCCAACACTTCGCAGTGAGAGTATCGTTTTAGATATTGGAGCAACAATTGGTGCCTCTGCTAGTCAGTTGGTTGATTTGGCGGTTATGGGAGCGGGTATGTTTCGCGCTTTATATCACACTGAAAGACCAAGTGTTGGGCTTTTAAATGTGGGGGTGGAAGAGGTTAAAGGACTTTATGAAATAAAAAAAGCAGGAATGATATTGCGTGAAGTGCAATTAGAAGGATTGGAATATAAAGGATTTGTTGAGGGCAATGACATTGGAAAAGGAACAGTCGATGTTGTTGTAACAGAGGGGTTTTCTGGTAATATTGCTTTAAAAACCGCAGAAGGAACCGCGCGACAGATAGGAGAGATTTTAAACTCTGCACTGCGCAGTTCTTTTTTAACATCTCTTGGTTATTTTTTATCGCGGGGTGCTTTTCGTACGCTGAAACACAAAATGGATCCCGAGAGGGTGAATGGAGGAGTGCTTTTGGGGTTGAATGGTGTTGTGATCAAAAGCCATGGGAGTGCTAATGCTAACGGTTTTGCTTCTGCTATCCGCGTTGGTTATGAGATGGTTAATAATGGACTTTTGAAAAAAATAACAGCTGATTTGCGACGGTTTCATGAGAATAAAGAAACACTTTTTGATCAAGAAGGTGAAGAGACAGTGAATGGAGAGTCCTTATGATAAGCTCTTATAATAGAAATGAAAAATTTGAAGAAAAGGTAAGAGCTGAATGATTCGGTCAATTATACGTGGTGTAGGAAGTGCTTTGCCGAAGAGAAGTTTATCAAATGATGAGATTGCAAAGTTTGTTGAAACGTCAGATTCATGGATTGTTCAGCGTACAGGAATACGCCAACGTTATATTGCCAGTGAAAATGAAACAACTGTTTCTTTAGGAGTTGAGGCTGCGCAAGCAGCACTTACAAATGCTGGTTTAACAATAAAAGACATTGATTGTATTATTTTAGCAACGTCCACCCCGAATCGTACTTTTCCTGCTTCTGCTGTTGAAATTCAGTGTGCTTTGGGAATGAACCATGGATTTGCTTTTGATATTCAAGCTGTTTGCTCTGGTTTTATTTTTGCTTTAACAACAGGAGATTCTTATTTACGGTGTGGAGCGGCTAAAAGAATTTTAGTTATTGGATCCGATACATTTTCTCGGATTTTAGATTGGGAAGATCGTACGACATGTGTTTTGTTTGGTGATGGTGCGGGTGCTGCTATTTTGGAAGCACAAGAAATTGAGGGGGGTATTGCTTTTGAGCGTGGTATATTGTCTGCGAAATTGCGCTCTAATGGTGCTTATATAGATAAGCTATATGTTGATGGTGGACCTTCAACAACACAAACGACAGGCTATTTGCGTATGGAAGGACGAGAAGTTTTTAAATATGCTGTTGGTATGATAACGGATGTGGTTGATGATTGTTTTGCAGCTGCAGGTATGGATTCTTCACAACTAGATTGGTTTGTACCTCATCAGGCTAATAAGCGCATTATTGAAGCATCTGCTAAAAAATTGGGAATTTCACTAGATAAAGTTGTGATTACCGTTGATCAACATGGTAATACGTCTGCGGCATCAGTTCCGTTGGCTTTAACAACAGCTGTTTGCGATGGAAAAATAAAAGAAGGAGATCTTATCATGTTAGAGGCCATGGGAGGTGGATTTACATGGGGAGCAATTCTTATTCGTTGGTAAATTATGGCTACTTGACCATATTTCAAGAAAACGTATAAGTCATTTTGTAATTTTTAATATTTTAATAGGTGGTTATAATGACAAGTAAGACAGTAACGCGTGCAGATTTAGCGAGCGTAGTTTGTAAAAGAGTGGGCTTGTCACATACTGAATCAGCAGCTTTAGTCGAATTGGTTTTGGATGAGATTTGCAACTCACTTGTAAGAGGTGAAGCGGTTAAATTATCCTCTTTTGCAACTTTTCAGGTTCGCAGTAAAAATGAACGAGTTGGACGCAATCCAAAAACGGGTGTTGAAGCACCTATTCCGCCGCGACGTGTTGTGACGTTTAAGGCTGCTAATGTCCTTAAACAGAGAATTTTAGATTCGCATCGTGCAAGACAGAAAAAATGATATCTCATAAATGAATGCCATGATATGTTTGGTATTTGTTAAAAAAATGATAAAATAAAGGTCTTTGTTTTTTAGAAAAAGACAGTTGAGTAAGTCGTCAATGATGGTCTTATTTTTGACTAATCTTGTTGAGAAATTGAGACAGAATGAGTCATTGTAAAGTAATTTATTTTGTTTTAAATAAGGTGTTGCAAAATGGATAAAAGCTCTGATGCTTTTCGCACAATTAGCGAAGTAGCCGAGTTATTGGAGCTGCCGCAGCATGTCTTAAGATTCTGGGAAACACGTTTTAGGCAGATTAAACCAATGAAACGTGGGGGAGGAAGGCGCTATTATCGTCCGGTCGATGTTGATTTGCTCAATGGTATTAAGCAGTTATTATATGATCAGGGTTATACGATAAAAGGTGTGCAACGCCTTTTAAAAGAAAATGGTGTTTCTTTTGTGATTGCATTGGGTAATGGTGATCTTGATGCTATGAATGTAGTCATAGAGAAGAAACATGCAGGACAAACTTCTGAAAATGCTAGCAATAAGCCTAAGAAATCTTCTTTTGGGCTTTTGAGTTTCATGAGGAATGAGGAAGAAACATCTGTTGGTTCTGTGAATCTTTATAAAGATAAAACTGATAAAGCATTGTTGCAAGAAATCCTATTTGAACTCATTGAATGTAAGCGTGTTCTTGATAGAGCACGATAGCAATAATATTTTTTGTTTTATACGTGTTGCTTTTTTAGCAAAACATGTGTTTTGAAATTGTTTTACAAATCAATATCTTGCGTCTAGCGTAGCAATGTGTTTCGTAGATATAGACGTTTTATGGGTGTGCCCAGAGTTTTATACGTTCAACGAGTAGTAATGTATCGTATGTGTATATTTAACGAGTTTTTTATAAGAATTTTTAATTTGGTAAAATATAAAGAGGGGAAAGAATAAACGCTGAGTTTTACCATTTTTCTCTGATTTGGCTTTATAAAAGCTAAGGCAATATCTCATCAGTGTAGGTTGCAGGATATAGAATGCTATTAGTTTACCAATTTATGTGCTTGTTTTAAAGAGATGTTTCCTAAGGCTCCTTGAGCTTATTTTATCATGATTCCTTGTGAATCATATAATGCTAAACCCGTGGAGTACCGCTATTTTTACACTTATGAAAGAGAAAGTCGGTATCATCATTATAGTTTAGCTTGCTCTCAATGATTGCAACAATCCTCAGCACTTGAGGCGGTTCATTGTGGGCATTTTAAAGTCCGTTCTCAATAATTTTTATTCACACACTCATTCCGCTTGTCTCGTACAAGAAAATGATTTTGATAGATGCAATATAAACATATTTAAAATGAGAGAAATCTATGATATTCGAAACCCTATTTAATATAAATAATGATATGTTATCATTATAAATCAATATATTGTCTTTTTTATAAGAGCTTATCTTACGAATAAGACATATCATTGTTCAGCTAATTTTACATATTTTTTATTAATAAATATGATCTTGTTTTCAGTCTTCTTGCTTGATGTTGCTATAATTATCGTAATGATCTATCTATGATAATAGCGCCTTCTTTTCATTATAAAGGTAAAAGATTAATGTTATTATTAATATTCAATTGTCTATGATTTTTGCATTTAAACAGCTCATAGCTTACATTCAACTTTTTCACCAATCCACCTTGTAGAGAGTGATCACGTGATTCTTTCTGGTGATAGGTAGTTGTGCATGAAACAAAATGCACTACAACATCAAATTATTTCATTTTGTATAAAAATTGAAGATTTATAGTAAAAAATTAACGTATTACCATCTTCTGTGATGTTATGTATTTATTACACGCTGCAAATCCGGAGGTGTTGCTTCATTTGAGAGTTGCTTAATCACATCTTCTACAGATAAAAGGGTTTTATTTGTACTTCCTAAGCGGCGCATATTTACGCTGTTTGTTTCAGCTTCACGTTTACCACATACCAAAATTACGGGGACTTTTTGTAAAGAATGTTCTCGTATTTTATAGTTAATTTTTTCATTGCGGAGATCTATTGTTGCGGAAAGCCCAATAGCTCTAAGTTTTGCCGTTATCTTTTGGGCATATTCATTTGCTTCGGACGTAATTGTTGCAACAACAACTTGTTCAGGAGCAAGCCAAAGTGGCATATGTCCAGCAAAATTTTCGATTAATATACCAAGAAAACGCTCCATTGATCCAAAGATAGCACGGTGTATCATAACAGGTTGACGTTTTTCTGAATCTTTATCAATATAGAATGCACCAAAACGTTCGGGGAGATTAAAGTCTATTTGTGTTGTTCCACATTGCCATTCACGACCGATAGCATCCTTTAATGTATATTCAAATTTTGGACCATAAAATGCTCCTTCACCTGGAAGGATGCTTGTTTTGATTTGTCCTGCAAATTTTGTTTCAATCGTTTTAAGGACAGATTCCATGATACTTTCTGCATGATCCCATAATGCATCAGACCCAACTCGTTTTTCTGGACGTGTTGAAAGCTTAAGACTGATTTCTTTAAAACCAAAATCAGCATAAGTTGATAAAATAAGATCATTAATACTGAGACATTCATCGGCTAATTGTTCATCAGTACAAAAAATATGCGCATCATCTTGCGTAAAACCACGCACACGCATAAGACCATGTAAAGAGCCCGAAGGCTCATAACGATGAACAAGTCCAAATTCAGCAAGTCTAATAGGCAAATCACGATAAGATTTTAAACCATGTTTAAAAATTTGCACATGACCAGGGCAATTCATCGGTTTAAGGGCATAAACATTCCCATGATCTGAATTTTCTGCTGCTGGAATTACTTTGAACATATTCTCCTTATACCAGCCCCAATGGCCAGATATTTCCCAGAGTGACCTATCCAGAACTTGTGGTGCATTAACTTCAGCGTATTGATGATCATCAAGGCGTCTACGCATATAGTTGATCAAATTTTGGAACATTTTCCAACCTTTTTTGTGCCAAAAAATCATTCCTGGCCCTTCTTCTTGAAAATGAAATAAGTCCATTTCACGTCCCAAGCGGCGATGATCACGTTTTTCAGCTTCTTCTAGCATATGGAGGTAGGCTTTTAAGTCATTTTCATTTGCAAATGCTGTTCCATAAATTCTTGTGAGCATTGGATTATTGGCATCGCCACGCCAATAAGCTCCTGCGACTTTCATTAATTTGAAAGCAGTTCCAATTTGCCCTGTAGATTGCATGTGCGGTCCGCGGCAAAGATCAAACCAATCGCCTTGATAATAAATTTTTAAATCTTGATCTTCGGGGATGCTATCAATAAGTTCAACTTTATAAAATTCCTTTTTCTCAGAAAAAATTTTTCTCGCTTTTTCACGAGACCAAATTTCTTTTCTAAAAGGTTTATTGCGTTGGATAATTTCACGCATTTTCTTTTCAATGATGGTGAGATCATCTAATGTAAAAGGTTGTTGGCGTGCAAAATCATAATAGAATCCATTTTCAATGACAGGACCTATTGTTACTTGCGTTTCAGGAAAGAGTTCTTGCACTGCTTCCGCAAGGACATGGGCGCAATCATGCCTTATGAGCTCAAGAGCACGTGAATCTTCTCGGGTAATAATCTCTACTTGACCAGATTGTTCCAATGGATCCGATAAGTCTCGCGTGATACCATCAAGACTATAGGCGACTGCTTTTTTTGCGAGTGATTTAGAAATGGATTCTGCTAATTCCAAACCAGTCATTTCGGGGGGGTAATTACGTTTTGAACCATCAGGAAAAGAAAGAGAAACAGAGCAAGACATAAAAACACCCTTTTAATCCAATTCCGCTAACGATTGCGGATGGTTTTGTGAAAATCGAGTAAAAAGCTTATAGAATGATTTTTTATCAATACATACGAAAAAAGAAAAGGATTATTTGTTGTGTTTGTCAGAAATTTTCCAGTAACGCCAAGGTTTATAAAAACAGCAAGAATTTCCAAGAGAAATAGGTACTGGATCAAAGCCATCTGTTCCAAAGGGCCCACAACGTATGATACGAAAGAGTCCCATCCATGCACCAGCCCAAAGCCCATGGCGTGCAATCGCTTCATATGTATATTCTGAACAAGTCGGAGCATGGCGACATTGATTGCCTATAAGACTTGAAAGTGTTATTTGATAGAAACGTATTAAGAAAATACCCAATAATCGTCCAGGTGTTTTTTGCCAAGTGCCTGTGTAATTTCGAGTTATTTTTTTTTGTCGAGATTGTGATTTGAACATTTATTTTTCTTCAATTTTTTGAATGCAGTCTATCGTTGCATCAAAGGGTAGTAGTGTTGCTGCATGGCGCATTTTATAGTCTTTAATGGGCTGTAAGCAAGAAAAATCCTCAAATGGAGCTTGAGGAGAAGGACCATTTTGCGTTAGCATTTGATAAATAACTTCACGCAATATTTTAAGATCTTGTGTTGTTTGTCCGATGATATGAGATGCTAAAAGTGAAGCCGATGCTTGCCCTAGCACACATGCGTGTATTTCATGGGCAAAATCCGTAACAATACCATTTTCCACTTTTAAATCTACAGTGATTGTCGAACCACAAAGGTGTGCATGTTTTCTTGATGTTGCATCAGGATTATTAAGACGCCCAATTTTGTCTATATGTGCAGCATATTCAAGTATTTTATCATTATAGATATTATCAATCATGCGCTATTACCTGAAATTTTGAGAGTCGTGATTGTTTAAACTTTTAATTCGCTTATATAGAGATTATACAAAATGAAATAGGTATGGAGCAAATGCTTTGTATAGAGTAAGCTTGGAGTTTTTGAATGCGTAATGTTGTTAAAGAAGACGCGAAGGATTCTTTTTTATCTGAAGAAAAGCGTCCGAGTATTGAAGAGGTGGAAGAAGCGATTCGTACATTACTCTTATGGATAGGGGAAAATCCAAATAGAGAAGGGCTTTTAGATACTCCAAGACGTATAGCCAAGGCATATCGCGAGCTTTTTAGTGGTTATAGTCAATCGGTTAAAGAAATCTTAGGTACAGTTTTTGAAGAGGTTTCAGGATACAATGAAGCCGTAATCGTAAAAAATATACCTTTTTATTCACACTGTGAGCATCATATGATCCCAATTATTGGGAAAGCACATATAGCATATCTTCCTAATGACAAAATTGTTGGCCTTTCAAAAATTGTACGTGTTGTAGATATTTTTTCTCGTCGTTTACAAACACAAGAAGCTATGACAGCGCAAGTGGCTCACGCGTTAAAAACGTATCTGAAGCCTCATGGTGTAGCAGTATTGATTGAGGCTGAGCACATGTGTATGGCTATGAGAGGAATCCAAAAACAGGGCTCTACAACAATTACAAAAAACTTTCATGGTTATTATGAAAAAGATCAAGCTGCACAAGCACATTTTATGATGATGATTCAAAGATCGTAGTAAAGTCCATATTTTTAGTAATCTCTATTAAGTTATAAATTGTCCGGATAAAAATAAATTATGAGAAAGAGAAAATTGGCTTGTACCTTTCTTTATGATTTGTTAAAGGCTAAAAACCAAAATGTTTTTCTTCCCACGTGCGGTCGTGGCGGAATTGGTAGACGCGCAGCGTTGAGGTCGCTGTGGGGCAACCCGTGGAAGTTCGAGTCTTCTCGACCGCACCAGTTAGCAGTGAGTCTCTCTGTAATGAGATGAAGTTATGTAGAGAGAGGGGATTTACGGGCATTATAGAAAAATCTTTTTTGTATGTTATTTGTTGATGTGTTGCTAATAATGTTTCATTTTTTATTACTTTATCTGTGCATTTGAAATGTTATATTTTTATAGGGTGGGGGTGAAGTTGCAGTGAGAAGTATAATGATTTTGAGATATTTAACACTTCTTATTTGTATTTCTTTATTGTCAGCATGTAGTGATTCACGCGCTGTGCTTTGGCATGGAGTGCATGCAACTCCTTCTATGACTGCAGTAGAAAGGGAAGTTGAAGGGAACCCGATTTCTCCAAAAGCCATCATTCCAGTGTATGTTGCAACAAGTCGTATGATGCAAAATAATTACGCTCAACCTTATGGTGCAGAGCGATCAAATAAAGTACATTACAATCGCGTTGATGTAGGAATTCCTCAGCAACATATAAAGGGAGTTGTTGAAATAAATGCGTATAAACCTACGCATGATAAGTATTTTGCAGCAGTAGCATTGCAAAAATACGATAATAAAGAACAGTTTAAACAGCAATTAAATGCTGCTTTAGAAAAAAAGCCAAAAGGAAAAAGAGAAATTTTTCTTTTTATCCATGGGTATAATAATAATTTTGCAGATGGTACATTTCGTACAGCACAGTTTACACACGATTATTCTTTAAATGTTGTCGCTGTGCATTATTCTTGGCCTTCTGCCGGATCTGTTCCTCTTTATATTTATGATCGTGACAGTGCTAATTTTGCCCGTGACGGATTGATAGAGCTTTTAACACTTATTAGTGAAACCAATGCTGATCAGATTTCGGTTATTGCGCATTCTATGGGCAATTTTGTTATAATGGAAGCATTTAGAACTTTAGCTTTACAGAAAAAATATAAGCCTATTCGTCGTATTACAAGTTTATTAATGGCGGCACCAGACATTGATGTTGATGTATTTGAGCGCCAACTTAATGATATAAAAAAACTTCCGCAGCCAACAGCTATTTTAGTATCCAGAGCGGATAAAGCTCTCGCGGTTTCAGGACGTCTTACGGGTGGACATCATCGTGTGGGCGATGGCTCAGATATTGAAATGTTGCGTAAAAATGGAATAGCTGTTCTTGATTTCTCTCATGTGGATGGGGGAGCACACAATGTCTTTGCATCTTCGCCAACGTTGATGGCTCTTTCTCGGGAAGGTTCTTTGGCTTCCACAATTATGCAAGGTACAGAATTGTCACCTAGTCAAGCCCTTCTTGCTGACGGTAGTAGTGTGTTGGAGAAAACAACACATCTTATCCTTTATACACCTGTACGTTTTCTCTCTCCACGGATTCCACGTTGATAGTGAAAAGAGAGAAGGGGACATCGAATAATGCATTGGAGGTAATATTTTTTAGCACTTTCTTTAGAATGGCTTTGTAAAATGAAAAATAAATAGCGGGATGAATGTAAAAAACAGTCATTAGGTGAGTTTGTGATGATTGCACGGAAACGCTATGTTAATACGCCTACAGTTGTTGATTATTTATCTCATTCCGCAATTAAGTTGTTAGATATTCATGCTATGCTTGTGAAGGTGAGAAAAGGTGATATGGGGGAAAAACCAAATTTATTGCGTCAAATTGATTCTACAAAAAAACAGTTAGATGAGATAAGCCATGCTCTTATTTTAGAATATCGTAAACGCCAAGAAAATGAGCGTTTTTTAAAACAAATTCTGCTATCCATTTCCGATCAACTTTTTGCACTTAACAATGGTTTTAAGGAAACAGGACGTCTTTTTTTTCAAGAAGTTAGAATACTTCAATCTCAGATGCAATGTTTATATGAGGGAAAGGAGAGGCTGCATTTGTTGGATAGCCAAGAATCTTTTTGTTCTCCATCAAAGATTGATGAAGTCATTAAACAGTTACAGAAAGCACGAGAAAAGCTTATTCTTGAAAGCCCACATCTCTTTGAAAAAAGCACAAAAGCTAAACAATAAAAGTTCTTTTAGTTGAGCAGGTAGATAATTTGAGTTTTACAGCAAAAAACGCTGTTAGATAGAAGGCTATAATCTTATTAAAGAAAAGAACTTTCTTTAATAAATGAGACACATGTATTTTATAATCACACTCTTTACCGTGTTAAAGCTTTAAAAGACTTTGGTTATATCTTTGGTAAAGTTAAGGCTGATGCATTAGGTGGCTTTATTGAAGAAAATATTTGTGGAAAGAAACTTTACAAAAAACTTTCTGATTCTTTTAATAACGGTTCACTGGATAATTTTGCCAATGTTATGAAGTTGTTAGTATATTCATTAGAAACTTAAACTTTAATATTTTCCTTGGTAGGAATTAGCTGAATTTAAAACATTAAAAAAGAAGTTTGATAAAAATAACACGTTTTGTAAATTCACGTCCAGCTCTACCTTCTCTTGAATTTAAAATGCTTGGAAAATGAATAAGCTACACGTAATTAAAAAAGCGTACGGTGCCCCCAGAGAGCGAATCAGGCTTTAGCAACAAGATTCAAAGTATATAAAGATGTGTAAGGGCGTATTGATGTCTATAGCTTTTTATGATTCAATAAAAAAAGTAAGTATTAAAGAAAAAATCTCAAATCAGAAATTAAAGGTGGTCTAGAAGGTGGACCAAAAAAGGTGGACGAGCAATGCTTGAAAAGGTGGACGAGAGGGGACGTTAAGTGAGGGCGATTCATCGGTTGTCAGCATCATTCGTAAAGACGTCCTCGCAGGGTAAATATTGTGACGGGGCGGGGCTATGGTTGAATGTTCGAAAAGACAATACACGCTCTTGGTTTTTTCGCTATACGCACCACAATAAGCGCCGTGAAATGGGACTTGGTCCTGTTACGAAACTCTCTTTAAAAGAAGCGCGTGAGCTTACAAGATATTATAGTGATATTCTTAAAGAAGGCAATGATCCTATTGTCTTTCGAGAACAGACTATTTTAAAACAGCAAAGCAATATTTTTCAAGAAATTGCAAAAGCGGCTTTTGAAAGCAAAAAAGCAGAGTTGAAAAATGAAGGTAAAAACGGTCGCTGGTTTTCTCCACTAGAGTTGCACGTGATTCCACACATAGGTAATTTACCTATAGAAAAATTAACAGCCAATATCATTCGCAATGTTCTCGCGCCCCTTTGGCATGAAAAAGCAGACACAGCGCGAAAAGCACTTAACCGTATCAATATTTGCTTGAAATATGCTGCGGCTCTTGGTTTAGATGTTGATTTACAGGCTTGTATGAAAGCACGCGCGCTTTTAGGAAAACCACGTGCGACATCAACAAATATTCCTGCTATGCCATGGCAAGAAGTGCCGGTTTTTTATCAAAGCTTGGATGATAAGATCCTTTCAAATTTAGCACTGAAGTTATTGATTTTGACAGGCGCACGGTCATATCCATTGCGCTATTTGCGCCTTGAACAAATAGATAAAAATATATGGACGATACCAAAAGAAAACATGAAAGGTATTGTAGGGAAAGTTTCAGACTTTCGCGTGCCACTAAGTGATGAAGCTTTGAGAGTTATTGAAAAAACTCTCCCCTTTGAAAAGAATGGTTTTCTCTTTTCTGGTCTTACCGGCAAGCCAATTTCTGATGCCACCATGGCAAAGTATATGACAGTTTGTGGTTTGACTTATCGTCCCCATGGTTTTCGTTCAAGCTTACGGGATTGGATAGCAGAGACAACGTCAACACCATTTGAGATTGCCGAAACTGTTCTTGCACATACAGTTGGGAGTTCAGTGACGAAAGCCTACATGCGAACGGATTTTTTAGAGCAACGGCGTGTTCTTTTAGAGCTGTGGGCTTCATTTATAACAGGATAGAATTTTTACAATTACCTCTGCAGTGTTTTTGGCTATTTTGAAGAGAAATTTGATATGTCCAATTCTGTGAAAATAACAGTTTTAAATGTGTAAAGCTATTATTGATAGTCTCCATGAGACGAGTAAAATTAAGAAATCATTTTCTAAAAAATTTCGCGCGTCTCAGAGTATGTTTAGAGTCGGATATTTGGTTTTTGTGTAAAAATACTTACAAACGCATCCATAATACGTGAAAAATCAAGCGCTAATAAGAGTATAATGAGTACAATCCATTTCGTATAACGAGACATCACTTTTACACTTTTGTAGGTCATGATGATTTCTTGAAGTATTTCTTTTTCTGCTTCTGTAAGCTCTATATCGTCTTGTGTTTTTTTTCTAGCCATGTTTCCACCCACACACGCGTTCACCTAGATTATTGTGCTTTAAGATTTCTCTTGCTAAGTTTGAACTGATGGCGTTCAGATCTTGCCGGCTTAAATAAATTGGCAACCAGCCAACATAAGAAGAAACATATTTATTTGTCGCGCAACCAGTCAGAGAGAGCAGCACGCACATCAGCATCACTTTTTTGATTAACTTCACTTTCCACCTCCAGACGTGTTGTGGCTGCTTTTAAAGCTTTTTCCGTTTGCTTTTGCTGTTCACTCTTTTTACCAAGGGTAAAAGCTCTTGCTAATGCAATAAAAAAAGCGGCTAAAGCCGCGCCTGTTAGCATCAGATTTCTTTTCATCCATAAGATCATAGGCGGTGCTCCTGAAAGCGTTTAGCAACAAAGAAAATGCCAGCACATGCGGCTAAAATCATAATGGTTGCCAAAGCCCATTGGATTGGTCCATTGCCTGCTAACAAACCACCAAGCCCAGAAAAAGAGCCAATAATTGGTGCAAGTGCTTCGGCTTTGAACACCCCCGTTGGTGCTTGCGTTTCTACTGTTTGATAATTGGAGGAAACATAAGCCCCTTTTGCCCATAAGCCTGTTTCTGCCGCGCGCCGGTGTGCTAGACCTTCAAGACGCTTACCTCCTGCTTTGGTCCATTTCTGTAGCTCGGCAGGGACAGCTTCATATTCACCTTGATTGAGCTTTTTTAACAGTGTCGAGTTACAAAAGGCTGTTGTTCCTACATTATAGCAAAATGACACTAACGCCGCGAATTGTTCATCTGTTAATGAAACTGTAACAGCGCGTTCAACGACATTTTCAAATTGTCTTAAGTCTTGGCAAAGAAGTTCTTCTGCTTGCTTTTCCGTGATGGTCATGCCTTCATAAACAAAAGGCTTTCCAGCATTGTTTGTATGTCCATAACCTATTGTCCACACACCAATGGTATCTTTGTAGGCGTTTAAACGCAAGCCTTCCCATTGTTTGATAAGTGCAAGTCCCTCTAATGATATTTTTCGCATGTGTTGCTCCATAAAAAAGCCCCACACAAGGCGGGGATGAGTGAATATTAAAAATTGCAATTATTGCCTTTTATTAAAAATCTCGTTTCATGTAACTTTTTTCTGTGTTATACGTTACATGAAACATAATGGAGATTTTGTTATGGCTACAATGCACGTCAATGAACGCGTTCAAAAACATCGCAACGCACAAAGAAAAGCAGGTTTGCGTTTAATGCAAATTTGGGTACCAGATATTCGCCAACCGAACTTTGCAGAAGAGTGCCGACGCCAATGTCGCTTAGTCGCAAAAATGGATAAAACAGATACATCTATGCAGTTGTTGATGGATCAATCTTTAATGGATGTTGATGGCTGGACAGAATAATGCGTGGATCTCTCGTCACAATAGCTATGCAAGGCGATTTTGGTAAACCAAGACCTGCGTTAATCATTCAAGCTAATCAATTTAGTGAGCATACAAGTGTAACGGTTTTACCAATTACAAGTACACTTGTTGATGCGCCATTACTCCGCATTACGATTCAGCCAACCGCTAAAAATGGTTTGCAAAAACCTTCGCAAGTAATGATTGATAAGATTATGACGGTAAGATGTGAAAAAGTTAGTCCAGCTTTCGGCTCCATTCATGCAGATAAAATGGTAGAAATTGAACGCTGTTTAGCTGTATTTTTAGGAATAGTAAAATAAAAATAGTATTTCTTTTTATCATCATAAAATAGCTTTGTTTATCTATCTTCTTCATCCATATGGATGACGCCTTCGCCTTCGTCACATGCGTTTGGTGGGGCGTTTGGATCAAGGGTATCATCCTTGTCTGGTGTTGTGTTTGCAACGTTTCCAGCCGCATCTTCTTGCGCTTTATCAAAAAGTTCGCACTCTATTTTTGTGGTGTAACCGCCCGTTTTATCAAGTTTGTGCTTAACGCTCTTGATGCGCCATTCTGCTGGAATATAGGGGCGGAAAGGGGGCTCTTGAACAAGCTTTGCTTCTGCTTGCACAAACGGATCACCACCGATATCACATGAGAAAGAAGACTTACCGCGTGATGATTTATTGCGATAAGCAGCAATGGCCGCAACAGCCTCTGATTGGTTATGGTAGGTGTATTTGAGTTCATGGAACGGTGGGTTACCAACTTTGACTTCTTTTTTTTCACCACTGCGGATATCATGATAGGTTGCAAGAACACCGCCTTTTTTCTCTTCTTCTTGCTTTTCCGATTCTTTTTCTGCTTTTTCCGATTCAGATGATGATGGTGCTGTTCTGTCACTATCATCCATATGGATAAAGTTTTCATCATCATCAATCTCTTCTGGTTCTCGTGCATCAGCAGCGGCTTTTTGGTCGTCTCCCACATCCGTTTCTAAGCCATTGGCTGCACCTGCTTCATCCCGTGCGCTGTATTTAAAATCCCAAGAGGTGCAATGTTCCTCATGAATAACAACAATAGGGAGTGTTTCACCGGTGATGGCTTTGCCTTCACCCCGTTTGGCGAGCACAAGTTTGCCATCAACGGGCTTTGCTACCGCATCATATTCTTCTGCAAGGCGTGCGGCAAAAGCCATATCGCTTTCAGCTGTTTGGTCAATGTGACGCACAACGATTTTTGCAAGAGAAGGATCAACCTTTGG
>NZ_JBHIMQ010000124.1:0-506 GCF_042194225.1 Bartonella sp. MR110HLJHH | reverse complement strand
GATGATCCAGAGTGTGGAGAGCCTGGGTTTTCGTTGCAGAGGATTGATCTGACAAAAGCAACGCGTGAAGGTACATTTCATTTGTTTTAACGGGCCATTTTGTTTTAACGGGTGTTTTTTATCCCGATGGGCATTTGGGGGATTGGTCGCATAAGGAACCAATGAGTATTGATTTAGAGGTTGGTGATGACAGAGTTTGAACCTTTATCCATTCCACAAATTCCCCCTCCACAACTCCCTCTCCCACAAATTATTGAAGAGCTTTCTGTTGAAGCAATTTTAGAGCAAAAGATCACGCGTTTGACTGAGCTTTTTGCAGCGCATCATATTCCTTATAATGTGGAAAAGACGGCTTATGATCCGGTGGTCATTCAATTGCAAGCGGCCGCTTATGAAGAGTTGCTATTGCGCCAGCGGATTAATGAAGTGGCGCGGGATAATTTACTCACATTTGCGCGTGGAACAAGTTTAGATCATTTGGGGGATTTTCATGGGGTCACGCGCCT
>NZ_JBHIMQ010000123.1:0-507 GCF_042194225.1 Bartonella sp. MR110HLJHH | reverse complement strand
AAATTGACAGAAAGGCACCGTACAGAGCGATTTAAAGATTTTGTGATAAAAACCACATTGAAATTAAAAACGCTTCTATACGGTCCATTTTGAGGCAAATAAACCCATTGGTAAAGTTATGGATTTAGATAGGGGATATTAAACCAGATGTTTTTAAAAAAACGTAAACAGAAGGGGCAAAAAAAGTGGGTTGCAACGGCGGTGGGGCATGCACCATGGGGATTAGGGGTAGCAGAGTGTTTTTATAATCTTTACGAATATGATGATGGCACAAGAGAATATGAAGAATTCGATGGTGGTCAGTATCATGAGATGCCTTGTAAAGTTGATTACAGTACCAAGGCGCAAGTGAAAGCATGGGTTTATGGGGGTGGTATTCCGCAAAGCGTTCTCAATTACGAACCTCTTATAGACGAGATCAATAAAGAGATCAAAAAATTATCAAAAACCGCAGGAAATAAATATGTTTACAGATAAGCAGCTAAGAGCCTTGTTTGGTATTATAAT
>NZ_JBHIMQ010000122.1:0-512 GCF_042194225.1 Bartonella sp. MR110HLJHH | reverse complement strand
TCTCCATAGCTACCGCCTCCACCACCGTTGAAAGTAGAATCACGTTCATTTGAACTGCTGCTATTGGATGAGTAACCACCTCCAAGACCACCTGGTGAATTTCCAGAAACACAACCGACAGCACCTGTGCTATTATATCCATTAACAGCTCCACCACCGCCACCACCTGCTCTTGTAGAATTTAAAATACGTGTAAAGCCACCATAACCAGCAAAATCTTTTGGTTGACCGGTATAAAAACCTTTACCACCGCGACCAATGAGAACATTTTTTGAATCTTTAAGCTGCGACCATTTTATTTTTATGTGCACGCAACCGCCACCGCCGCCGCCACCACCTTTATAATTACCGCCACCCCCACCTCCACCCCATGCCCATACTTCAATATAAGTGTCGTCGGTAACACCATTAGGTATAGGAATAGGACCACTTTCTGTCATAAGAATTTCAAGAGGAGTGGGGACAAAGGATTTTATCTCTTTTGTAATTTCATCGCGTATGCTTTGAAGAGC
>NZ_JBHIMQ010000121.1:0-514 GCF_042194225.1 Bartonella sp. MR110HLJHH | reverse complement strand
GTGTGCTAAACGATATTCATATTCGCTTGCGTCAAGTTCTTGAAACATTTTACACGCTTCAGAAAAACTAGACACTTTAATATCCGGTAGCAACATTGCAACTTGTTCTTCAAAAAGTTTTACTTTTTTCTTTTCAGAGTAGTGAGCAATCACCAAAAGTAAAACAATAAGAATGGCTACTAATAACCATGGTGAAATACTTATTACTACCACAATGCCTCCAATCAATAGAGCACAAAGGAGAAAGATCCTGATCCATTTTTCCAGTTGTTCATTTTTAAGTGCTGCAGACGTTTTATTAACGACTGAGAAATCAGAAGAAGGATGTGCAGGAGGGAGCGACATTGAAGCCTGTTCTGGAACTTTCTCTTTAGAAAGTTTTTTGCGTTTATCTTGCCAATAAGCAAAAATGGAAAACGCAAAAAACGCAATGAAGATTAACCAAAACCATTCCCAAAAACCTAAGCCATCATTTTTGTCTGATTTATTGTCTTCAATGGAGGTAACTTGCTTA
>NZ_JBHIMQ010000120.1:0-519 GCF_042194225.1 Bartonella sp. MR110HLJHH | reverse complement strand
GAAAGCCGGCAATGATGTGCCGCTGATTGATATTGTTCGCCCCAATGGACAGGGTCTTTCTCATAACAAATATGACAGTTTCAATGTTGATACCCATGGCGTGATTTTGAACAATTCGACTGAGGAGGTTTCGCGTTCACAGCTTGGGGGATTGGTGCCAGGCAACGGCAATTTGCGTTATAGCGGTGCAGCAAAGGTTATTCTTAATGAAGTGGTGAGTGCCAATCGCTCGCGTCTTGAAGGCGTGAGCGAAGTACACGGGCATATGGCGGATGTTATTATCGCCAATCCCAATGGGATTACCTGTAACGGTTGTGGTTTTATTAATACACCAAGGGTGACTTTATCGACCGGACAACCGATCATTGGAGCCGATGGGGCTTTGAGTGGGTTGCGTGTTGAGGGTGGTGATATCACCATAGGCGCTCGTGGGGCTGATGGGAGTGCATTAGATATTTTTGATCTTGTTTCGCGCAAGATCAGTGTCGGGGGTCCCATACAGGTCAAAGGAGATTTGGC
>NZ_JBHIMQ010000012.1:0-71195 GCF_042194225.1 Bartonella sp. MR110HLJHH | reverse complement strand
ATCATTTTTTACTTTTTTTTAAAATAAAATAACATAAACAACTGGTTGTATTTCAATACATTACACTAAAATAAAAAGCGTATAAAAAGTTCCTTGCTAGATAACAGCGGCTTTCAGATTATAATACCCCTCCCCTCACAACGATTGCAACTTTTCTTACATATCACAATAAGGCTAAAGATAGAGTACATATTCTATAATCACCATTGCATAAACCTCTTACACGCTTTATGCTTTGCCATAAGAGCAAAAGGAAGATGTCAATGTCATCTAAACTGACGCGTAACCAAACATTGGTTTTAAACACTTTAAAAAACGCAAAAGGGCCTTTAAGTGCTTATGCGATTCTCAATCACTTACGCGAAGAAGGTTTTCGTGCACCTCTCCAAGTTTATCGTGCGTTAGAAAAACTCGTACAGTTAAAGTGTATTCATCGTCTTGAAAGTGTAAATGCCTTTATGGTCTGTTTACACCCTGAAAACTGTCAACATGAACTTACAACGTTTATAATTTGCGAAAATTGTGGTACAGTCAATGAAATACAAAATCAAACGATTGTATCGAGTTTAAAACAGATGGTTCAAGCTGTTGACTTCCAAGCCCACAAAAGCACCCTAGAAGTACGAGGCCTTTGTAAAAAATGCGTAACAAAATAAGACCTTGAACTTGCAAGTTCATATTTTTAGCATTATGTTTCAAAAATCATCTTATTGCTTGAAAAGCTCTTATCGTCCTTGCATGTATATCACCCTAGTCTATAGTGATGGGTTTATTATACTCAGTGGAACATAAATATTGAAAGTATAAAATCATGTCCGTAACTGAGACAATTTTTTCAACCAAAAACTTCAATAAAACGCAACAAAAGAAAGTAATCAAAGCTCTTCTTATTGTCTTTGCACTTTCTGTGCTTTGGTTTAGCTATAAGTATATAACGCAATGGCGTTATATACTCTCCACTGACGATGCCTACGTGCAAGGAGATATAGCAGCTATTGCGACTAAATTAAATGGATATATTGAAAAAATTGCCATTAAAGCCAACCAAGTTGTAAAAAAGAACGATGTTTTATTTTACCTAGACAACGGTGATTATCAAATAGCCTTGGATCAAACAGACGCACATCTTAACACACAGAAAAAAACACTTCTACGCATTGATGCACAAATCACAGCCGCTCATAGTGCTTTAGATGATGCAAAAGCACAAAAAGCAGCCGCTTCAGCCATAGCAACCAATGCACAACTCACCTTAAAACGTGTAACAGAACTGAAAAAAAATCGTTATGCTCCTCAATCCGAGGTTGATGATGCCAAATCAGCTTATGAACAAGCCGTTGCGAATGTTAACAGAGCGGACGCACAAATGGCTGCAGCACGTGCGAATATCCGAGTGCTAGAAGCGCAACGAAGTGAAATAGAAAGCCAAACAAAGAGTTTAGAACTCACGCGTGAAAAAGCACAACGTGATCTTGATTCGACCGTTATACGAGCGCCATTTGATGGCGTTATAGGAAATTTAACAGCAAAAACGGGAGATTTTGTTGTAAATGGCCAACGTCTTGCGGCGTTAGTCCCCATACATGCACTTTATATTGAAGCCAACTATAAAGAAACACAGTTGCAAAATATTCACGCAGGACAAAAGGCTTATATTGCTATTGATGCATTCAAAAAGGAGTTTTTTACAGGAAACGTGCTTTCTATTTCACCCGCAACAGGCGCTGTTTTTTCTCTTTTGCCTCCACAAAATGCTACTGGTAACTTTACAAAGATTGTCCAGCGCATTCCCGTACGTATTTCTATTCCAGAAGAAGTCTTAAAAAACGGACATATCCGAGCAGGGATGAGTGTTTCAGTGAAAGTTGATACACGTACAAAGCCACAAGATAAAAGTCTCTTATAACAAAAAAGTAGAAGATCTTACTATGACATCTTCCATACCAGAGCCCATACAATCTCAAGAACGCATAGGATTGCACAAAATTGTAGTTTTTATTGCTATGTCTTTTGGCATGTTTATGGCAATCTTAGATATCCAAATCGTTTCCTCTTCTTTAGCTGAAATTCAAGCGGGGCTTGCAGCAAGCTCTGAAGAAATTTCATGGGTTCAAACTTCCTATCTCATCGCTGAAGTCATCATGTTGCCGCTTTCTGGATTTTTAGGACGATTGCTTTCAACACGTGTTTTCTTTACCTTATCAGCTATCGGTTTTACGATTACGTCTGTTCTTTGTGCAACGGCAACATCTATTGGAGAGATGATTTTGTATCGCGCACTACAAGGTTTTATTGGTGGTGGAATTATCCCTAGTGTTTTTGTTGCCTCCTATGTCCTTTTTCCTCCTTCCAAACGTCCCATTGTTACCCCTATCGTCGGACTGGTCGCAACATTAGCCCCCACCATTGGTCCAACCGTGGGAGGCTATATTTGTCATCTCTCATCGTGGCATTGGCTCTTTCTCATCAATGTACCCTTCGGGATTATCATCTCAATTCTCGCTTGGAAATTAATTGATTTTGATAAAGCTGATCCCTCTTTAATGAAGAAATTTGATTGGTTAGGCCTCATTTCTATGGCTACTTTCTTGGGAACTTTAGAGTATGTTCTAGAAGAAGGAGCACGTCATGATTGGCTGAGTGATAGGCTGATTCGGAATTTTTTCATTATCATGATTCTTGCTGCAGCCTTATTCTTCTGGCGTGCTTTTACAGCAAAAGAACCCATTGTAGATCTCTCTACTTTTTCTAATTTTAATTTTTCTGCTGCATCCATTTTTTCCTTTGCACTGGGAATAGGTCTTTATGGACTCACATATCTTTATCCTGTCTATTTAAGCCAAATCCGCCATTATGATGCCCTCATGATTGGAGAAACATTGTTTCTTTCAGGATTCGCCATGTTATTAACTGCTCCGCTTGCTGGATTTCTTTCAGCCCGAATGGATGCACGTTTAATGATGGCAATAGGACTTTTGGGTTTTGCAATAGGCACTTGGATGGCGAGCTCTATCACAGATAACTGGGATTTTTGGCAACTCTTTTGGCCGCAAGTTTTCCGTGGTGCTTCTGTGATGTTATGTATGGTTCCTGTTAATAATATTGCCTTGGGAACACTCCCGCCAGAACGAATGCAAAATGCTTCTGGACTCTTTAATCTCACACGGAATCTAGGTGGTGCTGTAGGGCTTGCGATTATCAGCACTCTCATGACAAAACGCACAGACTTCCATTATGAACGAATAGCCGAAACGCTTAACCACGCAAACAGACAAGCAACTGAAATGCTTTCAAAGCTTACTTTATTTTTCAAAACAGAAACCTTTGATTCGTATACTCTTGCTCTTTCTCAATTGTTTGGTATGGTACGCATACAAGCAACGATTATGGCTTTTAGTGATATTTTCTTTATTATGACCATTATCTTTGTTATTTTGACATTTATGACCATTTTTCTTAAAAAAATACCACCTCTCATGGATGCACCACCAAGTCACTAAGCTTAATTAAAATTGAGAAATATTTTTTATCTTTATCACCTTCCTCGCTTCCTATGCACTTTATCTCTTCTCAAGAGACAGTATAAATCAACATATGATTCTAAATGATTCTTCTGATAAAAATTCTTTTCAATGCGGGCTCTTTACGCACTTAAAAATAACTTCTCGCATACAAGAATTGTTTTAGATGATAATAAACAAAGAGCTTATCTAAAGTGCTCCACACCATAAAGATAAAGTAGCTATTTCTATAGGATTTTTGATTTACCACCGTAGGGCAAAAAACATTAAAACAATATTTGCGCCTGTCATTAAATCTCTCATCTATCTACCCCCCCTTTTACGCTACTATCCTCATAAAAACTATTCTGTAAGATTCTTTGCCCTTCACTCTTTTGATTCTCACAAGAATATTCATAAAAGATTGATGATTCTTGTGATTTTTATTCATTCACCTATTTCCCTTATAATATGTAGGAGAACATTTTTTTGATTCTGGATACAAAATTTTACATGAGAAAATCATTTTGTATTTGATACTCTCATGCCAATTGCAAAACGATCCACCCTTATAGCAAAAAAAATAATGATATATTTTTTTCAAAAAAGTTGCTTTTGAACATATAATTTTATTTTTTATACTCTTTGAACAAGCGCTAAAATTGTATAAAATTTCTCAAAATGTCTCTCTATTGAATCAATCAAAACTATTCCCTTGCACATAAAAAGCAAAGAGATAAAAACTGCTTAAGAAAAAAGTAAAATATCCAACCGTTTCGATGCACGATCTACCAACGATATTGAAAACTGGAAAACTGCATGATGATACCGGCTTTAAAAGAATACAAGACCACTCAAAAATCCGGTTCCTTAATATTATAAAACAGGACGCTATTCCAAAAAAATGAGCTTTAAATATATTCCTACTCACTTAACTGAAATTATCAAAAATAAGAAACCAGCCACATAAAGAAAAAGCCATATAATAAAATCGCAATACAACTCCCCAAAACTTTGTACCGCTAAATACTTTGGCACTAGTCAGAATAGTATGCTCTCCTCAACGCCAGCTGTTGAAAAACAAATTTAAACACTATCTTCAAGCCACTTTATGATGCTGAAAACGATTCGAAACTTCTCGTTCTCCACTAGGAACTAAAGTGCCATAACACCCAGAAAGATAATGTGGTATCAGTTCCAACGCTTGAAAGCGATGCTTTTCATAAGGACCAGGCATTGCCAAATTTTCTGTTAAACTATTTGAAAAGCCAAAACGTTGATAAAATTCAAAATCCCCTACCAGCAAAATGGCGCCATATCCCAATTTTTTTGCTGTTTCAATTGCGTGGCGGACTAAAATTGATCCTATTCCCAGACCAGCACATTCAGATGCGACAGCCAAAGGACCCAAAAGTAAAGCATGTTGTGTTTTATTTTTTCCTTTAGAAAAAGAAACATGCCAAAGACGGACACTTCCCACAAGCTCTCCAAGCGCATTTTTAACCACAAAAGAAAGTCCTTGAGCAGCTAACCGACCACGACGTAAAGCCTCTGATGATTTACGTTTACGTCCATACCCCATCGTTGAATCAAGCAAAATTTCTCGATAAGGCTTATCTGCTTCTTGCTCCAATAAAAGTGTAAAACATGCCCCATCTTTTGTTTGAAAATTCATCATGTTCATCTCAATGACCGCCCTCTTATAGCGCCATGACGAGCATAGCAAAAAATCTAAAAAACCTATAGTTAAAAGGAAACCTCAGATCACATATGATCGTAAAGGCTCAAAACCATTAAAAGCAACCGATGCGTAAGTTGTTGTGTAAGCACCCGTCCCATGAATCAATATTTCATCTCCTATCGTTAGGGATAGAGGAAGCGGATAAGGTGTTTTTTCATAGAGAACATCTGCCGAATCGCATGTTGGTCCAGCCAAAATACAAGGCTCCATAACCTTATCATCATGAGGTGTCTCAATAGGATAACGAATGGCTTCATCCATAGTCTCAGCAAGACCATTAAATTTTCCAATATCAAGATAAACCCATCGTACATTATCATTATCAGCTTTTTTAGATATCAGAACCACTTCTGTACGAATAACACCAGCATTACCAACCATCGCACGCCCAGGCTCAATAATCGTCTCAGGAATACGATTACCAAAATGCTTTTTCAATGAATCAAAAACTGCTGTACCATAAGCTTGTTCTGTAGGGACATCTTTCAAATAACGCGTTGGAAAACCGCCCCCCATATTCACCAACCTCAACGAAATGCCTTCTTGTTCCAAACGCTTAAAAACTGTAGCAGCATCCGATAAAGCACGATCCCACGCACTCAGATCAACCTGCTGAGACCCAACATGAAAAGAAACACCATAGGCTTGCAAACCCAATTGGTGTGCCCGTCTTAGAACATCAACCGCCATAGCAGGGACACAACCGAATTTGCGTGACAATGGCCACTCTGCACCTTTTCCATCGGTAAGAACACGGCAAAAAACACGTGCTCCTGGAGCAACACGCGCAATTTTTTCCACTTCTTCAACACAATCAACTGCATAAAGTGAAACACCCAATGCATATGCTCGTGCAATATCACGTTCTTTTTTAATCGTATTCCCAAAAGAAATACGCTCTGACGTTGCTCCTGCTTTTAAAGCCATTTCAATTTCTGCAACAGAAGCCGCATCAAAAGAAGATCCTAAAGAAGCAAGCAAACGCAAGATTTCAGGTGCTGGATTTGCCTTTATTGCGTAAAAAATACGCGACTGCGGCAGAGCTTTTTCAAAATTTAAATAGTTGTCACGAACAACATCAAGGTCAACAATTAAGCATGGACCTTCAGAACGATGTGTTGCAAGAAAATCGCGAATACGTTGCGTTGCCATCTGCAATTCTCCTTGAGGGAAAGCTCCCCCACTCTATGCTTGGACAGCCAAAACTGCCAAAAGCTAAAGGACAAAAAACACACAACAACTATCCCCATTCTGATTACAAAAAACCAGAAATTAGCATTGTATGCAGCGAAAGAACAGCGCGAAGCCGCGTCATTCTATTTTATCTGCCTTTTTGATTGGAGTTGAGAAAACCACTTCCGCACTGAAGGCAATGAGGTGTGCCTCTATAGTTATCCCAGTATTTAAAACTGGAAGACACCAGAAAGGCCCGCACCGTCGTTGCTTCAAGATGTCCTCATTCTTGCAATTGGCTGTAAGAATGACTGGAGCGGTTAGTTCCAGGTACCGTACCGGTTAATCTCACCATTTGAGAACCAGCGGACACCCACAGGCACGTGCGACTTTGGGCAATGCATCCTATAAAACGAATTCTTGCTCATTTCAATCATTTTTTTAATTTTAAACATTTTTTAATTCTTAAAGATAAAATGATGCGAAAAAACAACACTCTCTTCCACCAGACAAAGCTATCCATCCGCTTTCATGAGATGACACCCCTTACATCATCCGTGCAACATAAATCACTGTCTTGCTTTTAAAGCCCCTCATTTCTTTGCCCTATTCTATCTCCTAATATCCGCAGCAGAAAATAACGCAAAGTAAATTACTCAACACATTAATTTATAATGATAATTTATTATTTTGCCCTTAAACAACAATCTCATCATAAAATTCTCTTATTTCAACCCTCTTACAATGAATTCGTTAAGATCATTCTTTTGCGCATTACAAATAAAAAACAACTGAAAAAAGGGGAACCTCTTATATATCCTCTCAAATGCAAGGATGACCAACATTGAAAACTGGGGATAGTAACGACTGAAGCACTATCATTTTTAAAGATAACGATGTCCTTCCTCCAACAAATACCATTATCTTTCTTATTGACATCCTAAAAAAACATCCCTGTTTCCACATTCATTTCACAGCATCGCTTAAGCAAAATATCATGAAAATTCCCCATATAATATAGCTTGTGTAGTATAGATTAACTACATCGCACCCTCTTTATACTTATGAAAGTACAAGCCTGTGCCCCCATTCTATCTGCCAACTCCCAATATTGCAGAAACTCCTACATTGAAATGTTTCATAACACCTTATCTAAAATGATTTTTGTCCACACGTTTCTCCCATTTGTAACGTACAGGTGAATGAGTTTTAGGTGATTTGTTCTCATCTAATTTGAAAGCAATAAAGTTCACAATATTTAACTCTTTTATTCAAATAAAAATAATTTATCATTATAAATTAATGTATTATATTAAACTTTGGAATCATAAACTCCTATTATCATTTTATTTTTCCCACCTAGCATCTGCTTTTTCATCTCCTCTTATTAATCACATCTTATTCATACGCTTTTCTCTTAAGCTATGAATCTCCCTCCCCTGCGCTGTTGGTGAAGAAAGTTTCTATTTTAAAATGAAAAGTATTTAAAAACTCAATCCTATAAAATGTAAGGAGAGCAAACGATCTATAATGATTATTTATAAATCAAATAATTTAACATAGACAAAAAGACCGAATAATATCCGGTCTTATAGAATATTTTTCTACCAATATCAAAAAACTCTTTTCTCTTAAATTTAAGAGAAAAACGCTAAAATTTACAGCCCTACACTGCGCTATCCTTATGTCCCTTGATGAGAATCAATAGCACGCAACTTCAACAATTGAAACTGCCTATGGCGCTCACGAAAGCGCTCTCTATCGGCTTCACTACGCGTGTTATAACAAGCATCACAGGAAACACCTTCCTCATAATGAGACGATAATTTGCTTTCAGCATTAAGAGGAGAACGACACGCGCGACATAATTCGCGTCCACATTCTTCAAGACCATGTTGAACAGAAACACGCTCATCAAAAACAAAACACTCACCCCACCATAAACTTTCCTCTTTTGGAATTTTTTCTAAATATTTTAAAATACCTCCTTTTAGATGGTACACCTGCTCATAACCAAGTTCACGTACATAAGCTGTTGATTTTTCACACCGAATACCGCCTGTACAAAACATAGCAATTTTCTTTTTCTTCTTTAAATCAGCTTCATGTTGACGCACCCATTCAGGAAATTCGCGAAATGTTTTAATCTGCGGATCAATCGCTCCTTGAAAACTCCCAATCGCATATTCATAATCATTACGCGTATCGATCAAAATTGTCTCTTCATCTTGAATAAGAGCATTCCAATCTTCAGGATCCACATAAGTACCAACAACTTTTAGCGGATCAACACCTTCAACCCCCATTGTCACAATCTCTTTTTTCAACCGCACTTTCATGCGATGAAAAGGCATTTTTGATGCCCATGAATATTTAATCTCCGGCGTTTGAAACGCTGGCTCAGCCGTAATAAAATCCACCAATGCCTCAATCGCAGCACAAGAACCAGCAACCGTTCCATTAATTCCCTCTTGTGCTAAAAGCAGAGTGCCTTTGATATCCTTTGCTTGACATAAATCCTGCAAAGGTTTTTGTAATTGATGATAATGCTTCAAATCTGCAAAGCAATAAAGTGCAGCAACTTTAAAATTCTTTTCCATGTGTTTTGCCATAACGCGCGTTTCATTCAATTTCAAGATTTATTCATGTACTCTTTAACATATTGTGCTTAATCAAACGATACAAATAATATCATCTCCAAGAAGAAAAAATATCATGTGCCAAAAAAGAGAAAAGCTTTTAATATATCTCCAAGGACAAACTGTTATACCTGTTTTGCTCATTGACAATCTACAAAGTGCTGTACCCTTAACACGCGCTCTTGTCAAAGGCGGATTAAAAACAATTGAGATCACCTTGCGAACACCAAATGCCCTCAAAGCAATTCAGAAAATTACACAAGAAGTCCCTGAAGCAATTGTTGGAGCCGGAACAATTCTCAACACAACACATTACGAAAAAGCCGAACAAGCGGGAGCCAAGTTTATTGTAAGCCCCGGATTATCAAATGAATTAATCAATTGTGCAAAAAATAGTGAAATTCCCCTTCTTCCCGCTGCAATGACCCCAAGTGAACTCATGCAAGCATTAAACAAAGGCTATTCATATCTCAAATTTTTCCCAGCTGAAGCCGCTGGAGGTATTGCCTTCATCGAAGCTTTAGCATCTCCCTTCTCTGATATCCGGTTTTGCCCAACAGGCGGTATTACACAAAAAAGTGCAACACAATGGCTCCAACTGCCTAACGTCTTCTGCGTTGGCGGTTCTTGGATAGCGCCCCAACAACTCATTGCAATAAATGATTGGGATTCGATTACTGCATTAGCATATACTGCATCGCAACTTCCCTCTCCCTCGAAAAAAGCTCTTTCTACAATATAATGTAAAGTGCAAGAACATCAGCCCCTTCAACAAGACCAAAGCTTTCACACATCCTTGCGCAATCTTTAACATTGTCATAAAATCACAAATCATCACCCGATCTTCATCGAGATGAATTTAGGAGAGTGCTATTGTTTCAAAGCCGCTTGTTTCAAAAAAGCACCTACTCTCCATAACAGTCGTAATACGCCCCATATGCTCAGAAAGCTCACGAGTGGTCATAAAATAAAATTTCAACTGTTGTGCATATACTCCAATGAGTGGATCTTGTTGCAAAGAGGAAAAAGATCTTTTGCATAAATTAACTCATTCTGCTCACGCATTATTTAAAGTAAGGACAACTTCTGAAAATTTTTCATAAGTGCCAAGATCACGAATAAAGCTTGCAAAAGGAAAAAAAACCGTACCGGTTTGAAAGAAGATAAAGCCTCAACTTTTCCACTCATTACTCCACAAAAGCGCGCTCTACAACATAAGTAGCAGGAGCATTATTAGCCCCTTCAACAAGACCAAAACTTTCACACATCCTTGCGCAATCTTTTAACATTGCCATGGAACCACAAATCATCACCCGATCTTCATCAGGATGAATTTTAGGAAGTCCAGTTGTTTCAAAAAAGTCCCCACTTTCCATAACAGTCGTAATACGGCCCATATGCTCAGAAGGTTCACGAGTAGTCATAGGATAGAATCTCAACTGTTGTGCATACTCTCCAATGAGTGGATCTTGTTGCAAAGAGGAAACAAGATCTTTTGCATAAACTAACTCACTCTGCTCACGCGTTGTTTGAATAAGGACAACTTCTGAAAATTTTTCATAAGTTTCAGGATCACGAATAAGGCTTGCAAAAGGAGCAACCCCCGTCCCAGTTGAAAGAAGATAAAGACGTTTTCCAGGAATAAGAGCATCAAGAACCAGTGTTCCTGTAGATTTTTTACGCATGAGAACTGTATCACCAATTTTAATTTTTTGGAGATGCTCGGTTAAAGGTCCCTCTGGAACTTTTATCGAAAAAAACTCAAGCTGTTCATCCCAAAAAGGACTTGCAATCGAATAAGCGCGATAAATCGGCTTTTCTGCATTTGGCAAACCGATCATAACAAACTCACCCGAACGAAAACGAAAACTATCCGGACGATTCAAACGGAATTTAAATAACCGATCTGTATAGTGACAAACCTCTTGGACAGTAAGGGCGAACACATTCTCAGGAATCGGAAAATTTGCAACGCTACTGATGTTTGACGGAACATTGGTAGCAGACGTATTCATACTCTTCCCCATATCTTTATTGAACGTTAAATTTCGAATCCTTGACGTGATATAGTACTTGCATAACCATCTGCCAACAATTTTCTTAAAACAAAAATCTCAAGATTAACACTTTATTAAACGAATGAGGAAAATACGAATACAAATCACATTCAAAGAAAAACAAAAACATTGAGTATTAAACAATCACGGTACTCTTTTCCCCTTTAACACATAATGCATATTTCCATTGTAACGCTATAACACTCTCTCGCTTAACAAAACTTATGACCTAAAACCTTCAAATAAGAGAGATAAAATTTTTGTTGATTGAACGATAACCGCACGAATCTTCAACAAGATTTCCGGCATTACATCTATTGTTTTCGTTACTGACCTTTTTACACTGCGCTTTCCATAAATATCCATAAATAAAAGAGTCTAACGCGCTCTATAAGCGACAAAATTGATTTCACTTAAAACCAATCAAACGATAGAAAGTAAATATTGGATACCCAATCCATCTTGAAAATCGACAATATTCAAATCAACGGGTTTTCTAAATCAACAGTTTTTAATATATCAGAAAGTGTTTACACACTGTTTTCTATTTAACAAAAATAACTTTAAGTGCATGAGACGACATCCAAAATTGCACAGATAAGTGATCTTCCCCCCATGATAGAAAACTTGTAATGCATTGATTTAGAGTGGTTAATTTAATCATTTTACCTTCTCTGAATAAGCAGCCAATGCAATGTTTAATCAAAACAATCGCACCAGCAACAACAGCCTAATATTGCACTCTTCAAAATGATACAATACAATAAACTATGTTCTATTTTTTATATGCCTCAACTAGGGAAAATAAGTAAAAAACAAAAGTCTATGTCTTACAAATTATTAGAAGATACCGTGTTTCTAACAACACAAATAAAACTAAAATATCTCTTATATCCAGAGTAGCATTTTACATAAAAAAACGACTTTAATGGTGCGTAATTCAGTATAAGCTCCTTATGATTTTAACCATAGAAAGTAGTGTCTTTCCCTATATCGTAAAGAACCTCAATGAAATAACCCAAAAACTCCGTATTTCACGAACACAGATAAGCTTTTAAAATGAAAAAATCCGTTAATGATGAAATCAATACATCACTCTATGTAGCTGTAGCAACCATCAATGTCAGTGCCATTGTTTCCAATTATATCACTTTAGCCAAACGTGTAGCTCCAACACAATGTTCAGCAGTTGTAAAGGCAAATGCCTATGGATTAGGAGCTCACAAAATTGCTCCTGCCCTTTATCAAGCTGGTTGTCGCACTTTTTTTGTCGCCCAAATCATAGAAGCCCTCCAATTAAAAAGCATCTTACCATCACATGTCACGATTGCCGTTCTGAATGGACTTCCACACTTAGCAGAAGAGTTTGTCGCACAATCTGGTATTGTTCCTGTTCTAAACTCTTGGAATGCCATTGAAAATTGGCAAAAAATTTGTCAAAAAAAAGATAAAAAATTTCCAGCAATTATTCAAATCGATACCCATATGAACCGATTAGGACTGGATCAAAAAGAATTACAAAAACTCATCAAACACCCTACAATTTTCGAAAAAGCAGAAATAAAATATATTCTCAGTCATCTTTCTAACGGAGAAGATGATACCCACCCATCCAATTATGCCCAATTGGCTACTTTAAAAACCATCCTTGCGCAATTGCCTGCTTGCAAAGTTTCCTTTGCCAATTCTGGAGGTATCTTTCTAGGATCAGATTTTTATTTTGATCTTGTTCGCCCCGGCATTGCACTTTACGGAGTTGATCCGCGGGGGAAACACCCATCACCTCTGAAACCTGTTTTAAAACTTGAAGCCCAAGTCATTCAAAACCGCGTTGTTGATATAGGCACACCTGTTGGTTATGGAGAAAGCTTTATAACCAACAGACCAAGCACTCTTGCAACCATTTCTATAGGCTACGCAGACGGCTGGCTCCGTGCTCTTTCGAATAAAGGAACAGTTTATTTCAACGGGTATAAACTTCCCATGGTTGGGCGGGTTTCTATGGATTCCATTATTGTAGATACGACCGATCTTGATCAAAAACCTCAAACAGGTGACTGGGTAGAACTCATTGGACCCCATCAAACACTTGAAAGAGTATCTATAGATGCCGATACCCTTCCCAATGAAATTCTAACATCTCTTGGCTCCCGCTATAAATACATTTACACATAAAAACTCTTTAAAGAAATAAATTGATAAAAATCATCATTTTAGAAAATTGAGGGTTTTTTATGAAAGATTTTACAACAATCAATCACATAGAATGATCATAGACACCGCACATTCACAGAAATCTCAAAATAGACAAGTTGATGAACTGTTTTATGGAAGTAGCTTTCACCCAAAATACAAAAGCTTAGCCTTTTTCCCACAAATTGACAAAAAAGAATCTACTGCAAAGTTTTTAAAATTAAATGCCCAATTAAACTAAAGTATTAATTCTCTATATATCAAACAAAACATCCAGTCTCATAAGTTTCTCTTATTTTCAGTTTTGTTCATAGTGAAGCAATCAAAATCATTCGCTTGCATACCACAAACTGGACTATGTATAGATAAAAATGATTTAAGAAAGGAATAATACCTCTTATGAACCATCTCAAGTACCAAGAGCTATAACATTAAGCGGCTGGCAAAGTGTATGATAGTGCCAACTTCTTCCTTCATAGAGCGTAAAGATTGGGAGCTCTCTCAATAGATTTATCGTTGTACCATTCACGAGCGCCGTCGCGAAATGGGATTGGGAGCGAAATGTCTCTTTAAAACAAACACGTGAATTAACAACCAAAGTATATTCTTTTTGGAGTGTTCTGTTTTACATGAGGGTATCCCATTAAGAACACAATAAATAAAAGCATGGGACAATATGTAATCCCCATTATAAAAAAACATTGCTTTAGATGCTTCTGAAAGCCGTAAAGCTGAATTAAAAGGAGATGACAAACTGAGGATTGAGTTTCACCTTTACGGCTTTATATTTCTCTGAAATTAGATTGTCTTCCAGTTTCAAAGATTACGTCAACAGAAATACGCAATCCCCTCGCCATCATCTGGCATACAAAAGCTTGAACTACTCATAAAGCTCTTTTTTGTCTCAATCTCTGACTTAAAACATGTCGCTGCGTTAAGTTTGGATGTGGATTTACAGGCAACAGCTAAAACACACGGGCTCTTAGGAAAACAACGCCGTAAAGTCACAAACTGACCTACAATGGATTGGAAAGATGTGCCGGCTTTTTATAAGACACCCTGTAAAAAAACAACCATAATACATTTGGTTTTGCATTTACTCATTCTGACAGGTATTCTTACGTATTTTTGCGTCATATTTATAAAAAGCAGATTAAAGAGAAATATTTAGACAATGCTTGACTTAAGAATATGCAACAACAGAGTTTCGCGGGGCTTTATCATCAGATAACACTAAATTTGATTTTATTCTTTCTGCAACCGGTCGTAGTCACCTTAGTGAGAGTCGTATGTCACAACACATGCAACAGACTGGACCCTATCCCCCGTAGGTTTCACTCTCGTTTACGTGAATTAGCTGGCTAGACCGATGCGCCTAGTCACTAAAACCATGTCATACGGTAGAAGGCAAAGGAGAGCATGCCTATTGCCCACAAAACACAGTTTTTTGTCGACTTTTCCGATTTTTCTCATGTTATAAAAAACTATGCAAAATTCTAGAAAATAGACAAATAACTCCATAATAACATGATCAATAAGTAAAAAACCCACACAAAATGTGTGGGCTTTTTTGTTTATGTAAATAAACAAAGTAAATACATATTTGTTATTTAATAGGTATTTCCCAATGGCGGACACGAACAAATGAGCATTCTGTCTCCCGCAACATTATCAATACGCGATACAGGAGGCCAATATTTACTGGCTGGATCAAGAGAACTGTTGGGAAAAGCAGCTTCTTGTCGCGAATAGGGTCGTTCCCAAGCATCATCTAAAGCATCTGCCACTGTATGAGGGGCATTAACCAACGGATTATTGTCTTTTGGCCAAATCCCACGACCAACTTTCTTCGCTTCTTCAGCAATAGAGAGTAAAGCATCACAGAAACGATCAATTTCTGCTTTTGGTTCTGATTCCGTTGGCTCAATCATCAAAGTTCCCGGAACAGGGAACGACATCGTGGGCGCATGGAATCCATAATCAATGAGACGTTTTGCAATATCATCAACACTCACCCCATACTGCTCTTTCAACACACGTGTATCCACAATACATTCATGAGCAACACGTCCATGCTTGCCCCGATAAAGAATGGAATAAGCGGGTGAAAGACGTGCAGCAATATAATTGGCATTTAAAATGGCTATTTGTGTTGCATATTTTAAGCCATCAGCCCCCATCATTCGAATATACATCCATGTAATCGCAAGAATAGACGCACTTCCATAAGGAGCTGCCGAAACCGCATGTGTTGTCCCATCCTGTTCATGCCCTGGTAAGAATGGTTTGAGATGCGCTGCAACTCCAATTGGTCCCATACCAGGACCACCACCTCCGTGGGGAATGGCAAATGTTTTATGAAGATTCATATGACAAACATCAGCGCCAATATCTGCAGGACGAGCAAGCCCCACAAGCGCATTGAGATTAGCACCATCGAAATAAACTTGTCCGCCATTTTCATGAATAATAGAACAAATTTCCTTAATGCTTTCCTCATAAACACCATGTGTTGAAGGATAAGTAATCATGAGAGCAGCCAATTTATCCTTATGCAATTGCGCTTTCATTTTGAGATCGTCTACATCAACATCACCATCGCTTAAACATTTTACCACAACGACTTCCATACCTGCCATATGTGCCGAAGCTGGATTGGTACCATGCGCAGATGCAGGAATAAGACAAACTGTACGTTGATGTTCTCGCCGTGATTGGTAATATCGTCGGATAGCCAAAAGCCCCGCATATTCACCTTGAGCACCAGAATTTGGCTGAAAAGAAACTTGCGCAAATCCTGTAATTTCACACAACCATGCATTTAACTGATTAATCATCTCTAAATAACCCGCTGCATCCTCTTGTGAAACAAAGGGGTGTATATTGGCCATACTAGCCCAACTTACAGGCATCAATTCAGCCGCCGCATTAAGCTTCATTGTACAAGAGCCAAGAGGAATCATAGCACGATCCAGCGCCAAATCCTTATCTGCCAAACGACGCAAAAAGCGCATCATATCTGTCTCTGAATGAACCGCATGAAAAAAAGGCTGAGAAAGAAAAGCAGCATTCCGCTTTTTGCCAAAGAGTCGTGGAGAAACCTGATCGCCTAATTGTGCCCCAAAAAGCTGCGCTAAAGCACAAGCATCTTCTTCTGTCGATAATTCATCAAAATTGATTGCAATGGTGTCATCATCGAGAACACGAATAAGGCGTCCACTCATTTTGGCTTGATGTGCAATCTCTTTCGCTTTTCCCTTCACAACAATGCTTACACAATCAAAAAAAGATTCTCCTTCACAAAAAACACCTGCAGCCTCTAAACCAGCAACAAAACGACATGTTAAATGATGAATTCGCTGCGCAATTTCTTGTAAACCTTTCGGCCCATGCCAAACAGCATAAGCGGTTGCCATATTAGCCAACAAAGCCTGTGCTGTACAAATATTTGACGTCGCTTTATCGCGCCGAATATGTTGTTCACGTGTTTGCAAAGCTAAACGAAAACCAACACGCCCTCTCGTATCCACGGATTGACCAACAATACGCCCTGGAATAAGACGCGTTAACGCATCACTCACTGCAAGGTAACCAGCATGTGGACCACCAAAGCCCATTGGAACGCCATAACGCTGCATAGAGCCAACAACGATATCTGCCCCCCATTGAGCAGGTGGCTCCATAAGGGTAAGCGCTAAAGGATCAGCCACAACGATAACTAAAGCTCCTTTTTCCTTTGCCTCTTTTATGATCTCACTGTAATCATGAAAAGCACCTTTTGTATCTGGCCAAGACAAAACAACTGCCGCTGTATTAGAACAAATTTTCCTCTCTGGGCTGATACAAATACCTTGTGTTTCAGCACGCGTTTGCGCAACACTTAAAGTCTGAGGATGTAAAAGACTCTGAAGAGAAATCTTCGTCTTTTTCTCACGGGAAAAGCGAAAAGCGAGGGCATTGGCTTCAGCTAAAGCTGTTGCTTCATCAAGAAGGGAAGCAGCAGCAACAGGCAAACCTGTGAGTTCACTCACCAATGTCTGAAAATAAAATAAAAGTTCTAAACGACCCTGACTAATTTCTGCTTGATAAGGCGTATAAGCAGTATACCAAGCAGGATTTTCAAACAGATTTCGTAAAATAACTGGGGGCACATGAGTTCCATGATATCCTTGCCCAATAAAACTTTTGTGCACACAATTACGCTCCATCATCTTGGAGAGTTCTTCCAAGGCTTGTCCTTCACTAGCAGCCTTTGGTAAATTAAGTGAACGTCCCAAATGGATAGAATGTGGAACAGCTTGAGAAATGAGTGTATCAACACAATCAAGCTCTAAAACATCAAGCATTTTTTGTGTTTCATCAGGACGCAGCCCAATATGTCGAGAAGAAAAAGAACGCTCGATCATGATACTCATCCAATCAAAGCCTTATAAGCATCTTTATCCAACAACCCTTCCAGTTGTGTCTCATCCTGCAATGTCATTTTCCATAACCAGCCTTCTGTTTCGGCTTTCTGATTTACCAATTCAGGATTATCAGCCAATGCTTCATTTATTTCGACCACTTCACCATCAAGAGGAGCATAAACATCTGAAGCGGCTTTCACCGATTCCACAACAGCAGCTGCCTCTCCTTTGGAAAGTTTTGTCCCACTTTGTGGTAAATCAACAAAAACCAAATCTCCTAATTGCTCTTGCGCATAATGCGTAACCCCAACAGTCACCACTTTTCCTTCAACGCTAAGCCATTCATGGTCTTGTGTAAAATAAGTTTTAGACATAAAAAATCATCCTTTAAAATAACGTTGTTCAACAAAGGGAAGTGAATGAACTGATAATACAATCTTTTTGCCTCGCAGTTCTGTAAAGACTTGTGTCCCTTCAACTTTACAATCAACAGAAACATAACCCATCGCGACAGGACCATCAAAAGAAGGACCAAAACCACCTGATGTTACAACTCCAATCTCATTACCTTGATCATCAAGAAGCACCGCACCAGCACGAATAGGTTGGCGCGTTTGCGGTTTTAATCCAACACGACAACGAGCAGGTCCTTTTTGCAGCGCTTCAAGAAAAGCCTTCGCGCCATAAAATTGTGCTTTTTCTCGAACACTTTTAGGAACAGCCCATGTTAGAGCCGCATCAATAGGTGTCGTATCAGGGGTAATGTCATTTCCATGCAAACACAGCCCTGCTTCCAACCGCAAGCTATCGCGTGCTGCAAGTCCAATCCACTCAACACGAGAATCACTCAGCAATTTTTCAGCCAACATATGCGCATGCCCTATAGGCAAAGCAATTTCAAAACCATCCTCTCCCGTATACCCAGAACGCGTTATAAACCAATCCTGTTGTGGTTCGAATCCTTGCATAAAGAACAATTCATTCCCTGGCAAATCGGCATCAGCAAGAACAGCGGCCGCTTCAGGACCTTGAAGAGCAAGCAATACCCTTTCAAGAGCAATCACTTGACATTCAAAATCAACCGCACGCTTTTCCAATTCTACAAAATCAGCCTGTGCATTCCCAGCATTGGCGACCAACATAAAACGGTCCTCTTCCAAACGGGTAATGATAAGATCATCAAGAATACCAGCCTGCTCATTAAGCAAGTAATTATACCGTGAGTGCCCAATCTTTAAAGCTGCTGCATCAATGGGAAAAGCATAGGACAAAAATTCCACGGCTTGTACCCCTTCAACGGCAATCAATTTCATATGAGAAATATCAAAAAGTCCCGCATGTGCACGCGTATGAAGATGCTCTTTCAAAACGCCAAGAGGATACGTTAAAGGCATGTTCCACCCCGCAAAAGCACCAAATTTTGCTCCTGCTTTTTCATGCATATCATATAAAGGAAGTGTTTTTAAAAAAGATGTTTCTTGTGCTGTGCCCATAATAACTCCAAAGCTGCGCTAACGCCCACAGAATATGACCGTCTCTGCACCCCTCTGTCATCAACCTGAGAGACTCGCGAAAAGATTTTTCGCTTACACCTTCGGCGCGGGCTCTCCCGACTTTCCAGATCTGCCTTCTTCCTTTTACGGTCCTTAAAGCCTGAGAGATTATGGGCTATTTCCCCTTCGGCGGCAATGCGAAAATTCGCAATCTGCACTCTCCCGCAAAAGAATGAAAGAAACGATAACGCTCTTTCCAGCATGCCCTAACCTATAACCTATCTTTATCACACTGTCATTAGTAAAGTGATGAAAATGTTCTCATTTTAAAACTTGCGTAAGCTGCTTCAAAAGATTTATAATAGTATCCTTTTGAACCTTACAAAAATTGCAAGGAACACATTTTAGGAAATTTAAGACAAAATCAAAAGCTATAAACAAAAATACCTCTTGAAAATCATGCAAAACGTCACACACTAAAAAGATCGCAAAGCAATATTCTTTCTCGCGCAGTTCAACCTTAAAGATAGGGTTTCATATTCTTTTTTTAGAATAAGGACTTCAAGTATTTTATAAGTATGATTTTAATGTACAAGAAGTAGGTTTTCTGCTTTCTCAATAGTGTCATAAATTGCGACTATTTACAGACTAAAACTACCGAACAAAGGTGACAAAATACTCATGAAAGCTGGTAATATCTCTTACAATTGCGAAAATGATCTTCCAAAGCAAATTGCCCTTTTTCCTTTAGAAGGTGCACTCTTACTACCCGGCGGTTTTTTATCACTCAACATTTTTGAACCAGAATCACTTGAAATGATTGAAAACGTTATGGTAACTGATCGTCTATTGGGCATTATTCAACCACTTTCATCGAACACAGACCGCTTCTCTACACAACTTTATAAAACAGGCTGTATAGGGCGCATTACAAACTACAGTGAAACAGGAAATGGACAACTGTTCATAATCTTACAAGGTGTTTGCCGCTTCACCTTAGAACAAGAATTGACAAACACAAAATCCTATCGAACAGCTCTCATCCAATCAAACATAAAAGACTTGCAAGAATTTGATGTTGAAGAAAGCATTAACCGAGAGAGCTTACTCGACGTTGTAGAAAAATATCTAACCATACATGAAATGGAATATAATTGGAGCAGTATCATAGAAGCCCCTACACCTATATTGGTTAATGCTTTTTCAGCTCTTATCCCCTTTACACCAGCAGAAAAACAAGCTCTCCTTGAAGCTCCAGATATCGAAAGCCGTGCCCAAACTCTTCTTGCATTAACAGAACGCTCACTCATGAAACAAACAGGTACAGATTACCGTTTAAACTAATGAACGTCCAAACATGAAAAAAATGACCACAGATCCCAAAATGCTCGAATTGCTCGTCTGTCCGATAACGAGAGGCACACTCTCTTACAACCGAAAAAAACAAGAGCTCATTTCTCTCAACGCCAAACTTGCCTATCCTATTCGTGATGGTGTTCCCATTATGCTTGCCTCAGAAGCACGCCCTTTGCAAAACAATGAAAACGTAGCGTATAAAAAATAAGAAAATTTCGTTCATTTTTTCTGGAGAAAGCTGTTATCAATCACTGCTCTATGAAACGCTCTCTTTTGCTCATGCAATCTTTTTAATATTGGTATTTTAAACGCTAATCCATTACACGCCAGCACCAGCATTCTCTTTACCAACTCCCCTCTTTACCAACTTCCAATGTTATACTTACTCTAAAAAGTCTTTTGTTTCTGAATGCGAAAAGAAACTTCCGTTTCTATACACAATAAATGGATAAAAGTCATATAGTTACAATTTTAAATATTCCCAATAATGATCACCAAGAAATTGTCCTAAATTTCATCAAAATAAAGGGATGCATTGCAACAGTTGCATGTAAACTTTGCAAAAAACAACCAAACCAACTGCTGTCACTCTGGTTGACGATTTAAAGAAATTATCCTATGAATGAACTTGTGTTTTTGATCGTATACGCAGCGATCAATAGGGCCTGGAAGCCCTAAAACCGAGTATAAAATAAACCCGCTTTTTGCGGATATCCCGGAATTTCCGGGGGCTCTTGTTATGTCCAAGTGCTCTCAGCACTAAAAGCAAGAGGCTGGCTCGGTTTCAGCACTTCCAGACCCCGGAATACTAATGCGAGGGCGCTCGCAACCGGAGGGGGAGCAAAGTGCGAGCCAAAAATTTACATTTTTATGACATTTCTTTAGGCAAAAAAATTCGCTTTAGAAGAAACCTCATGGGTTTTTCTCAAAAACAATTAGGGAGTCATTTGGGCGTAACATTTCAACAAATTCAAAAGTATGAGAAAGGTTTAAATCGCGTAAGTGCAAGACGTTTACAAGAAATTGCTCATATATTAGATGTTCCCGTTTCCTTCTTTTATGCTGATAACACAAAAAAAGAAGATCCCCTCTATCATTGTGATGACAGAGTAGAAAGCAAAGCAGAATATTTACTTTTGCAAAGTTTCAGAATGCTGACCCGCAAAAAACAAAGGGCTATTTTGCAGTTGATTTCTGGTGAAAAAAATGACCCCTTATTTTCATAAATTCACTGAAAGAACAATCAACATCCTTAATAACATTGAAAAGAATTTTGACTGTCTCCCCACACCTCATGAGAACGAAATTTCTTAAATCTAATCTGGTCTGTAAATAGTCCGAATTCTAACGAGTTTAACTGAGCTATAGCGCTTTGATTCATAATGATATATCTAACGTTATGTATATTGAATGAGTGTCTCGAATATCATAAAATTCTTTCATTTCAAACTTGTTCTATATTGAATCAATCAAAATCACTTATTTGCACATTACAAGCAGAGTTAGCGTGTGAGTAAAAATGTACAAAAAAGGCATACCTCTTAATTGAATCGTCTCACATACCAAGAACTGTAGCCACATTGAGTGCTGAAAAAATGTATGATGGTGCTAACTTACTCTTTTTTTTAAACATTAAACATGGAGGTGTTCAACGGCTTTCCACTCATATAATCCACTTGAAACAAAAAGCTCGCCAAACAAGCCTAAGAATATTCCCACACACTTAAATATATCAAGAAAGCTTAAAGATCACCATACTTCAAATGACGATATTTTATAGCATAACAGGATTAAAGTAAAAATAAGACACGAAAAAACTATATGTATAACTTTCATAAGAATTTATTTATATAATGGATACTTAAGTTTATCCTGTTGTACCATAAATTCTATCATTTAAGGTATGAGAATATGAAGCATGCATACCTCCTTGAAACATTCAAATGTTTTTTAGGTGCCAAATGTCTTTTTAAATATTTTTAGGCTTGCTTGTTGAGCCTTAAGTTCAAGTGAAAAATGGGAAGTTGCTAAAAGTAACCGCTAGAATCTGGCTGTTTACAGACTGTAATAGGAAGCTTCGCTTTTAAAGGCATAGGGAGAAGATCAAATACTTCAACACTTAACAGATAAGGTATTAAAAGATTCCCCCAACGCAATACGTAATAGCATCCTTAAAAAATTCAAAAGTGTGAAGGTAAACAATTGACAGAAGATATGGAATTCACTTAATTAAAGTGCTCTCTAAAGAGATAACAGTTTCGCGTAAAATATTCAATTTTTCAATTCTGAAAGATTAAAAAAACATATCATTTGAAATAAAACAATTTATTGTGCTGACGATAAGGATTGGTGTGCACAAAATTGAATTGTTGAAAATCAAAAATATAATTTAATGATGTTCCTTGACCAACTCACTCTCTCCTGAGTATAGCACGGGGAATAAACGTGGAGAGACATGAGGAGTATATAGAAAATGAGTTTTAAAGTTGCAATTGTCGGCGCAACCGGAAATGTTGGTCGTGAAATGCTTACAATTTTAGAGGAACGTGGTTTTCCTGCGCATGAAATTGTCCCTCTAGCATCACGACGCTCATTAGGACAAGAAGTTTCTTATGGAGATAAAACTTTAAAAGTAAAAGCACTGGATACTTACGATTTTTCTGACACAGATTTTTGTCTGATGTCCGCGGGAGGAAGCATTTCCAAAGAATATGCTCCTAAAATCGCTGCCGCTGGCTGTGTCGTCATCGATAATTCCTCCACGTGGCGCTATGATTCCAATGTTCCGTTGATCGTCCCTGAAGTCAATGCCGAAGCTATAAATGCCTTTTCTAAGCGTAATATTATAGCAAATCCTAATTGTTCAACAATTCAACTGGTCTTAGCTTTAAAACCTCTCCATGATGCTGCAATCATTAAACGTGTTGTTGTCTCTACATATCAGTCGGTTTCTGGAGCTGGTAAAGAAGGAATGGACGAACTTTTCGAACAATCACGTGCTGTTTTTGTTGCAGACCCAATTACATCAAAAAAATTCACTAAACGCATTGCCTTTAATGTCATTCCTCATATCGATGTTTTCATGGAAGATGGTTATACAAAAGAAGAATGGAAAATGACTGCTGAGACAAAGAAAATTCTCGATCCGAAGATTAAATTAACAGCCACTGCTGTTCGTGTCCCTGTCTTTATCGGTCATGCCGAAGCTGTCCATGTTGAATTTGAAAAACCACTAAGCGTATCTGAAGCACAAGCGCTTCTCCGCGATGCTCCCGGTTGTCAGCTTATCGATAAACACGAAGATGGTGGCTATACCACACCTTATGAATGTACCGGAGAAGATGACACCTTTATTAGCCGTATTCGTGAAGATATTACCGTTGAAAATGGTTTAGCTTTCTGGGTTGTCGCCGATAATTTAAGAAAAGGAGCAGCATTGAACGCAGTTCAAATTGCTGAATTGCTCATTTCTCGTAATTTGATAAAGCCTAAGTCCGTAAATTAACGCCCTGTCCGAAAGGATAAAGAGCCTTAGCCGGTCTGTCAAAAGTCCGGCTTCTCTTCAGTAGGATCTTCCCCTGCTGGAGATTCATATCACCAGCCTAAAGGACTGTAATTCGGGGTATTGACAAATTTTACTCTGAATATCCATGAATACCTCGCCACCTTAATTAATCATCGCCGCCCTAATGCCATTTTACGGTACAATAGGATCAGCAGCATAAGCGTTTTTTGCTTCATGCTGCTGATCCTTTTTATCATTCCGGTTGTGAAATTAACTTACCCTTATCGAGCAGGATAAGTCACAACACGGTAACGTGTTTCATTACGTTCAAAATTTTTATAATTGACATTATCAGGAAAGAAGGGATTATAAGCATTTACGTGCTTTACAGAAACTCCTTGTGCTTTGGGCGAAGGATTTAAAATTGTCCGTTCATCTCTTTTTTTGACACCTGTAGAATCGATAATCATATCTGTTCTGTAGAGTTTTTGTATGTTTTTCCGTGTTTTTTGAATCGCCGGAAGAGCTTTAAAACCAGAAACAACCTGTTTTACTTTTTCTTTTTTTACTTTTGGCGATTTTCTCATAGCATTTGGCTTTACTGGCATCTTTGTAAAAGCAACGGTAGGAACATTGTTGACATTGACATAACGTGCAGATGCCCAACCAACCTTTCCGTGATAACCAAGAGAACACCAAGTTTTATTGGATAGACAGCCATAAATTTGCACTTTTTCTCCCATTGGAACCATTGAGATCACTTTGTAAGCTGTCGCAGGACCTGTGCGTAAAGATACCTGACCTGAAGCAACACGAGCAACTGTTCCTGCAATGGTTCCAGCTTCCGCGTGAGAAGCAGTCACAGCCACCCCCGACGCTCCCAAAGCCCATAAAATCATTGTTGTTGATAAAAATTTCTTTCTTAACATTATTTTTCTTCCTCTCTCAAAACATGTGAAGGGCAAAATTTCGCCTTTGCAAAAATTTGCCGCGTTTAAATCCAATGATCCGCAACTTTTATTTCCCGCCCAAAAGACCCCACAACATTGTAACAAAATCTCTCTTTATTCCCCCTCTACACGAACACGGCCTTTTGATCTTGATTGCGCAGTATGCTCCTCATAAATTTACAGCTAAAGCATCATCTGATTGTCTGGTTCTTCAACCAATCGTCCCTTAAAGAAGTTTTTCAAGTGTTATTGGTTCCCTCAACAAATGATTGCAATAAAAGAATTGATTTCCTAAATTTCAGAGAATTACTGAGAATGAATGATGATAAGCCCCCAAAATACTAAAAATAGAAGGAAAAATAATACTCTTTTAAAAATAAAAGTGATTGAATATTCTCTAAAGCTTGTATAACTTTAAATCTCCTTAGAAAAATACAGAGTATATTGAAACTTCCCTCAAAAAATCTCTTGGAAAAGAAAGTTAAAAGCACATGACATTAAAATTTTTTTCTCGTAGTCGGATTATAGGATTATTCCTCTCTCTCTTTGCACTTTTTTTATCTACGGTTTTTGTCATGGCTACAGACAAATCAAAAATCAAACTTGGTATTATGGAAGGGCGGGATGCGATTATTTGGAAAACTGCTGCTGAACAGGCTAAAAAGGCCGGTTTAGATATTGAACTCGTTTATTTTTCTGATTACGCTTTGCCTAATGACGCTGTTAACGCAGGAGAGATCGATGCGAATGCTTTTCAGCACGCTCCTTATCTTAATGAACAAATGAAACAACGTGGCTATAAACTTTCAATTGTCGGCTATACATTTATTGCTCCAATCGGTGTTTATTCGCACAAAATCAAAGACTTAAAAGATCTACGTGATGGTGCACATGTTGGTATTCCAAACGACCCATCTAATGGTGGAAGAGCCTTACTTCTTCTCAATTCTTTAGGTCTCATTAAGTTAAAAGATCCCCATAATATTCTTGCATCTCCACTTGATATTATCGAAAATCCTAAAAACCTGCAAATTCGTGAGCTCGATGCTGGTATGTTAGGGCGAGCTATTGACGATTTTGATCTTGCAATTATAAACACAAACTGGGCTATTGTTTCCGGATTAAACTTCGAAAAAGATGTCGTCGCATGGGAGAGCGCAAAAAATAATCCTTATGATAATATCATCGTTGTACGCACGAGCGAAAAAGATGAGCCATGGGTTAAAAAATTAGTTGCCGCTTACAACAACGATCTTATCCGTGCAAAAATCAAAGAGATTTTTGGCAAAACCGCCCAAACTTCTTGGTAATTGTGCCAAATATCCGAGTAATTGTGAATGGAAAAACCTACCCTTATCTCCTTAAAAAACATCAGCCGTTGTTTTAACAAAACGGCTGGTGTTCCGGTAATTAATAATCTCTCTTTAAATATCCATGCTGGTGAAATCCTTGGCATTATTGGGCGCAGTGGAGCAGGAAAATCAACACTTATCCGCTGTTTAAATGGGTTAGAGAAGATTGATGCAGGGTCCATTTTTTTTGAAGGTGTTGATATTTCAAATCTATCAGAGATAGAGTGGGCGCCTTACCGTCAACGAATTGGGATGATTTTTCAACATTTCAATCTTCTCTCATCGCAAAATATTCTTGATAACATTGCATTGCCGCTTAAATTAAGTGGTGTAAGTAAAAAACAACGCCACAAACGTGCCCTTGAACTGATTGAATTGGTTGGGTTATATGGAAAAGAATATTGCTATCCGGCACAATTGTCAGGGGGGCAAAAACAACGCGTTGGCATTGCTCGTGCGCTCGCTGCTAATCCTAAAATATTGTTATCAGATGAAGCCACCTCTGCTCTTGACCCTGAAACAACACAATCTATTCTAGAGCTCCTTGCTGATATTAATAAACACCTCAATCTCACGATTGTGCTCATCACCCATGAAATGGAAGTTGTGCGCACCATAGCGCATCGCGTTGTTGTTCTTAATCAGGGGAACATCGTAGAAGAAGGACGTGTGAAAGACATCTTTACATCACCGCAAGACGATACAACCATAGCCATGCTCAAGCTTGTCACCCCGCAACTTCCTGAAAAATTTGCGAAAAATCTCAAACCAATCGGGCGAGAAGCTGTCATTGAAATCAATATTGCCGGTGAAATTGCCCAGCAGCCTTTTCTTCATCTTCTAGAAAATGAGAGTGGTTTAAAAGCACGTATTTTGCATGGTGGCATTGATACAGTTCAAGATGAAACCATCGGGCGACTCTTCTTGGCTCTTCCTGGAGAAGATAAAGAAGCTTTAGAAAAAGCTGTTCAATGGTTAACGAAAAAAGGACGATATTGTGAGGTCTTAGGCTATGTTTAATGTTCTGTCTCATGAACTTCCCCAAGCTGTTATTGATACAATATTGATGACACTTAGTGCTTCTTTTATGGCATTTATTATAGGACTTCCCCTTGGTCTTCTTCTTCACACAACAGCACGCGGGGGGATTTTTTCCTCATCTCTCATCAATCGCCCTTTAAGCATGATCATTGACAGTATTCGTGCCATTCCCTTTATTATTCTTGCATTTTATCTTCTTCCCGTTACGCGTATCGTTGTAGGAAGAGGGATAGGAATGCCTGCTGTAATTTTTATACTGACCATTTCAGCTATTCCTTTTTATGCACGCATGGCGGAACTCTCTTTTAAAACCGTTGAAAACGGTCTCATTGAAGCGATCCGCTCTATGGGTGCAAGCCGTCTTCAAATTATCAGACATGTTCTTATTCCTGAAGCTCTCCCTAGCCTGATTACAGGTTTTACAGTCATGGTCATTTCTCTCATAGGAGCCACCTCACTTGCTGGATATCTTGGTGGAGGCGGTTTAGGGGATATGGCAATCCGCTATGGCTATCAACGCTATAATACCTTCATCATGACCATTGTCATCATTCTTTTGATCATGCTCAATATTATAACCCAATGGACTTCTGATAAAATCGTACAAAAACTTGATAAAACAAAACATTAAAAGACTTAGAATTTCACATACCAGTATCATCATCCTCTTTGCCACTTTCCAAGTGCAACAACCCTTGGTTGTCGAAAACGTTCATAAGAGATTAGGAACTTTTTTCTTAAACAGTTTTTATCTCTCCCCATCCGTTTGTAACATGAAAGAAAATAGTTTTAACTGATTGAATATAAAAGGAAATGAAATGAGAGATCTTACAATATTTGAAACTCTCTCTTAACATAAAAATGATAAATTATCATGTCAAATTAAGACATTGGTCACGACCTTTCCCAACCTTAGACAACATATTGAATAAGAACTCTGAATACCGTAAAGTCCTCTCATTCCCAATTTGTTCCATATCGAATTAATCAAAATCTCTCGCTTGCATGTTACAAGCAGGAAGAGCCGTGTGAGTAAAAACTATACAAGCAAGGAAGGCGTGCCTCTTATGAATTGTCTCAAGCACCAAGACCTGTCTTAACATTGGGTGCTAGCATATAAGGTGCTAGCATATAATATGATAGTACCGGTTTTCTTCTTCACAAGCATAAAGATATGGGGTGCTCAATGGCTTTACCGTTATACTATTCACAGGCGCCATTGCGAAATGGGTGTGACGAGCGTTGAGAGATGTTTCTTTAAAATAAGCCCGTGAATTAGCAACGCAAGTATATTCCATTTGAAACATTCTGTTTATGTGAGGGCTATGATCCCATTAAAGAATGCTATAAACAAAAGCGTGAGGCAATGCACTATCTTCACCAAGAAACTCCTCTTCAAAAAGATCTAGGAAAGATAGCAATCTGCTATAGCTATCAACGCTATGATAGCTATAGCATATCTATCACCCTATAGATTATTCTCAATATTATCATTGAAGAAACTTCTCATAGAATTGTACAAAAATTTTATAAAATAAAGTACTCAAACTAATCTAGATATTGGAAGATTTTTCCCCCATCACTGCCACAATAAGCCACTGAGCCGTAAGAGCTGGTTTTTTTAACTGTTCAATTTCTACCGTAACCCCATAATGGAAAACCACTCGACCAGAAGGGCGAATTTCTGCATCATCTAACACAAAACGCGCACGTACCCGTACCCCTGTTTTCACAGGACTCATGAAGCGTACTTTATCGAAACCATAATTAATCCCCATTGTGCTCCCCTCCAACTCTGGAAGTGCCTCATAAGCGAGCGTAGACAAAAGCGATAATGTTAAAAACCCATGAGCAATTGTGCCTCCAAAAGGTGTCTTTTTAGCCTTTTCCTCATCAACGTGTATCCATTGATGATCATCTGTAGCGCATGCAAACTGATTAATCATATCCTGTGTAACAAGACGCCACCCCGATAATCCCACTTCTTTCCCAATAAAACTGGTGACATCTTGTACTGCTATTTTTTGCTGCATAACGCTATTCCTATTTTATTTGATAAAAACAACCACCCCTCTTGCTTTTATAAAATCCATTGATTAGAGCATCAAGAATAAAAGATTAATTGTCTTAAAAACAAATGCACCTTATGAATGAGAAAAGCTCTTTAGCAGAATAGTTTTCAAATGGGAAAAAAGAATGGCAAGCAATGTGAACCTAACAGGTTTAGCGCATGATTTGAAACAACGTGCAGAAAAGCATCCCCCCATCCGTATTGGACTGATTGGTTGTGGTGAAATGGGCACAGATTTATTATCAAGTATTGCGCATATGGATGGTATAACAGTCGCTGCAGTAGCCACTAGGACGCCGTCACGTATTTTTGATGCCGCTACAATGGCCTATGGCGAGGATGGACATGTCTGTGAAGTTGAAAATACTTATGCTCTCACGCAAAGCATTGAAAAAAATTTGATTGCAGCAACAGATGATATTAACCTTGTTTTACGTCATGAACAAATTGATATTATCGTTGATGCAACAGGCTATCCCGAAGCAGGAGCAGAAATTGGTATCAAAGCGCTTGAGAATAACAAACATCTTGTCATGATGAATGTTGAAGCAGATGTTACAATTGGCGCTTATCTCAAACATGAAGCAGAAAAACGAGGGCTCATTTATACACTTGGTGCCGGAGATGAACCAACTTCTTGTATGGAACTCATAGAATTTGTTTCAGCCCTTGGACATAAGATTGTTGCAGCAGGTAAAGGAAAAAATAATCCTCTGCGCTTTGATGCTACACCTGATGCTTACGAAGAAGAAGCATTCCGGCGTAATATGAATGTGCGCATGTTGGTTGAATTTATTGATGGTTCCAAAACGATGGTTGAAATGGCAGCAATTGCCAATGCCACTGGACTTCTCCCCGATTGCCCAGGAATGCATGGACCACAAGCGGCGCTGCAAGATCTAAACAAAGTGCTTATCCCAAAACAAGATGGAGGCATTTTGCAGCGATATGGTATTGTAGATTATTCAACAGGCCAAGGTGTTTCCCCAGGTGTCTTTGTCATTGCAGAAATAGCGCACCCACGTTTACGCGAACGTATGGAAGATTTAAAAATTGGTCAGGGGCCTTATTTCACCTTTCACCGTCCCTATCATTTAACAGCAATGGAAGTTCCCCTCACCTGCGCACGCGCTATGCTTTATGGCAAAAAAGATATGGTTCCTCTTAGCCATCCCGTAGTAGAAGTCTGTGCTGTTGCTAAAAAAGATTTACATCCAGGTGATCAGCTAGACTTTATCGGTCTTTATACTTATCGCGCTTGGATAATGAACATCGCAGAAGCACGCGCTCACCACGCCATTCCTTGTGGTCTTTTAGAAAAAGCAACAGTAACAGCTGCAATTAAAAAAAACGAACTCATTACAATACATAATACTGCTATTCGTGAAGATCAATGGATTGCGCGTCTTCGTGCTAAACAAGACCTTTTACTTCATGTCCCTTCTTCCGCTAAGCTATAAACACTCCTTAATTACCTTACTTAACAGCATCTTTCCCTGACACGACAGAACAACCCAGAATACACTTGTATCGCAAATAAAAGTATTTATCTTTTAATAAAGGCATTTTCAACGATGCATATCACCACTTCCTTCTCACAATATGGCGCGTAAATGCTACAATATAAACCACCCCATGAGATGGCATAAGATTCATTGTGTATCACTATCTTTACTCTATAAAGATACAAACCGGCATCATCATTTTATTTGTCAATATTACGACAGCCCTTGAGCCTTTGAGATGATTCATGAGAAGAATTTTTACTCTTTTTTTGATAATCTTATCCATACACGAACGCAACTTGTTCTATGTAAAAAATACTTTTGATGGATTTAACATAAACAAATTTGAAATAATAATTTATCATTTTTCTTATTGCATAAGAGCCATGAATAAGGGATATTTTTTATTTTATCCTCTTATAAAAGATAAAAAATTTTAAAAAGGATAAAATATGCCTTTAATGAATAATCTTCATATGAGAGAAGGTAAACAATATTAAAAGGCTGATAAAGATAGTAAGTATACTAGCCTTATTACTAGGAAATAACCATAAACTGTAAAAAATGAGGTTACACTATTTTGTAAAAAAACATAAATGTAGGACATTGAACTTTAATAATGTTAATAAAAGCTACATTTGGTATTAATAATAGTGATTTTTCCATCCAATACAGTATAAATAAGTTCAAATATTTATTTTTTCAAAATCATGAAATGAACAAAAAAATCATCGACTTTGTCGATGAGCTTTCTACTAAAGTGTAGTGAATATTCCCCAAAGAGATACAACAGCACCTAATACATCCCCAATACATAAAGAAGCAAGAAGTGATATAATACCTATTCCCCCCCAAAAAGCTGCACCTGAAAAGGCAGCAGTTTTTTCAGCTTTCCCCAAAACAATAGCATTTTGTTCCTCAACGCCTTGAATAACAGCTCTATCCACAGCTTTAATAACTACATTTTTTTCTAGTGTAGAAATAGTAACTGCCACACTCTCTTGAAATTGATTTTTTACAAAACTTGCATTTCCCTCTATAGTTTGTACAAAAAAAAGAATAAATAGTGTAAAAGTAAATGAACATACACGATTTTTAAATATTTTAAACATAGCTTTCTTTGCTCCTCTTTTCTTCACTGAAAAAATGAAAGAATATTCACATATATAAAAACCAAAACTTATATTTAATTATTTATATAATTACACATAATAAAATATTATCTGTAATTATATTACAGATATAACACATTGTGTATTGAATGTAAAGACACAAAAACAACAAATGATAAAAATAATTTAAAATGTAATTAAATTTTAAAGAACTATAAAATTAAAAACTGTCAATCTAATGATAATTCTTCTCTATTATTTCAATAAATATAAAAATGAAAGAATACTTAATGAATTTTTATTATATCGCTCATCAATAAACTTGAAAATAAAATTGATAGCGAATAAAAACCTCGATCTAAAACAAATCTATCCTAATAAATAAACCTTAAAATAGTGTATTATTTTTCTATAAAACAGTTATAAAATGTAAAAATAAATCAAGATCTCTATTTTCAAATAGACAAGATCTCTATTTTCAAATAGAAAAGACGTTAATAAAATGATTCTCAACTTTTACTGATATATAAAGAAAAATAGCGCATAGCATCTTCAAAAAGGTAATTCAGCACCTTTATCTCATACAGCATAAAGAACTTAAATATTGACTTTAAAACCCAATAAAACAAACGCATAAAATAAGTAAATCTATCAGATTTACAAAAACATTATAAGCAACACTAGAGCACCAACAAACTACCTAAAATTAAATAAAAAGAGAGTCATGAAAAATGAGATGATCCCCCAAAATACTGAAAAGCAATTTTCTTTCTTAATTCTCATAAAAGTTATTCCATATTTTTCGTCAATATTGTAGAGCGCAGCCCTATTTATCTTTTGAGTAATTATATTTACTCTGTATTAGTAAAAAATAATTCTCTTTGAAATAAATTTTTGGCAATATTCACATAACTGTCTGCAATTTGTGCAAAATAAATAATAATAAATAATTAATCAAATGCTTGAAAGAAAAGTGGTAGAGAAACTGACTAAAAATTGCATTTTTGAGATACCAACTTAAGTAAGCGCATTGAAAAAATAACGCCATGAAAACTGATATTGAATGATAAATTTAGCAATCGATCATTTTAATAGCAGGATACTAATCTATAATAATAATTTCTTGTTTTGCATGTTGAATGAGAGGGCTGATTATTATAAGACTCTCTTAATTTTAACTCTGTTTATATTGAATCAATCAAAATTCTTCGCTTTCAAATCACAAAAGAAAACGATGTGTGTGTAAACACACTTGAAAAAAGGAAAATTTCACTTATGAGATATTTTAACTATCAAGCGCTGTTAACACAATATTGAAAACTGGCAAAGTGAATGGTGGTGTCGCTTTTTACTTTAAAAAAGTAAATATAGTGAAGTACAATATATTTTATATTATGAGGATTTACCGTTATACCCTTCACGAACAGCGTCGCAAAATAGGCTTGGATACCTTAGGAAAGGTTTCTTTAAAATTAGGAAAGGTTTCTTTAAAACAAGCATATCAATGTGCAACACAATGGCGTTCTGTTTATCATGTATCCAACGGTGTTTCTTCTTGAATCATCTTATAAACTCATCGAGCTCTCTGAGACTGCAAGTTTATCTTACGTGAATCCTTCCCTTTATATTCATTTTTTCTCATGAACACTAAAGTCTATTAAGACACTATCCAAAGTAAAATCAATCAATAAACATTTCTATTCTTTTGTAATATACAGATACTTGAATTAAGAATTTAGAACTTCTGATTGCAACCAAAGTCTGTACTATTGCAACAATAGAAATAGTTTGGTTATCCTCGCTCCATAGTAAAAAGAAGAATATGCAACTTACAGAAAAAATTGTGTTTTCAATAAACAATGAAAAATTATTTTTCATTACATGATGTTAAGTATTTAATCTGTATGAATATTTACTTATTAAAAATGAGAATCTGCATCAGAAAGTCTTACCAAAGATAGCTATCTTTAGAAAGTTCGCCTCATATTACAAAAAAATTGAGTTGGCTTTGCTCAATAAAATCTTCACTATTTTTAACAAAACTCTCATTTTTATAGCATCCATATGTGATGTAAAAAAACGCCTATTTGCGTTTCTCTTATAGATAGATTAAATAGTGACAGCACTTTTGATCACTTTATCTGTGTTAACTTCTCTTTTGGGCAATAATTTATGATATCTAACACGCCTTTTCTCGCTCTTTTACCTTTGGGCGCACACGAATATCACGGAGAGCACCTTCCCTTCGAAACCGACTGGATCATTGCTGAAGCTTTTGCAAAAGCCCTCACTTTACAAACAAAAGAGCAATTTCATATCGCACTTTTACCGGTTGAAAAGATTGGCTATTCTATAGAACATATGGATGTTACAGGCACACAAACCCTCACCTTTTTCGAGGCTATTGAGCGATGGATAAAGATTGGTGAAAACTGTTATCACAAAGGGATCAACCGTCTTCTTCTTCTCAATGCTCACGGAGGTAATTCACCCTTAATGAGTATTGTTATCACCGAATTACGGAGGCGTTTTTCAATGCTTGCGGTAGCAACAAGTTGGAGTCGTTTTGGCCTACCACAAGGTTTAATGGTACCGTCTCAACAGCATCTTGATATCCATGGAGGTTTTATAGAAACCTCTCTCATGCTCTATTTAGCACCCGAAAAAGTGCATATGGAGAAAGCAGAAAATTTTCATAATAAGCAAGCTGATATGATTGCCAACTATCAGTATTTACGCGCTTATGGTCCTCATGCCTTTGGATGGACAATGCGTGACCTTAACAAACAAGGAGCAGCAGGCAATGCAAGTGAAGCAACACCGCAAGCCGGTGAAGCAATTTTCTCTCATGTTCTTTGTGGGCTTCATGGTTTACTTGATGATATCAATCGATTTAAAATAAACACATTTCAATAAAAAGGCATGAACCATGGAAAAGACGCAAAACACTCCCACAAAACTTCCTGTTACGGTTCTCACAGGCTATCTTGGATCAGGAAAAACCACTCTTCTCAATCGCATTCTGAGTGAAAACCACGGCAAACGTTACGCAGTCATTGTCAATGAATTTGGTGAAATTGGCATCGATAATGATCTTATCGTTGAATCGGACGAAGAAATTTATGAAATGAATAATGGTTGTGTCTGTTGCACCGTGCGCGGCGATCTTATTCGCATTTTGGAAAGTCTAATGCAACGCTCTCATCGATTTGATGCTATCATTATAGAAACAACAGGGCTTGCTGACCCAATCCCCGTTGCACAAACTTTTTTTATGGATGATACGGTCCATGAAAAAACCGCTCTCGACAGTGTCATCACAGTCGTTGATGCAAAGCATTTTTCACACCAACTTAAAAAAAGCCGAGAAGTTGAAGAGCAAATTGCTTTCTCTGATATTGTTCTCTTAAATAAAATTGATCTTGTCAGCGAAGAAGAACGTGCACACGCGCAATCGCTCATTCTTGCAATTAATCCCAGAGCCATAATTTACGCAACAGAGCGCGCTAACATCCCTCTTGATAAACTCCTCGATCGAGGTTCCTTTGACCTCCAACGCACTTTAGATAATGATCCCCATTTTCTTGACCATCAGCACGCAGACCATGTCTGTGGTCCCGATTGTAATCATGATCATGCACATCACCACAAATCCACCATTCATGATATTACAATAACCTCTGTAAGTTTAAAAACAGGTGCCCTTCAACCAGAAAAATTTTTCCCATGGATTCAACAGATCACGCAACAACAGGGTCCCGATATTTTGCGTTTAAAAGGCATTATCGCATTTCAAGGAGACGATGATCGTTATGTCATTCAAGGCATACACATGATCCTTGAAGGACAGCACCAACGTCCATGGCGTGAAGATGAAAAACGTGAAAGTCGACTTGTTTTTATTGGCCGCACCCTTGATGCCGAAAAACTGAGAACGGGTTTTGAAAATTGTGCATAAGCGAGTAACAATGCCAAGCATTACCAATTACAATTTACAAAATTATTGTCTTTCCTCCGGTTTTATTGATAACAAACCAGCTTTTGTCTCGGTTGAAGGTTTTATTGTTTTTTTTAACCCAATCCCACAAACCATTGAAGTTCACCAAGGAATAATTTCTAGCCATTTTTCCCATGATAACACAGCTATCATTACAGGTGGAGAAGACGGAAAGGTCTGTCAAACAACAGCAGATGGTCATACAAAAGTACTGGGCAAACAGGAAGGCAAATGGATAAGCAATGTTGCATTTGGACCACGGAAAGTTTTTGCTTTTTCCTCTTCACGTATCACACTGGCAAATGTTGGCAAAGAACTGCAAGAGCTTATACATGAACGCAGTATAGAAGGTCTTGCTTTTGCTCCAAAGGGATTACGCCTTGCCGTTGCCCATTACAATGGTGTTACTCTTCATTGGTTATCAACACAAACATCTCCCACCACATTGGTCTGGAAAGGAGCACACTTTGGTGTCACCTTCTCACCAGACAACCGCTATGTCATTTCTACCATGCAAGAAAACGCCCTCCATGGCTGGCGTCTCACTGATAATCAGCATCTCCGCATGAGTGGCTACCCAAGCAAAGTCAAAAGCTGGTCTTGGAGCGCGAAGGGAAAATGGTTAGCAACATCCGGTGCATCAGCAGCCATTGTCTGGCCCTTTCATACAAAAGATGGCCCCATGGGAAAAACACCATTAGAACTGGGCACACGAGCAAATGCACTTGTCAGCACCGTTGCATGCCATCCAAGCGAAGACATTGTAGCAATAGGCTTCAATGACGGAATGATTTTGTGTGCACATTTTCACGATGGAAAAGAGGTTCTTCTAAAAGGCTATGGAAAAAGCGCCATTTCAGCGCTCAACTGGGATCAGACAGGACACAACCTTGCCTTTGGTAGCGAAAATGGTGAGTGTGGTATTATCAACATCTCTGTTTAAGAAAAAAACAACAACCATTACAGCTAAAATAGCCGCACAATCCTCCAGAAGCAATTGCGCATGAAACCCATCTTCCTCTCTAAAAAATAAACACACTTACGAGGCATTTTCAATCACAAACCAAAGAAATCATATATTGTGGACCTTTTTCATCAAGACAAAAGAACCATTTAGAAAAAATAAGAGAAGATTTTAATAAAGTAAAAGGCAGCATTTTCTACTGCCTTTTTTATAAAAAGACATATCATACTTTGTCAAAAAAGGTGGCGCAAACCAGCAGAGAAACTTGCTCCAGAAAACCCTGCTTTTGTCAGTCTATGCTGATAATTTATATCTCCATAAAGAGAAAGTTTTGAAGAAAGACGCGCATTAAACCCAAGACCTGCTTCCAAAGAAGAACCAAAAAAACCTAATTGGAAATCGTTTTTAAAAGAAACAAATCGCTTATCTTCAAAACTATGCAAATAAGAAAGCTTACTATAAAAAGAAACGACACGTCCCTCTTCAGAAACATTAAGTGTCTTGCTTAAACGCCCACCAACACGCCCCACCCATTGATGAAATTTTCCTAAATCAACCTCAATATTATCAACATCATGTGCCGGATTAAACTGAAGATGCTGATAAACAACCTGAATCTGCGGATCAAAAATAACACCTTTATACCCTGTTGCAAACGTTCTGCCACTTGTTAAAGAACCGCTAAACTGTTTACCCTTTAACGCTACAACCTTGCCCCGTGCTAGTGTCAAAACATCTCCCTTAAAAAGTCCATACGATAATACTCCATCGATATAAAAACCCGTATCATGCTGTAAACTTCCATAGGCTCCAACAGACCATTTATCAAATGCGCTTTTTTTGCTCTGTTCAACATTTAGAGGATGGAGAGAGAGTTTTCCATAAGTTCCCGTGACCCCAAAGAATGTACAACTCTCTGAACTCTCAATTTCTTTCAGCAAAACACCTGCTTCCAGTGCACTATAATCAAGTTCTGCTCCATAGCCATATTCAAAAGCAGAAAGATTTGAAGCATAGTGGTAGCTTCCACCATAACCACGGATAAAAAATGCTGGATTTTCATCACTTTTCAAAGAACCTCCAGAAAAGCTTCGTATTGCCTTCAATTTTTTATTTTGAGAGGCAAAATCCATCAAGCCGGCATGGAATAAAGCATTTGGTAAAAGGAGATAAGTTGGCAACTGTGGGACAACCGCCCTAATTCCCATTTCGGGCTGAATATCAGGCTTAACAGGAACAGGCGGAGTGGGGACAGGATCTGTAGGTGTAGGATCACTTGGATCAGAGGGCTCAGACGGAGCAGGTGTTGGTGTAATAGGCACAGAGGAAGAAGATGAAGGATCTACAGGTGTAGGATCACTTGGATCAGAGGGCTCAGACGGAGCAGGTGTTGGTGTAATAGGCACAGAGGAAGAAGATGAAGGATCTACAGGTGTAGGATCACTTGGATCAGAGGGCTCAGACAGAGCAGGTGTTGGTGTAATAGGCACAGAAGAAGAAGGTGAAGGATCTGTAGGTATAGGATCACTTGGATCAGAGGGCTCAGACGGAATAGGTGTTGGTGTAATAGGCACAGAAGAAGAATGTGAAGGATCTGTAGGTATAGGATCACTTGGATCAGAGGGCGCTGACGGAGCAGGTGTTGGTGTAATAGGCACAGAGGAAGAAGATGAAGGATCTGCAGGTGTAGGATCACTTGGATCAGAGGGCGCTGACGGAGCAGGTGTTGGTGTAATAGGCACAGAGGAAGAAGATGAAGGATCTGCAGGTGTAGGATCACTTGGATCAGAGGGCTCAGACAGAGCAGGTGTTGGTGTAATAGGCACAGAAGAAGAAGGTGAAGGATCTGTAGGTATAGGATCACTTGGATCAGAGGGCTCAGACGGAGCAGGTGTTGGTGTAATAGGCACAGAAGAAGAAGGTGAAGGATCTGTAGGTATAGGATCACTTGGATCAGAGGGCTCAGACGGAGCAGGTGTTGGTGTAATAGGTGTAGGTAATGGAGTGAGAACAGGGTCTGTAGGTGTAGGATCTACCGGCGCAGAAGGTGAAGGTTGAATAGGTAAAATCGTAGAAGAATCTTGTTTAGGACTAATATAAATACCCTCGAGACGAAAATCCCAAAAGTCCCGATCTCCTGCAACTAATCTATTCATAGGATCTGCTTTTCCAAAAGAAGAACTTGGTCCATAAGCACGAAGACGATATTGATAAGGCAAACCATTTATTGCAGTATAATCGCCCATTAGTTTAAAAGAATCTTCACGCGCATATCCAGAAACTTGGATAAGTGAAATACTGTTGCTTCCTTCACCGCTTACTTTCTTTTCTGAAGTTTTGGAAAAATTTTCCATCACAAGCAATGTAGCGCCGGAAACATCTCCATCGATCAAAATACGATCGGTTTTTTGAGAATCAAACAAACCATCATCATTTAAAAACGTACTGAGCTTAATCTGAACATTACCCTCCGCATTGTATGCCTCCTTGTATCGTTCATTCCCGATACGCAATGTTTGATAACCGCTGGATACATCCCGATTGAAAATAAATGTACTATCAGAAAGACTCACAGATGAAAGTGATGAATCTGTAAAAACAGAACCCTGCAAACCTTTATATTTGCTTTTTGTGAGATACCAAGTAGAACCACGCGTTAATTCTAATCTAGCAGTAGAAGTATCTTCAACGTGCGCACCCCCTGTAAGGGAAGAAGCGCTTGCTTTAATAGATATAGAAGAGTTCTTTTCAGCTTTTAATAACAAATCACCAGAGATCTTTGTTGCTTCTGATAAATCAAGAGAAACACTGGCTCCATAACCGCCCTGCCCAGTAACATAAATAGCTGTACCATCTGGAACTGTGAAAGTTGTCTGTTTTAAACGAACAGATGCCTCTCCCATAGTGATTCTTGGCTCTTTTGAAACACCTTCTTGTCCATAATATTCAGCCACTGTGTTTGGATCTAATAGATTAAAATACAGACCATAAACCCCCTTTCCCTGCACAGAAATATTTGAGCTCTCAATCTCAATATTTGTCTTCTTAAAAGCGTCTGATAGATCATAATTATGAATAGGCTGGCCTCTACTATTTACAAAAGCTGAAAAATTTTTAACCAAAAAGCCATGCATATCATTAAGCACAATAGAACTACTCCTCAAATGAACATCCCCACCTTGCAATATGTCAAAAGCCTCTGGTAATTTATCGACACTTTCATTATTAACTATAGCAGTGTATTTTTTTCCTTTTCCCTCAATCGTCATGGTATCGAGAAGATATCTCCCCCCAAACTTTGTTGAAAACGCGCCAATCTCATTAAAAGTAACAGTGCTACCTGACATCCTAACAAATGCATTAAGACCACTTACAATCCCTATACCCTTTGCATTCAAATTGTCTGGTTTAATTTCAACATTGACACTAACTAAAATAACATCCGTCTCTTTCCCCGATGCATAAATAGCGTGCGAAGTTCCCTCAATCTTCCCGTCATTCATCTGAATAACTCCATTTAGAACACGAAGACCGGGGATATCCTTAAAGTTTGAATCCCTTAGAATAAGCTTTCCGCTATCTTGTACGAATGCACCATATTGAGATATTTCATCTGGATTATCACCCGTAACAGTTATACGAGACGCATTAACAATTGTGCCTTGCTTTGCTACATATATAGCTGCAATAGGCGCAGCCTCCTGAGAATTTTTTAAGTAATAAACTTTATCTGCGAGAAAGTGTGTTTTTCTATCATCGCATTTATAAAATGGAGCCTCTGGATCACATAAACTTCCAGCAGCTTCAAGATGGGAAATTTGCAAAAAATAAAGAATAGCTGTTGTAAAATTATATAAAAATGCATGTTTGTAAAATACATTTATCACCATTCTTCCTTACCCCTATTTATTAACGAAGAACAATCAAATAATGTATATTACAAACTTCTTAAAATAAAATAAATATACGATAAATATTTAACTTAATTATTAATATAACTCTTATATACTTATATATAAATTATTCTATATTTCATGGATAACTAAAAATGATATTGTAATCTACCAGAAAAGCTCATTCCAGAAAACCCTGCTTTTGTCAGTCTATGCTGATAATTTATATCTCCATGAAGTACAAATTTCGAAGATAATTTGGCATTAAAACCAAGCCCCGCTTCTAAAGAAGAACCAAAAAAACCTAATTGGAAATCGTTTTTAAAAGAAACAAATTGCTTATCTTCAAAACTATTCAAATAAGAAAGCTTACTATAAAAAGAAACGACACGTCCCTCTTCAGAAATATTAAGTGTCTTGCTTAAACGCCCACCAACACGCCCCACCCATTGATGAAATTTTCCTAAATCAACCTCAATATTATCAACATCATGTGCCGGATTAAACTGAAGATGCTGATAAACAACCTGAATCTGCGGATCAAAAATAACACCTTTATACCCTGTTGCAAACGTTCTGCCACTTGTTAAAGAACCGCTAAACTGTTTACCCTTTAACGCTACAACCTTGCCCCGTGCTAGTGTCAAAACATCTCCCTTAAAAAGTCCATACGATAATACTCCATCGATATAAAAACCCGTATCATGCTGTAAACTCCCATAGGCTCCAACAGACCATTTATCAAATGCGCTTTTTTTGCTTTGTTCAACATCCTGTGGGTTTAGAGAAAGATTTCCATAGTTCCCCAAAGCCCCAAAGAATGTACGACTGTATAAACTCTCAATCTCGTTTAACAAAACACCTGCTTCGAGTGCACTATAATTCAGCTCAGCGTTATAGCCATATTCAAAAGCAGATAAATTGGAAGCATAATGATGACTACCACCATAAGCATGCAGAAAAAAGGCTGTCTTTTCATCATCCTTCCAAGAGGAATGAAAAGCATTCCGCATTGTCTCTACCTTCTTATTTTGCGTGATCATATCCACTAAACCAGCATGAAATAAGGTATTTGGCAAAAGAAGATAAGTTGGCAATTGAGGAACAACAGCTCTAATTTGGAGATTAGACTGAACATTAAGCGACACAGGAAGATTAGACGAAGGATCAACAGGATCAGAAGATGTAGAAGGCTTTGGTTCAATAGGAGCAGGAGAAACAGAATCTGCAGATGAAGGAGATGCCGAAAAAGAAGGCGAGTCAGACATCAACAAGGTAGGAAGTGGATCGGGGGGAGAAGGTGGAAGATCAACAGGATCAGAAGATGTAGAAGAAGAAGCTGTGGCAGATATCAATGACGTAGGAAGTGGAGTGGAGGGAGAAGGTGGAAGATCAACAGGATCAGAAGATGTAGAAGAAGAAGCTGTGGCAGATGTCAATGACGTAGGAAGTGGATTGGAGGGCGGAGGGGGAAGATCAACAGGATCAGAAGATGTAGAAGAAGAAGCTGTGGCAGATGTCAATGACGTAGGAAGTGGATTGGAGGGCGGAGGGGGAAGATCAACAGGATCAGAAGATGTAGAAGAAGAAGCTGTGGCAGATGTCAATGACGTAGGAAGTGGATTGGAGGGCGGAGGGGGAAGATCAACAGGATCAGAAGATGTAGAAGAAGAAGGTGTGGCAGATATCAATGACGTAGGAAGTGGATTGGGGGGCGGAGGGGGAGGATCAACAGGATCAGAAGATGTAGAAGAAGAAGCTGTGGCAGATGTCAATGACGTAGGAAGTGGATTGGGGGGCGGAGAATCTAAAGGACGAGATAATGAAAACGAAGCCGGTTTAATAAGTGGACCATTATAAGTACCTATTCTAGAAGAAATATAGATACCTTCAAGACGGAAATCCCAAAAATCCCCCTCACCTTCCACTAATCTTTGCTTAATATCCGCTTTTCCAAAGGGCGAATTCGGACCATAACCACGAATACGATATTGATAAGGAAAACCTTTCACTGTAGTATAACTATCATAACCATTGGCGAGTTGAAAAGAACCTGCCTGCGCTGTTCCAGCAACTTGAATAAGTGAAATGCTTTGATCTCTTCCATCATAGACTTCTTTATTTGCAGCTTTCGGAAAATTTCGCACATGAATGAATGTCGTTCCCGAGACATCACCAGAAATCAATATACGATCGGTTTTTTCGGGATCAAACAGACCCTCATCACTCAAAAATGCACTCAACTTAATCTGAGCATTTCCCTCAGCACTGTAGACTTTTTTATCTTTTGATGCGAGAATTCTATCTCCTGCGTCTATATCCGCCCTTTTTCCAATGCGTAGCGTTTGATAACCATTCGATATATCTTCATCATTAAAGATCAGTGTACTATTGGAAAGACTTAGAGAAGAAAGTGATGAAACAGATTCCCGTAAACCGTTGTATTTACTTTTAGTAAGATACCATGTTGAATAGTGGGTTAACTCTAAATCAATAGTTGATTTATCGTCAACACGCGTACCTCCTGTAAGAGAAGAAGCACTTGCTTTCACCAATAGAGAAGAGTTATTTTTAGCTTTTAGCAACAAATCACCAGAAATCTTTGTTTCATCAGATAATTCAAGAATACCTTCAGCCCCATAGCCTCTATTCCCCTTCGCATAAATCGCAATACCATCTGGAACTGTCATATTTGTCTGTGATAAATAAACAAATGCCTTCCCCGTGAGAACTTTTTGGATTTCTAAAACTTTTTCATCATCTCGTTGCCTAATCATCTTAGCAAGCTCTTCTGGAGCTAAAACATTAAAATACAAACCATGTACTCCATCCCCTTTCACAGAAATATTATTTTTTTCTATCTTAATACTTGTATTCTTAAAGCCATCTGGTGAAACATACTTTTGAATTAATTTGCCATTATCGTCTACATAACCTGAAAAATTTTTAATCAAGAATCCATGCATATTGTTAAGATGAATAACATTTTTTTTCAAATGAACATCACCCCCTTGAAAAACCTCAAAAGCTTCAGGCAATACCCCCATAGCGCCATCACCATCTGTTCTAGCTTCCTCCCTCCTTCCTTGCCCCGTAATACACATAGTATCAAGAATATAGCACCCCCCAAACCGAGTTGAAAATGAGCCAATCTGATTAAAATTAACGGTACCTTCTGACATTCTAACCATTGCATCAAAACCACTCATAATACCGATCCCTTTTACCTTCAAATTATCTGGTTCAATATCGATATTCACACTCTCTAAAGAAATATCCGTTTCTTTCCCCCATGCATAAATAGCATGTGAAGCCCCTTTAATTTCCCCTACTGTCATGCTAATAACTGCATTTTGAGCACGAAGAGCAGGTATGTCCTTAAAATCTGCAGCTGTTAGATTAAGTTTTCCACCATTTCTTACATACGCCCCATAGGCAGATATTTTATCTGAATTATCGCCATAAACTGTTATCTGAGAGGCATTAACAACAGTGCCAGCTTTTTCTACATATATAGCTGCAATAGGCGCAGCCTCCTGAGAATTTTTTAAGTAATAAACTTTATCTGCGAGAAAGTGTGTTTTTCTATCATCGCATTTATAAAATGCCTCTCCTGCCTCACTTGAAGATCCTGCAGCACTAACATAAGTAACCTGAAAAAAATAAAGAATAGCTGTTGTAAAGTTACACAAAAACACATGTCTTTTAAATACATAAAACATAACTCTTCCCGACTCCTATTCCCCTATTTTTATTCATTTAAGAATAATATCTATATTTAAACTAACGGAATTCTTAAAATACAATAAATATAAAACTAAAGAGCTACTTTTAATACTTAATATAACAATATATACTTATATATAAGTTACTATATAGTTTATGTATAGCTAGAAATGACAGTGTAAACCGCCTGAAAAAATGGTTTCTGAAAAACCAGCTTTGCTAATTTGCTAAGACGATGTTGATAAGTTACATCTCCATGCAATGCAAAATGTGAGGACAACAGAGTATTCAACCCAACTCCAGTTTCTAGAGAAAAACCAAAAGCCCCTCATTGGAATTCATCTCCAAATTGTACACGTTGTTTTCCTCCAAAACTATTGGCAAGATGAAGCTTGCCATTGAAAGAAACAACAATGCCCTCTTCAGAGACAGAAAGCATCTTTCTTAAAGACCCACCAACACGCATCACCCACAGATCAAGTTTTCCATTTCAATATCAAAACCATCAATATCAGACGCCTTATAACCGCACCTTTTGATAAATAACCTAAACCTGCGGATCAAAAATAACCCCTAACTATAATTGTAATTGTAACAAATATGAGTGTTCGGAAGAATCTGAAGACATTTAAATTAACGACATGACCTTCGGTCATGAAAAAAAGGCTTATGAAAAAATAGAGAAAGGCAAAAACGAACTATCCCCTTTATGTCTTGTCATAAATGACTTACCCGCAATCAAATGAAGCATTCAAAGGTGTTCCTCTTCAATGTTGTTGTCTTGCCTCTTGCTTGCATGAGAACATCCCCCTTAAATAAACCATAGGAAAAAAGGACATCTATACAAAAGCCTGTATCATGCTGCATGCTGCCATATGCTGTAATAGACCATTTATCAAATATACTTTTTTACTTTCTTCAAGATCTTGAGGTTGTAGAGATTTTTTCCATCATTTCCCATTATTCTAAAGCTCAAAGTGTGATGTATATCCTCAATCGCATTGAGCAAGACGCTTGCCTCTATAGCGTTATAATTCAAATTTCCGCCATAGCCATATTGAAGCTCAGGTGGTCAGAAACATAATGATAACTTCCACCGTAGCCTCGCGCAAAAAGTGCGAGATTTTTTACCATTTTCCCCTAAAGCCCCAGCAGCGATACGCAATGTTTCCAGCTGTTTTTTGTGATTGTTCATATCCATCAAACCAACCTGAAACAAAGCATGGGGCATCGACAGATATGTTGAAACTTGCGGGACCACCGCTTTAACGCCCTCTTCAGAATAAAGAACAAAAGCATCATGATCAGCGAAAACATTATTATGATGAGTATAAGTGCTTAAAGAACGAGACACATCATTTTCCAACCGAATATGACGCAGATGAGAAAGTTTCTGAACATATTCAACTTCAAGTCGATAATTCCAAAATTTCCATTATACTCAATATTTTTCTCTTTAACGGATTCATTCCCACCTTTTACCTATCTATAAGAAGAATTTGGACCATTAGCACGAAAACACTATATCGATAAGGCGCTCCTCTTAAAGCAACATAATCTGTTGCCAGTTTAAAGGCATCCTCCGCAACCTTTCCATAAACCTGAACAATTGAAACACTGAGACTATCTTTTTATCGTCTTTTTGCTTACCTTTGCTATGGTTCTTTATTTTTTTGAAGCCACTAAAACATCGACAATATGCATCTTAGTTTTTCCATAAACATCACCATAGATTAAGAAGTTTATCAGCTTTTATTCCCTTGCTTTTACCATTTGCAGCAAGATGTGCACTAACATATAAACGTGCGTCCCCCCTGCAACGTAAGCATAATCTAAACCACGATCATCATCCAATCTCCTAATACGAAGTGTCTAAAAAAATCATTTCTTGGTTTTCTGAAAAAAATAGAACTATCAATAAGCCTTACCAATGAAAGAAATGAATCTACAAAATATAGAACTTTTTTATGATTATTTTTAAGCGCATTTTTATTTGCTCTTACAGTCCATTGAGATCGATTGAATAACGCAACACTACCATAAGAACCTTTCTCAATATGTGCTCCTCCTGCAAGAAAAGACGCATAGGCATCAAGCGCGACAAATGAATTATTTTTGACATCTAATAACCGATCAGCAAAAATACGCGAATCCTCTAATATCGTAATATAAGGAGACCTCCTAGCATCGTTACTATAAATAGCCCTACCATAGGGAATATGAAGAGCAGTCTTTTTAAACCAAAATTCACCTAAACTTGTAAGAAGCTCTCCCTCTTGATATTCATATTGCGAAGGAGCTCTTCTAAAATGCAAACCGTGAACCCCTTGTCCTTTAATAAGGATCTCTGTGTTTTCAAAAAAAAATCCCAGACATAAGACCATCCTGCAACTCATATGATCTTTCCTTAAAAACAGGATCGGCACTTTCAACCGCTATACCATGAACATCAGAAACCTGAATCTTACCTTCATCAAAGGAAAAAAACCGCCCTGCTTCACGCCAACCACAGATTGAGGTAACGTGGTATTTCTATCACTTTTCTTTTCGCCATTCCCTATAATAAAACTCTTTTTAAAAGAAGTTTTATTATCTTTTGACACAATCACTGCTGATGTAATCTTCTCAGATCTATTTAATTCTAAAATTCAACCAGTTCCTGAAACGCCTTTTTCCCCTTTACTTTTTTCCGGCTTAATAACTATGTTATGAGATTGTATTGTAAAAATAACATCTGTAGTTCTCTTATCCAATCCACTCATATATAACTTATCACGACTTTCAAAAGTACGAGCAGCATCAACTGTATCACACGAATACGATTAAAAAAAAGAATTATATGAAGGTTTATAATCTTCTGCACTCGCATCTATATTGTACGCGAAGAAAAAAATAGAGGTCGTAAGAGAACACACACACACATGGCATTTTAATACTTTAATCATAATTTAGTCTAAACTTTCTTTATTTTATCTTTATAAAAAACCGAAAAGACAGATCTGGTTCATGCACTAATTATTCTTATTACATGTCGTCCACATAATTTGCTTTATATTATATATGAAAATCAAAAATCAGAAAAACAATACAATAAAACCATGTTTTGTGCTTATAATTTTAACAAAGGATGTATTAAAAAAATACAATTAAAAATGATAGCTTAATCCACCAGAAAAATGCGTTCCAGAAAAGCCAGCATTCGTAAATTTATGCTGATAAATCAGATCACTATGAAAAATAATTTTTGGAGATAGTTGCGAAAAAACACCAAATCCAGCTTCTAAAGAAGACCCAAAAGAACCAAGCTGGAAGGCATCTTTAAAATACACAAATTGTTTATCATCAAAACTACGAATGAAATGAAGCTTACCATAGAATGAAAGAACATGTGCATCTTTAGTAAATGTAAGTGTCTTCGTTAAATACCCACCAACACGCATCCCCCAATGATCCGGGCTTCGCATATCAATATTAAAATTATCAATATCACGAGTCTTATGAAACTGGAGATTTTGATAAACAAACTGAACCTGTGGTTCAAAAACAAAATATCGGCTGCCTATCATAAACGTTTTACCAGCAGTTAAGGAAACACTTAGAGGCTTACCTCTCAATGCAGCCGTTTTACCTCGCTCAAGTGTGAGAACATTTCCATTAAACAAACCATAAGAGAAGAGACCATCCATATAAAGACCCGTATCATGCTGCATGCTTCCATATGCTGTGATTGTCCATTTATCAAATATACTTTCTTGACTTTGTTTAATCTTTCGAGGCTGCAAAGAAAGCTTGCCATAATTTCCCATAATTCCAAAGGATGTCGTACTATATGCACTTTCGATTTTCTTGAGTAAAATACTTGCCTCTAGTGCATTATAATCAAGCTCACCGCCATAATCACCATATTTAAGTGCAGATAAATTTGAAGTATAATGATGATGTCCACCGTAACCGCGCAAAAACAAAGCGGAATTTTCATCATTTTTCAACAACCGACCAGAAACAGTTCGCAGCGCTTGCAACTGCTTGTTTTGATTACTGATATCCATCAATCCAGCATAAAATAAGGTATTTGGCACAAGAATATAAGTCAGAACCTGTGGAACAATGACTCTCACATTTGGTTCAAAATGAGAAGAAGGCTCAAAAACAGATGGCGGAACAGGTGAACCAGACGCAACTGGAGCAACAACAGAAGTGGGGCGAGAAACAGGCGGCGGAACAGATGAACCAGATGCAGGTGGTACAACTGGTTTAGATTCAGCAATAGCGGGAACAACAGGTGCAAGAGAGGAAGGAGGATTGGGGATCTCAAGCACAACAACATCAGGTACATTAGGTGTGGTAGTAAGATGAAAGTCCCTATCAGGAGAATCTACAGGAGAAGAAAGACTTGGCTCCTGAGGTTTTTGCTGAGAGTTAGAAGCAATAGAACCATCCTCACCTCCAGTCATATTAGGATGAATTTTAGGAAAAGAAGGAATATCATCAGAAGAAGGAGGGACAACCAAATCAAGAACAGGAAAAACTTTAGTGGAATCGAGAGAAGTAGAATCAACAAATTGACTTTCGAGGCGAAAATCCCAAAATGTTCCAGTATTTTTAAGCACTCTTTGATTGGAATCTGCCGCCCCTAAAGCAGAGCTTGGACCATAACTCTTAAGATGATACTGATAGGGAGAGGCTTCAAGTGTGACATACCCCCCATTTAACTGAAAAGAATCTTCAGCGGCTTTTCCATAAACCTGAATAATGGAAATCCCCTGATCATTACCACCATCTCCCGTTAATGCCCCTGGGCTTCTAGGAACACTATACACATGGACTGTCGTTTTTCCTTCAAGATCACCATTGATTAAAAGCCTATCCGTTTTTTGCTCTTGCAGAGCTCCTCCTTTATCCAAATATGTATTAAGATAAAGACGCGCATCGCCTTGTGCACGATAGACAGTCCCTGCCCCTTTTCCGATAAGAAGTGTCTGATAACCATCTGTCGTTTTGGATTTTAGTTCTTCAAAAACAAGAGAACTATCCGTAAGATTGACCGATGAAATGAAGGAATAGTCCCCTAACTTAGAACTAGAAGCATCAGAGTTGTGCAATTTGTCAACTTTTGGTCGCGATAAAATCCACTTTGAACCATTTTTTAACTCTATCTTAGCTGTAGAACTTTCATCAACATGTGCGCCTCCTACAAGGGTAGAAGTATCAGCCTCAATCTTTACATTGGAACGCTCAACAGCTTTCAGGAGTGAATCACCAGAAATTTTTGAATGTTGTGAGAGTTTAACAGAAGTTTCAAATTGGCGGCTATAAATAGCTGTACTTTCTAGAGCCATAACAGTTGTCTTTGTCAAATGGACAGACCCTTTTCCAGGTATAATTGTTTTTTTATCATTGAAGACAGCTTCCCAAAAAAAGCGCATGCCATTAAATGCATTGCCTCTCACAAAAATATTGGAATATTTGATATGAGCATCATTATTATCATTCCCCTGCAATATAATGCCATGAGCATTGCTAACATTAACGTTTCCCTTCTGGAAATTAAGAGAGCCTTTCCCCTGAAGCATACTAAAAGCAGAAGCTTCACGATGATTATCTGTATTTGTCCCCTGTTTCCCCCTCCCAGTAATAGAAACACCATCTAAATTAATTTCTCCTTCTCCTCCTGTTTGAACACCAATACCATCAGCAAAGTTAATTTTCCCTCCTTTCATATAAATTTTTGCACCATTATAACTCAAAAGACCTATCGCATCAGAAGATGTCTTAATCTCTGTCTTGGTCAAAGCAACAAACGACCCTTTACCAGCAACACTGATCCCCATTCTGGTTGCTTTAATCACCCCATCCTGCATCTCAAAAGCTCCCTCATCATTAACATCGGCCCCTATCGACACATCGTTTAACATGGAATAAAATAGAGCAACGCCTCCCCCATTTGAAGACTTTACAGCTGTTGTCCAAGCATTTGCTCCTGAATAGCCATTTGCATTCGAAACACCGTTAATGATTATAGCCTCTCCCTCAATGACTGTATCTTCCCCTGATGCCTCTATGGCAGCATCAGAACTTTCACCCGTAAGTCGATAAGTTTTCTGGGAAATTTCATGCGGTTGACCATCATTACAGTGATAAAATGAGGCACTTTCGTTACATGAATATGGCTTCTTCTCAGCAGGAATCTCACCTGCATCAGCATTGTATACAAAGAAAAAAATAACCGTTGTAAAACGACATAAAGAGAGATGATTTTTAAGCATAATTTTCTACAAACTTTCTTCCCCTTCTCTAAAAACAAAAAAATACGCGTTCTGTTTAATAACTTTGGTTATATGCGATAATTTAAAATACGTTTTGTATTTTATATATCCACTAAATGTTTTATGTAAAGCCAGAATCCCAAAATATTACAATTTAAAATTGTGTTATTTATAAAAACACGTAAAAATATAGATAAAAATAAAAAATCCACCCCAAAGCGGTGATTTCAAGAGAATTTAATAAAAATACACTAAAGGAAGAAAAACAACATAAGAAGCAAGAACTGCAAACTAGAAAGCCTTATCTCGTTTCTAAAAAGAAACAAACTTGCTCATGCAAAAAACATTTTTTAAAAAAGCTTATTTTAAAAGTTGCAAACAAATAATAAAAAACCACAAGCTATGCTTGTGGCTTTTTAAACAACTTACCCCAAGATGATCATCCTAAAAACGATAGCGCAACCCACCAGAAAAACTGATCCCAGAAAAACCACCTTTGCTCAATTTATGCTGATAAACCAAGTCGCCATGAAGCGCAACTTTTTGAGACAAGCGAGCATTAAGACCTAATCCAGCCTCTAGAGAAGAACCAAAAGCCCCTAACTGGAAAGAATCTTTAAAGCGCACAGCTCTTTCTTTGCCAAAATCATGGGAAAAATGAATCTTTCCATAGAAAGAAACATCACGATCTTTTTCAGACGCAGTCAGAGTCTTCATCAAACGCCCCCCCATACGCACCACCAATTGATCCAGTTTATCCATATCAATATTAAAATTATCAATATCACGAGCCTCATTAAATTGAAGATGTTGATAAACAACCTGAACCTGTGGATCAAAAACAACACCTTCATATCCTGTGGCAATTTTCTGACCACTCATCAAGGAAACACTTAAAGGGTTACCCTTCAATGTTGCAGTCTTACCCCGAGCAGTTGTCAGAACATCTCCCTTAAACAGACCATAGGATAAAAGACCATCAACATAGAATCCTACATCATGCTGCATACTGCCATATACTGTAGCAGTCCATTTATCAAATGTACTTTTTTGGCTTTGTGCAACATCTTGAGGCTGTAGAGAAAGCTTTCCATAAGACCCCATAACCCCAAAGGATATAGTACTGTCAACATTCTCAACAGTTTGTAGCAAAACACCTGTCTCTAGCGCATAGTACCCTAGATCCCCTCCATAACCATATTCAAGCGCAGATAAATCTGAAACATAACGATAACTCCCACCATAGCCACGCAAAAATGAAGCAGGATTTTCACGAATTTCCAACATTCCACCCAAATTAGTCCGTACTGTCTCCAGCTGCTTATTTTGATTGCTAATATCTATCAAACCTACATGGAACAAACTATTTGGCAAAAGGAGATAAGTTGGTACCTGAGGAACAACAGATCTTACACCTCGTCGAGACGGAGAAACATTTTCAATTTTAGAAAGACTATCCGCAGAAGACACTGGAACAATATCCGCAGAAGATGCTGGAACAACATCCGCAGAAGGCGCTGGAACAACATCCGCAGAAGATTCTGGAACAACATCATCAGAAGATTCTGGAACAATATCCGCAGAAGATTCTGGAACAATATCCTCAAAAGAAGCATGTGCAGGAGGTGTACGTTTAGAAACCATAGGAGTACTTTTAGAAACATCAGATGTTTGAACATATTCATTTTCTAAACGAAAATTCCAAAATGCGCCTCCATTCAAAGCAAATTTCTGTTTAACATGCTCCTCCTCTCCAGTAGCACTTGGACCATAAGAACGAAGTACATATTTATAAGGGGCCCCCTCTAAGGCAACATACTGTCCATTCAGTTGAAAAGAGTCATACGATGCATCTCCATAAACTTGAATAATTGAAACACTATGCGCTTTTTTATTTTTTTCTTCTAAACCTCCCGCAACCCCTTGTATATGGACTATAGTTTTTCCCTTAACGTCACCATGAATGAGAAGCCGATCCGTTACTTGATGATCACTTGTATCACTAGGATTTAAACGTGCATTCAAATGAATCCAAGCATCACCAAAAGCCTGATAAACAATACCTGTTCCTTTTCCAATATAAAGCGTTTGATATGCATGATCAGTACTGGACTTTGTTTTTTCAAAAGTAATAGAACTATTAGAAAGCCTTACCGATGAAATAAATGAAACGCCTCTATAATTAGGATCTTGTAATTTTTTCTGTCTTGGTTGCAATAAAGCCCACTGTGAATTATTTCCCAAGATAAGATCGACTTTAGAACTGTTATCAACCTGAGTTTGACCGACAAGTGCAGAAGCATCAGCAACAACCTCTATAGAAGAGTGACGATCAGCCTTCAGCAACAAATCTCCAAAAAGCTTTGTTTCCTTTAAAAATATTTTAGACTTTCCAGATTGACTGCTATAAAGAGCTATACTATCTGGAACTAAAAAACGCGTTTTTCTCAAATCAACGCGCAATGATTCCCCCTCTGACGAGCCTTCTGATTCTGCCTTACCTTCAAAATGCATACCATAAAATGCATTACCTTTCACTGTAATATTGGAATCTCCAATATTAATCTGAGAACCTTTATTTCCCTGCAATAAAAGCCCATGAGCATCAGTAACATCAACAGAACCTTTCATAAACTCAATATAACCGTTTTCAGATATGTGAAAAGCTGCCTGACGGCCTGTATTCAGCCCTTGATCATCCTTGCCAGTACTACCCTTGCCGGTAATAGAAACACCCTCTAAAATAAAATACCCTTTTTCTCCTGCTTTAACCCCAACACTCCCTAGGCTAATTTGCGTATTCGTTAAATCAACTCTACTTTGAGATTTTCCTTCTGCAACAGCCCCCACTTTGATTGCATCAATTGATCCACCAGACATTACGATGAAACCACCTTGAGCTTCCACCCCCACTAAAACGCCACTCAAATTGGAAACACTCAGAGAGACTCCTGCCTGTTCTGATGCCTTTACTCCATATTTCCAAAAAATCTTTTCCGAATTATTCTTTTCATCCAAAATACCCTTAACAGTTATATTCTTGCCTTCAATAATTGTACCTTTCTTAGACGCCTCTATGGCTCCATAAACACCATTAATATTTTTATCCGTTAGTGAATAAACTTTATTATTAATTGCGTGCTCTCCACCATCAGAACACTGATAAAATGCTGCATTCTGATCACATGAAGACTGCTTTTTTCCAGAGGAAACTTGAGATTCAGCATTGTTTGCAAAAACATCAACATTGTGTGCAAAAAAAAGAAATGCTGTTGTAAAAGTACATAAGGAGAAACGATTTTTAAATATATTTACCATAATTACACCATAATTCCGCCCCACCACAGAGCAACGCATAACGCATCAAAATTTAATACGTTTTGATTTAAATACAGGAAGTTTATTAATATTTTTTGTATTTTATGTAAATATGAAATTAAAAAATTACTCAAAAATACAATCTAAATCTGTCGCTTTTACAAAGAATTTGCAAAAATATAACTGAAGAACGACAGAAAAATCACCTTCAAAGTTGTTATTCCAAAATAGCCTTAATCGGTTGACATGCATTAAAAACGCCTGCTTTAATTGCTGTCTAATCCCACCAAAACGGATATAATCAACCTCCTTACGATAGAGATATTATATTGAAACAATATGTATTTGTAAGCAGACAAAACATATACCAAAATTGAAAAACAAGAGTTTACATATACCTTTTTAGACATCTTCATGGCAAGACAGCCTAATAAAGAGTAGGAACGTGTAAAAATCAGTTCCTATTTTTACTATCTCCTTTTAATTCAACTTGACAATATTCAAAAACATTCAGAGCCATATTTTAAAAAGTGAAGATGACACATGACTTTATCTTTTTATTTATGCATTTAAAGAAAACACATTTTCCAAAAACAATATGTCATTATGTTTCTCATTCATCAGTTTTCTCAGATAACTCTCATTTTTTCCATCCCCATTTCACAAAAACAGCGGATATAATATAAAGTTCATCAGATATAGCCCTCATTGCGCTTGAGTATCTTCTTTTCCTTTGCCAATTTCTAATATTGTAAATCCTCTCCTCCTAAGGTAATTTCCAAAATTATATTGACTCCTTTCTTAGACGATTATCCACTTGCCAATCTTACATAATATGCAACGGAATGCTTTTTATAGGTTCATCATAAGAGCATTAAAAATATTTCAGCATCCTGAATTAAAAAATATCTTTATCAATCGACATATTATAAATAATATAATAATCACTCTGAAGTATGCGTTTTGAAACCATAACGTACAAACTCTTCAAAATTTTCAAAAAAATGAAAGAATTACAACCCAAAAGCATATCAAAGATATGCAAAGTCACACTCTCGTAAAAATGCTATAACACAAAATGAATAGAGAATGAGAAAAAGCCACAAGTTATACTTGTGGCTTTTTCAAAGATTAATCAGAAACAGCAACAACTCTAGAAATGATAACGCAAACCACCAGAGAAACTAGTTCCAGAAAAACCAGCTTTCGTTAGCTTGTGCTGATAAACCAAATCACCGTAAAGCGCAAAGTTTTGAGACAATTGGGCATTAAAACCTAATCCGGTTTCTAACGAAGAACCAAAAGAGCCTAGCTGAAAAGCATCTTTAAAATGCACAAATTGTTTTCCTTCAAAACCGTGAGCAAGATGAAGCTTGCCATAGAAAGAGACAACTTGAGCCTTATCAGTTGCGACCAGCCTCTTTGTTAAACGCCCTCCAACACGCCCTATCCACTGATGAAGCTTTCCCAGCTCAATATCAAAGCCATCCACATCAGGCACTTTATTAAATTGAAGATATTGATAAACAACTTGAACTTGCGGATCAAAAACAAAGCCGTCCTCCCCCACCATAAACGTTTTACCAGCAGTCAATGAAGCGCTTAAAGGATTTCCCTTTAATGTTGCCGTCTTGCCACGTGCAGTTGTTAGAACATCACCTTTAAACAAACCGTAAGACACAAGACCATCAACGTAAAAACCCGCATCATGCTGCATACCACCGTATGCTGTAACTGACCATTTATCAAATGTACTTTTTTGACTCTGCTCAACATTCAAAGGTTGCAAAGAAAATCTCTCGTAGGCCCCGATAATTCCAAAAGAAGTGGAACCATACATATTTTCGATTGCTTTCAGCAAAACACCTGCCTCTATGGCATTATAATCAAGCTCGCCGCCATAACCATATTCAAGCGCGGAAAGATTTGAAGTATAACGATGATTGCCGCCATAACCGCTCACAAAAAAGAAAGGATTTTCACGACTTTCTAACAAACCCCCAGAAGGAATTCGTAAAGCTTCTAATCGCTTATTTTGATTGCTCACATTCATCAAACCAATATGGCGTAAGGCATTAGGCAAAAGGAGATAAGTCGGAACCTGCGGAACAACAGCCTTAACTCCCGGCTTAGGATGAGGCTCCGGAGAAGGTGCTGGAGAAGGTTCTGGTCCTGGAATTGGGTCAGGAAAAGGCTTCGGAGCAGGATCTGGTTTAGGTTTAACATCAGAATCTATAGATCTACTTTCAAGGCGAAAATCCCAAAATTCTCCGTTCCCTTCAACTAATCTTTGATCCATGTTTGCTTTTCCTAAATGAGACCTTGGACCATAACTATAAAGCTTATACTGATAAGGTAATTTATCTAATGCTACATAACCACCTTCCAACTGAAAAGAATCTTGCTCTGCTTGTCCAGAAACCTGAATGACTGAAATACCTTCATCATTTCCTCCCCTTCCCGTGTATCCTCCTGGACTTCCTGAAACTCCATGCACTTGGAGCTTTGTTTTTCCCGAAACATCACCATGAATTAAAACACGATCAGTCTTTTGATGATCAAGAGCACCACCACTATTCAAGTATGTATTAAGGGAAATAGAGGCACCGTCCCGTGCTCTATAAACTTCACCCTTTCCCTTTCCAATACGAAGGGTTTGATAATCATCAGCAGAAGAAGATTCATGTCTTTTAAAATTAATAGAGCTCTCACCCATAAGACTAACGAGTGAAACAGAAGAATCATGGGCAGCCTCATGTTGATCTTTTTTCAACGGTTGTTGTAAAATCCATTTAGAACGGCCTCCCAAATAAAGTTCGGCATTAGAATTTTTATCAACATGTGTGCGACCTTCAAGAGTAGAAGCATCAGCCAAAACTGTTATAGAAGCACCTTCCTCAGCTTTTAATAAAAAATTCCCTGAACGAAGAGTGCTGTGCACCAACCCCACCGCACCAGAAATAATGTTTCTACCATAAAGAGCCGCATCGTCTAAAACAGAAAACTCTGTTTTATCCAAATTAACAACTTCTAATCGTGGTAAAGCTTTTTCTTCCTCTGATGAAACTTCTTCTTTTTTATCCCCACCTTCACTCCATGGCTTCTCTCCCCGCAAATAGATACCATAAGATCCCTTACCCTTTACAGTAACAGAAGAGGATTTCATATTAACTTCAGTCACAGGAATCTTTGAATCAGAATCTTCATTTGATAAATCTTTAACTTCCTGCAGAGGAATAGAATTGACTGTATTTTCTAATAATATGCCATGGACATCCATAGCACGAATAGTCGTACCCTCTAAATTAACAGCTGCCCCTGAATCCATATGCACAACCGCATGATCCTTGCCTTTGTCCGCCTTCCCAGTAATTTCAACATTCTCGAGATTTACTTTTCCACCTAACGTCGAAGAAACCCCATGGCTGTTCATAAAATCAACTGATCCACCTGACATCCAAATTTCTGAATGATCATAACTTAAAAGACTCGCATTCCCATTAGCGGTCTTAATTTCTGTATCTTCTAAAAGAACAAACGAGTTCTCTGCTGCATCAACACCCTCATGACTTTCCTTAATCTTTCCATTTTTTACCTCAATCACGCCATCACTCGCACGAAGGGCTATAACTGTATTTTTGATAATCGGATCTTCCAAAACAATCTTACCGCTCTCTAATACATGCACACCCACTAGAAAAGTTTTATCAGCAACTTGACTACGAACCGTTACATCCTCCCCACTAATCCTTGTGCCTATTCCTTTCACCGTTATAGCAGTAGGATCATCAGGATAGTTGGAAACGTTCTTATTTGTAATCCTATAAGATTTATTATCAATTTTAGACTCCCCGCAATTATCGCATATATAATACAACCCATTATAGTAATAAAACCCAGGATTCAAACCTCTTCCATCAGAGTCCTCATTTTTAACCGTATTATCTACATTATTCTTATGCCCATTCTCTCCAATCTCTCCAATCTCTCCACTCAGCTTACGATAATCGCTCCCCCCACGAATACCCTCATCGTTATTGCCAATAGGAGGATAATAATTATCCCCATTCTCTCCACTAAGAGGAAGCTTATGCTTATTACTCCCGCTAAGATGAGGAGAAGAATTAGCAGAGACAACTGGGATAACCTTTATAACATAAGGTTTACTATCCTTCTCCTCTGTAGCCGCATAAACTTCTCTTCCATTTTGGAACAAAGAGAGGATAGCTGTTGTACAAGCACACAAACATAGATGATTTCTAAAAACTTTAATCATAGTTCCCTCGAAACTTTTCTTCCCCTCTCATTAAAAATAAAAGCACCTGCAAAACATCCCATTGCACACCTCAAAACACGAAAAGTGTAACAAAAAGAACATGCCTCATGCTCATCTGAACTGTGCAATGAATTACCCCAATAGATTTGGCAGAAGCTCTACGCCAAAACCACCTATAAGAGAATAATTAACAATCACACTTTATAGGTGTATAATGCATTCTGTATTTCGTGTAAAGAAAAAATAAAATCAGTGCGTGCAATTAATTAAAAAAACAACTAAACCTTGTGAACTTTAAAAATTAATCCACAAGGAGATAAATAAAACAATGATTTAAATCAGTGGAAAACAAACTCTCAAAAACGAGTTTTAGAAAACATCAAATATTATATTAGATAATATCAATACAGTACCAAAAAGGATAACCTAACGCATACTGGACTGCTGAACGCTTAAAAAGCCGATAAAAGCAAGGCACTCTATCGCATCAGTAGCAGCATAAACTTTAAGAAAATTCGCTTTAGCGTAGAAAAGTGCTCTCATACATAAAACAAACTATGTCTTTTTTGCTCAATCAAGAAGATGAAAAGCTTTTAAGAGCAATACAAGTTGTTACAAAGAAAAAAGGCAGCACATTGTGCTGCCTTTTCTAAAAAGTACATACTGTACCTTATATTAAAACTGATAACGTATTCCTCCAGAAAAACTTGTTCCAGAAAAACCAGCCTTATTAAGCTTATGTTGATAGAGAACATCAGCATGCAGAGAGAACTGTGGCAACAATTTGGCATTAAAGCCTAACCCAGCCTCTAATGAAGAACCAAAAGCCCCTAACTTGAAAGCATCATTGAAATGCACAGACTGTTTTCCTTCAAAACCATGAGCAAGATAAAGCTTACCATAGAAAGCAACAGCATTCACGCCTTCAGAGCCTGTAGGAGTCTTGGTTAAGCGTCCACCAACACGTGCCACCCACTGATCAAGGTTACCCATTTCAATATCAAAATTGTCGATATCACGGGCTTTATTAAACTGGAGATGTTGATACACAACCTGAACCTGCGGATCAAAGACAAAACCCTTATATCCTGTAGCAATTGTCTGACCACCAGATAAGGAAACACTTAAAGGATTACCTTTCAATGTTGCTGTCTTACCCCGTGCAAGGGTGAGAACATCACCTTTGAACAGCCCATAGGATAAAAGACCATCAACATAGAAGCCAACATTATGCTGCATGCTACCATATACTGTAGCAGTCCATTTATCAAATGCACTCTTCTGACTTTGCTCAACATTCAAAGGCTGCAGAGAAAGTTTTCCATAAGTTCCCATAACACCAAAGGATATAGCGCTATCAGAATTTTCAATAGTTTGCAGCAGAACACCTGCCTCTACACCATTATAACTAAGATCGCCGTCATAACCATATTCAAGTGCGGACAGATCTGAAGCATAACGATAACTTCCACCATAGCCGCGTAAATATAAAGCAGGATTTTCACGAACGTCTACCATTCCTGTAGAAGTCATCCGCAACGTCTCCAATTGCTTATTTTGATTGCTAATATCCATCAAACCAGCGTGGAATACGCTATTAGGCAAGCTGAGATAAGTTGGAACCTGTGGAACAACAGACCTTACAAATTGTTCAGGAAGGGCAGCAGATCCCATAGACTTAACATACTGATTTTCTAGACGGAAGTTCCAAAACTCTCCACCATCCTTAACAAACTTCTGCTGAACATGCTCCTGTTTCGAAGTCGCTTTTGGAGCATAAGCACGAAGAGTGTATTTGTAAGGTGAGTTGCTCAGTGCAACATAATTGCCATCGAGTTGGAAAGAGTCTTTCTTCGCTTGACCATAGACCTGAACAACTGAAACACTGTGAGCAATCTTTCCATTCGCTTTAACAACTCCTACATTGCCCGCATCACCTCGTACATGTATTTTTGTTTTTCCAGAAACATCACCATGAACGACAAGTCGATCAGTGACTTGTTGATCACTCGGATCATGGGGATTCAAACGTGCATTGAGATGAATTACAGCATCACCCTGTGCCTCATAAACTGTGCCGTTCCCATTTCCAATATGGAGAGTCTGATATTTCCCTTCAGATTCGGAAGATCTAAAATCAATAGCACTATTTACAAGTCTCACAGAAGAAACGCATGAATCCACACATCCTGAATCTAGAGTACCCAAATTCTTCTGCGCACTTCTTTTTAGAACCCACTGTGAACTATTAGCCAAGTCTAATTTTGCATAAGAACTTTTATCAACGCGAACATCGCCTGTAACAATAGAGCTATCAACCGTAACTGATATATTAGAATCATTCTCGGCTTTTAATAATAAGTCACCAGCAAGAGTTGTTTTATTTTCTAATGAAACATGACCACCAGAATTATTACCATAGATAGCTATACCCTTTGCAACTTCAAAATCAGTTTTCTTCAACGAAACTGTTCCTGTTATGCCTATAGGTGTTTTCTCCTGTTTGGATACAGCACTCCACTTAACAACAACTGCTTCCTCAGTTGCTAAATCCTTACTTCGATTTTGTTGACTCTCTTCTTTCTGTGTTACTCCATCAAAATATATACCATAGGTTCCATCACCTTCTACTTTAACAGTAGAAGACTCGATATTTGCGCGATTCATAGTAGGACGAACCTCAGAAGATCTCCTTCTCCTAGAAGAACCGGCCTCAACCACATTATCACCAGAGTTCATAATCCACAAAGCACGAGAATCAGTAACAACATTTCCATTCTTAAAATCAATGGAAGCATTATCACTCAACAGAAAAGCTGCACGCTCTAAGTTCTCTATGGAATCTAACTTCCCTGTCGCTTTTTTCACATTAATGCTAACTTTGTCTAACTCTACGCTCCCCCCAGATTCTGACAACACTGCTACTCCCTTTGCCAAAGTAATAGCCCCAGAATCCATGGTTATCTTACCGCCTTGACTTGCCAGACCAGCTGCAACATCCCCCGTCACGTTAATTTTTGTATCCTTTAAATTAACAGATGATCCAGAACCAGCCAAAGCACCCACATAAAGCGCATTGACTGTCCCTCCAGTCATCTTAACCTTTCCGCCACTTTGCGCTTCAAGCCCAATCAAAGAAGATGTAATTGTTGATTTATTATCCAAAACAATCTCTGCTTTTTCTTCTGCAAGAACAGCACTCACAGCCTGTATTGCAGTCAAATCAACACTATTTTTACTATCAGAAGAATCTGCACCACTAATAGTAGCACCTTCTAATTTAACAACTGTATTACTCTTTGCATGCATAGAATGCTGAGTTCTCTCACTTGCATTCAGTGTAAGATTTGTCATTGTATGTGATCGACCATCACTACAAAAATAAGCACCTTGCAATCTTTCCGTACCATTTTCCCCCGTATTACTACACTGAGAAGAAACACCTTCCTGCTTTATACCATTGGCTGATACAGTCGCCACCATAGGCTTTTGCGATTCAGATCTAAGTGTGTCGGCTCCTTTATTATAAAGTAGAACACGCGCTACAGGTTTACCATCCATCTCCTTAGAGGCAGGCTTCCTTTGCTTAGATTTAATAGAATTAACTAGAGTAGAAGAAAGCTTAGGCTTTTTAGTTTTTCCAGAAGCAGCAGGCACTTCAGTCTTGACATTTTCCAACGAAGAAGATTGAGGAGCAGAAGATGAAGTCCGTTCTTCAGTTTCAGAAACTGGAGAAGTTCCAGTCAAAGAATCTAATTTCACATCAGAATTGCCTGTATCAGACCTTCCAAGTACAGAACTCTCCAGCGTAGAAGCTTGAGGAGCAGAAGATGAAGTCCGTTCTTCAGTTTCAGAAACTGAAGAAGTTCCAGTCAAAGGACCTAATTCCACATCAGAATCGCCTGTGTCAGACCTTCCAAGTACAGAACTCTCCAGCGTAGAAGGTTGAGGAGCAGAAGATATAACAGTCTGAGACGGAATTAATTCAACCTTTGTACTATTACCCTCTGTAATATTACCTCCTTCGTCCACTATATCATACCCCACATCATCAGATTCCGCACTTGAATTATCAAGAAGAGAAATACTTAAAGTTTCACTATTTCCATCTGTTAATCTATCTTCTGTTTCCGGTGATGGAGTACCACCTTCACTTACATCATTCACATCAACTGTATCAGTATCACTATGGGTCACTGTAGCATCTTCTACTTCATTCTGACTATCCGTTCTATTAGGAGAAGCAATAAAAGAAGTATCTACACTTCCATCAACAGTTTCCTCAGTTGGCAAAACACTTTGTGAAGCAGATAGAGTATTTCCTGAAACTTCAAAAGTTGGAGTAAGATTTCCAACAGATGCAGTAACTTGATCAGGTGCTAATGAAGAATCTAATTCTGAAGAACCATTTACCCCAGATACAGTGCCTTTACCTTCAGATGACGAAACATCAAAAACAACAGGCTTAATACTATTATGAGGTCCATGAGCTATACTAGCAGCTACATTTCGCCGCCCCTCACCATTTTCTAACTTACTTTCTAAGCTGAAAGTCCACAGTGTATCAGGACCATCTTCCAATTCTCCCAATTCTTCTGAATTCCTGGAAAATGTTATTGGACCAGACGCCCTAAGAATATATTGATAAGGAGATCCCTGCAATGTGACATATTCATTAGCAAGTTCAAAAGAATATTTTCGTGCCTCTCCATAAACTTGAATAATTGGAAGAGCGGCAGGTTTTTTTGTATTTTGCTCCCGTTCACCTTGATTTTGCACAGCTTGACGCTGAATTTTCTCTCCATCTTTTAGTTTTTCATTTAAAGTGGTGATGACAGAATTATCATTTACATACACCTTCGTTTTTCCAGTAACAGCGCCATAAACCAAAAGCTTATCAGACATAAGCTTAACGTTACCTGAATCACCAGAAACAAAATTCACATTGACATAAAGCCTAGCATCTCCTTCAGCATACAAACCGTTACCTAGATACGTACCTTCTCCATTTCCAAGTTGCAGTGTTTGATAACCTTCATCTGCACTTTTTGGAGGCAAAAATACAATACTACTATTTGTAAGATATACCGCCGAAAGATTTGAATCTATACGATGTCTATCTTTCTCCAATGGTTGATGATGAGTACTTTTTGTTAAATACAGTCCTGAACGAGACAAATAAAGCGCAGCTTTTGCATTCTCATCAACACGAGCTGCACCTATAATTGAAGATTCATGAGCGTGCACCAATAGACTAGAATGAGATTTAGCTTTTAAAAATAGATCACCCGAAAGAACGCTATTCTCTCCTAAAATGACAGCACCATTTAAATCACCACCATAAATAGCTATACCTTCTGGAATTTTAAGAGTAGTTCCTGTTAAAGAAACCATCTGCGCTGTACGACTATTGTCTTTATTTATTATGGTTCCTTCTGCATCTGTTTCTTCTGCAGCTTCTTTTTTTTCATCTTCTGTAACTGCCGTATCAAAATATATGCCATAAGAACCTTCTCCCGCTATTTGAATAGTTGACCTTTGAATATCAGCTTTAATCTTAAAATGACTTTCACTCTCCTTACCCGTTATATTCACTATATATTGCAAAGCGTCCTGATTAGATCTAGTCTTCCCTATAGTAGAGAGAGGAGTAACAAGAGCATCCTCCGTAGCGTGATAAGTATAATAGAGTCCATTCAGCTCAAGCATTTCATCTTCTGAATAAATATCACCACCATCCGTATCATCAATATGAAAACGACTTGCCAAAAGACCACCACTAAAACCACGATCATCTATCGGAGCGGTTGCAACCTCAATAGCACCATCAGTAACCCAAAGAGCAACTGCATCAGAGCCCTCAACTCTTCCTTTTTCAACAGAAATAAGACCTCCATCTGACAGGAAAATAAGATTTGAAGAACTTTCAGAATCATAATCAGAACTCTTTCGCCCAGTTATCCCCTTTCGACTGTTAATACGAACTCCTTCTAGTCTTACAATCCCTTTATATCCGGCAAAAACTCCCAAAGCACCTGTATCAAGATTAATTGACCCAGACTGCATCATTATTCCAGACCGGCCCTCACTTTTCAAACCAATCGCAACAGGATAAAAATCCACTCCATTTAGAAAAATAAACGAATCTTGATCAGAAGAAGCTCCTATCCCAGTATAATAGATTCCTCCACCCTTCATATGAATCCTTGAATCGCCTTGAGCATCAACCCCAACTATAAAGTCCTTAATATTTGAATTTTCTAGCTTAACTTTTGAACCAAGTGTTGCCAATATTCCTGCCCCCACTTTTGTATCAAGATAGCTATTGTAATCATCAGGCCTATTTTCTAAATCATCAGGATTACCGATGTTACTAGGATTTAAAATTACATAATTTTTTGGAACAGCTATCCCCCTAATAGACACAGTATCTAACTCAACAGTTGTACCTCGATCCGAAAACAAGACTTGTTTCTTACCCGATTTATACACCTCTTTCCGAATAACCTGTCCTGTGACATGCATAGCGTTATCACCAAACTCCAACACACCAATAGTACTTCTCTTTAGCTGATGATACCTCGTATCAAAACAGAGCACAGAGTTAAGGGACAAGAAACTCCCATCAGGACATGGACTTGCACCAGGAGCACCTTGGACAACACCAGGAGCAGGAGCACCGGGGACAGCACCAGGAGCAGGAGCACCGGGGACAGCACCAGGAACACCACCACCGCCAATGCCGCCAGGAACACCACCAACACCAACACCGCCAGGAACACCACCAACACCAACACCGCCAGGGACACCGCCAACACCAACACCGCCAGGGACACCGCCAACACCAACACCCCCAGGGACACCGCCAACACCAACACCGCCAGGGACACCGCCAACACCAACACCGCCAGGGACACCACCAACGCCAACACCGCCAGGGACACCGCCAACGCCAGCACCGCCAGCACCACCAGCACCGCCAGCACCACCAAGTCCACCAGCACCGCCAAGTCCACCAGCACCGCCAAGTCCGCCAGCACCACCAAGTCCACCAGCACCACCAAGTCCACCAGCACCACCAGCACCAGGAACGCCAGCGCCTGGGTCAGCGACTCGTGGTAAAGGAGGCGCAGGCAATTCTTCTTCTTTTTTAGGCGCAGGAGATGGTGATGAACCTCCGAAAGATGGTATCAGAGATGAAAATGAAGAAGGTAGTTTTGGAAATGATATGTCAAACCAACCAGCCGAAGCATCTACACCTTGCAAAAAGAAGAGAGCACTTGTTGTCAGTGCGTACAGACTTGTACGCTTTTTAAATACATTGGTCATATGTTAAACTTTCTAAATATGTTGCAAAAACACTAGAATTAAGTGAAAATGAGGTAAGTGAACAATTTGTAACATATGTTAGTCAACTTTACAACATAGTGTTATTTATTTACGCTTCATTTTGTGCATAAAAATACCAAAGTTAAGTTTTTAAGTGCGCAAACCCTTATAATATTAGATAAAAGGATAAAATTACGATGATAAAATATATGAAACGGATGACTTCTGTTTTACTGGTTGCAACCAGCTTTGCAACAGCTTTATGGACACAGACGAGTATTGCAAATACGAGTACTCAAACAAATGTAACAATTAATCATGTTTCAGGCACGACTCCTGTTCCCGCTTCTCCGCAAAAGGTTATTGTGTTTGATATTGCCTCTCTTGATAATATGAATCGCCTTGGTATCAAAGCGGTTATCGGTATTCCTGAAGGAAAAAAACCATCCTATCTGCAACAATTTGATGATGCAAAATATGAAAAAATTGGTACCCTTTTTGAACCCGATTATGAAAAAATTGCCACTCTTCAACCTGATTTGATTATCATTTCCTCCAGAACTCAAGCAAAATATAACGATTTATCCAAAATCGCTCCAACAATTGATCTAACTGTAGGAAATGAAAACTCTCTTGCAGATATTGAACGGAATGTGTCTATCCTTGGCAAAATTTTTGGCAAAGAAAAAGAAGCTGCAGCAGAAATTGCAAAACTCAATGAAACTTTAGCTGAAGTTCGTAAAAATACTAAAGGAAAAGGCCAAGGTCTTGTACTCATGACCTCTGGTGGAAAAATCAGTGCCTTAGGACCAAAATCACGTTTTGATATTTTGCATTCCGCTTTTGGAATTGCCCCAGCAACCGATAAACTCACTGTACAAAAACATGGACAGCTCATTTCTCCTGAATTTATTCTTGAGACAAATCCTGATTGGTTGTTGGTGATTGATCGGGATGCCGCAATTGGACGTGAAGGGCAATCTGCAGCACAATTGCTTAACAATGAGCTTGTTCACCGCACAACAGCAAGCAAACAAAATCAAATTATTTATTTGGACTCTTGGAGCTGGTATCGTGCAAGTGGTGGTTTAACGGGACTCATTGAAACCGCTAAGCAGATCAATGAAGCCTTTACAAAGAGCAAATAAGCGTACAAAAGAGCTTGCTTGCTATATAAATAAAATTTAAAAGCAGAGATTGTTTATTAAGCAGTCTTTGCTTTTTTAGGTTTTGTTAGAAAATGATTTAACGTGAAGAATTACTGGATAACCATAACACTTCTCATTCTCCTGTCTATCCTCAGCATTTTTGTTGGTTATTCTGATGTCACGCCTTCTGACCTTTTCGCAGCAGATCCCCATGCGTGGCTTATTTTTTGGCAAACACGTCTTCCTCGTACCATTGCAATCCTTTTAGTAGGTGCATCACTTGCACTTTCAGGTATGATTATGCAACTATTGACACGCAATCGCTTTGTCGAGCCATCAACCGCTGGAACTGTTGAATCTGCTTCCCTTGGCATTCTTTTCATTATGATTTTTCTGCCCGATATTTCTGTTTTAGGAAAAATGGTCGTTGCGACACTTTTTGCCATGACAGGCACTTTACTTTTTATGTTTTTATTGCGCCGCATTCCTCTAAAATCTGCTCTCATTGTACCCCTTACAGGGATTATGCTAAGCTATATTATTGGCTCTTTAACCAATGCCATTGCAGATTATGAAATGTTACTTCCCTCTCTTCAAGCTTACTTATTTGGCAGTTTTTCAATGGTTCTTGAAGGAAAATATGAGCTCTTATGGCTATCCCTTCCCCTTTGTATTCTCGCCTATTTCACTGCTGATCGCTTTACAGTTGCAAGTTTGGGAGAAGATTTAACCAATAACCTTGGATTGAATTATCGTGTTGTCATGTTTTTTGGTCTTTTTATTGTCGCCTCAATCACTGCTGTTGTTGTCTGTACAATTGGCCGTATTCCTTTTGTTGGACTCATTGTGCCCAACCTTGTGTCAAATTTCATGGGCGATAATATGCGCCGTACTGCTCCTTGGGTAGCCATCAGCGGTGCAGGATTGGTCTTGATTTGTGATCTTGTAGGACGAATAATTCATCCCTCTCTTGAAATTCCCATCAGCACTATGATGGGTGTAATCGGTAGTTTTATTTTTATGATACTGCTTTTACGCTGGAGAAAGCGTCTTGGATAGAAGAAAAAAAACAATATGTGTACTAACAACACTTATCATCATAGCATGTACTGTCATTAGTCTTTACATGACGTGGAATATCAATGTTTATACATGGACATTTCGTCTTACAAAACTTTCCTCTCTGCTTCTTATTGCCTATGCAATAAGCGTTTCTACGGTTTTATTTCAAACAATCGTTAATAACCGTCTTCTTACCCCTTCAATTATGGGATTTGATCAGCTTTATATTTTAATAAAGACTGTTCTGATATATTTTGTAGGCTCTCTTTCTTTGCCCTTTCTAAATGAAGAAGGACAACTCATTCTCGAAGCCCTCATTCTTATTCTTTTTTCAATAAGCCTTTTTCGCTGGCTCTTTTCAGGAAGCCTAAAAGGGCTTCATTTGACGCTTTTAATCGGTGTTGTTTTAGGCGGATTTTTTTTCAGTTTACGGATGTTTATGCAATTGCAACTAAATCCAGACCAAATGATGAATTTAACCGATATTATGTTTGCAAATTTTAATAAATTCAATACACCATTAATAAGCTTTGCCACAATCATTGTCTTCATTGTGAGTCTGATTGGATGGCATTCCCGTCATCTTCTTGATATTTTAGCTTTGGGACGTGAAAATGCCCTCAATCTTGGCGTTAATTACCACAAAAGTGCGACAGCTGTCCTTATTTTTGTTTCCATTCTCGTATCCATTTCTACCGCATTAGTCGGCCCCGTCACCTTTTTTGGACTGTTAGTTGCCAACCTTGCCTATGAACTTTCTCCTCAAGCAAAACACTGTGTTGTTGTGCCGATTGCAATATTATTAGCGATTATTTGTTTGGTGGGAGGACAATTTATTTTAGAACAAATTTTTCACATGGCAGGACGTTTAAGTTTTATCATTGAATTTTGTGGGGGTATTGTTTTCTTAATGTTACTGATGAAGGGAAAACTAAAATGATTGAGATCAATCATCTTTCCAAGGCTTACGGAGCACGATTGATTATCGATAATTTATGCCTTCATCTTCCCAAAGGGGGGATTATTTCTCTCATTGGGCCAAATGGTTCGGGAAAATCAACTCTTTTAATGCTGATAAGACGTCTTTTGTCATACCATAATGGTACAATTCATATCGATGGCTTTGATATTGATAAAATGCCCCACGATATTTTGGCTCAAAAACTCTCAATTCTGCGTCAAGATAATCCTTTATCCTTCCGTTTAACCGTGTACGATTTAGTAAGTTTCGGACGCTATCCTTATTCAAAAGGCTGGTATACACATGAAGATAAACAATTTATCGACAGTTCGCTACGCTATCTCGGCTTACAAGATTTAAAAGACCGTTTTTTAGATGAGCTTTCTGGCGGTCAGCGTCAACGCGCTTTTATAGCCATGGTTATCTGCCAAGATACTGATTATCTTCTCTTAGATGAACCATTAAACAATCTGGACATGAAACATGCCGTTTCTATGATGAAGCAGTTACGCCGCACAGCTGATGAACTGAAAAAAACCATTCTTATTGTTATGCACGATATTAATTTTGCCTCATCTTATTCAGATATGATTGTTGCACTGAAAAATGGCAAAGCAGCCTATTGTGGAACTCCCAAAGAAATTATGCAACCAGAAATTCTTAAAGACATTTATGATGTTGATATTCAAATCAAAACAATCAATGACATTCCTATCGCTCTTTATTATCGATAATCTAAAGATTTTTTGCGCTTGCCTACACTGTAGAATCTGCTAGAGATGATAAAATTGGCTTATTGGGGAATAGTTTAATGGTAGAACAGCGGACTCTGACTCCGTCAATCTTGGTTCGAATCCAAGTTCCCCAGCCAGTGTAGCTGTAGCTTGCCAGCGTGTAGCTTGCCAGCGGGTTTTGTATATTTTGACACTAGGTTTTGTACCAATTTATTTTTTTCAAAAGATTTTTAAGGGGTTCTCAAAGGGTCTTCAAAGGTCTTTCAAAGGTTATTTAAAGACCCTTTAATGCATCTTTTCTCTTCATCCTAAAGGTCGCAATTTGAGATGATGAGCTCTCGAGCAGCAGTCGGATTATTTGAACCACATGTATAAGATGTATTCACCTCTTTTATCTTAAATTGGTTAAAGGTTTTTCGGATCTCAGGCACATCATTGAGAGACAGAAGAAATTTTCCCTTTAATTGCGCAAGCAGTGTGGACATCGTCTGGTAATCCTCCCGCTTAAACAAATCCTTTCCATAATAATCCTCAACACCAAAATAAGGTGGATCAAGGTAAAACAAAGTGGTCGGCCGGTCATAGCGCCTGATAAACTCAGACCAGTCTAAATGTTCAATGGTCACACCCGCTAAGCGGCGGTATATAAGCTTTAATAAGCCTTCAAGTTTGAAACTGTTAAACCGTGCACCACGGTTAGGATCAACGCCAAATGTTCGTTTAGCCACCTGCCCAGCAAAACTCAACCGCTGGAGATATAAAAACCGCAAAGCCCGCTCTAAATCTGTAAGGGTCTTTGGATCTTGTAGAGCGAAACGCTGAAACGTCTCACGACTGCTTATCTGGAACTCCAACAGATCCATAAAAGGGTGATAATGGCGTTGCAACACCCGAAAAAAATTCACCACATCACCTGAGCGGTCATTGATGACTTCATATAAGGGAATCAATTTCCTCCTGAAGAATATTCCCCCCATTCCAACAAAAGGCTCAGCATAAGTGCGATGGGGAATGCCTTCAATGATTTTGATAATGGTCTTCGCCAACTTGATTTTGCCACCAACATAAGCAGCAGCTGGTTCCGTAGGATCAACAGATTTTAATGTTTCTTTACAAAGTGTATCCATAATTTTTTAACACTCTTTCATCTATATTAGCCATCTTCTCATTGCTTTAAGTGATAAGAAGTGGCTGCGATGTTAAGTTATGTTGCATCGGACGGGTGTGTTCGCAAAACTATCCCCGTTGGCTGGGCAACCAGCCCAGCCTCTATTCTTCGCTGTTTTCTTTTCCCTTGTTTGGTGCTTCGAGTGTAATTTCTGTAATGTATCCGCTTTGTTTCTCATAGCGGTGGGTGACGGTAGCGGCTTTCCATGGACCATTGATTTCGCCTCGAAACCCTTGCAACACTAGAGGTTGATCCGCCA
>NZ_JBHIMQ010000119.1:0-522 GCF_042194225.1 Bartonella sp. MR110HLJHH | reverse complement strand
CCCATTTATGTGGTTGGAAAGATGGTCAAGAAACGAAGCAGCAAAGATAAAGGTCTTACAGAAAAAGAACAACAGCTTCTTCACGAGATGATAGAGACCTATCAAGGCTTAAAGATGATGTCACGCATCATGAAATTGATTGCCTTCATCCTCTTTATGTTTGTAATAGATTTTTCCCGTTTCGTGGACGCCGTAGAGAATAGCTTCTCACACCTCAAAAAGTGGATAACAAAAAGTTAGATATCAAATCTCTCCTTTAAAAATATGATGAAACAAGAATTTACACAAACATTGTTTGCGTGGATGGGTGGTAAACACTATCTGCGTAAGAAAATTATACCGATTTTAAATAGCATTGACCATGAAACCTATGTTGAACCATTTTTAGGTTCTGGTGTTATTTTTCTAAATAAAAGACCAGCAAAATATTCCGTGATTAATGATTTGAATGGAGAGATCACGAATCTGTTTCAATGTGTTCAAAATGACTTTGATGATTTAGCCAAACGACTAGAATGGTTT
>NZ_JBHIMQ010000118.1:0-529 GCF_042194225.1 Bartonella sp. MR110HLJHH | reverse complement strand
ATCATAGACCCAGCAATTGCCATCATGGGATAAGTTACTTTCATTTTCAATAAAACCGCCGAGGTCTCCCGCCTTAATATCATCAAAATCTCTTAGAGCACGTATACGGTGTAAAGTAAGACCATCAAAAGTAAATTTTTCATTGCTAAATTCGTATTTTTTTGCAGGCTGTTGTTGATTAACAGGGGCGGTTTCATTTGCAATATTAGAGATAACGGGGGGGATTTTTGAGATATTTTTCATAATTAAAACCTTACGGGTTAATAACGTTTTCAATTGACACTCTATAAGAGCATCGGGCGTTGAAAACACGGCCGTAAGTCCGTTGTTATGCTTTTCCCATAAATGGGTATTGTATGGCATAACCACGCCCGACAAAATTCTCATATACTAACAAAAGCATAAAAGATAGCCAGTATTTTAAAGACATGGGAGAGGCTGTTTCGTAACCTATCCGCTTACGGTTTAAGTGTTTTCATCACTTGATTATTTATATAACAAAATACGTATTTATTGTCAAATAATATTT
>NZ_JBHIMQ010000117.1:0-532 GCF_042194225.1 Bartonella sp. MR110HLJHH | reverse complement strand
AAGAGGTTACTGATAATAGAGATACGAATAGTTTGACTTGGAATGAAGACAAAGGATCGTATGACGCTAGTCATAAAGGGGCATCGAGTAAGATTACGAATGTAGCTTCTGGTAAGATAGAAGAAGGTTCGCAAGAAGTTGTGAACGGTGGCCAGCTCTGGACTGTGAATGAGAAGGTAAAAGAGGTTGAGAACAAGGTAGATACGATTGATCAGCAGGTAAAAGATATCACGACAGCAGTAACGGATGGAGCTGTTAACTATGACAAAGATGCGGATGGCAAAAAGACCAATAGCATTACGTTAGCAGGTGGGAATGAAAGTGATCCGGTCTTGATAGATAATGTAGCGGATGGCAAAATTGAAGAAGGCTCTAAGCAAGCAGTTAATGGTGGTCAGTTACATGATTATACAGAACAGCAGATGAAGACGGTCCTTGAAGATGCGAAAAAGTATACGGATGATCAAGTGAACGGTCTTGTCAATAATGGCGTTAACGAGGCGAAATCCTATACGGATATGAAGTTTGAGAC
>NZ_JBHIMQ010000116.1:0-532 GCF_042194225.1 Bartonella sp. MR110HLJHH | reverse complement strand
GGGCTGTTTAAGCGCTTCTTGACACTGCGCTGTGGTATGACAGCGCCAGGACGACAAATCGGGAGATTTTCGGCTCTAAAAGTATAACACCACCCCCCCCTTCTTTGATCTTTATAGCGGAATCCTGATTGAATCATACAAGCATGAATTGTTGCCCATGCATTGTTGCTTAAATTTCTATTTTCTGGAAATACATCATAAGGAGCTGGCATTCCACATTCTAATAATGCTTTGCCTACCTCAGTAAAGTCTGCTCCAGGCTTTTCCCACATCGCCAAAGATGATGAAGGAGTTTTATTAAACTGACATCCAGCTATATTCAACAAAGTTACAACACCTAATAGTTTTAAAATTTGTTTCATTTTTTACTCCTTAAAGGGACTTGTACTAGATTGGATGAGCCATAAACATATCGACATGCTGAGCTCGCATGTCCAAGACATGTGTGGACACTGTTGGGATTTGTGAACATATTCCATGTTTCTTTCCACCAGTTACTACCATCAGGTATTGTCTCATAAGTATAGCCATT
>NZ_JBHIMQ010000115.1:0-542 GCF_042194225.1 Bartonella sp. MR110HLJHH | reverse complement strand
ATATAAAGAGGGATTGTTTGTAAGGAACGCATTGCGTGAATAATTTTTGCAAATTGCTCTTCTGAGATATTACCACGGCGCATATCAGAAGAAGAAACCTTTATTTGCTCTGAGATAATACGAGTTGCAAGCTGTTCAGATGACATTTCAAGTGAGAAGAAACCAACAATACCCCCTTCATTGGCTTGGTTGTTATCATGACGCTTGCAAGCATTGGCAATATTAAAAGCAATATTGGTCGCCAGAGAGGTCTTCCCCATAGCAGGGCGCCCCGCAAGGATAATCAAATCAGATGCTTGTAACCCTCCCATTTTCTCATCAAGTGTTTTGATATGGGTAGCTATCCCTGAGAGCCTTGAGGAACGCTTTTTCGCTGCACTTGCCATGTTAAGTGCTTTTGTAATGGCTGTATTAAAATTTTCAAATCCACCTCCATATTTCCCTTTTTCTGCCAATTCAAACAACTGATTTTCAACAGTTTCAATTTGTTGTGATGTTGTAAGTTCTACAGAAGCATCATAAGCTCTATTCACAACTTGAGT
>NZ_JBHIMQ010000114.1:0-545 GCF_042194225.1 Bartonella sp. MR110HLJHH | reverse complement strand
ATGGTGTTAAACATCAAATGTTGATAGGCAATTTGTGCTTGTGGCTCAAATGTTAAACCTTCCATTCCGGTTGCAAATTCTTTGCCAACAGTGGTGGAGATACTCAACATTTTGGCATCGTTCAACTTTGCGGTATTTCCTCTGAGAGCATTGGTGATATGCCCTTTTAGGATACCGTAGGATAAGAGTGTATCAATGTAGAAACCATTGTTGTATTGTATACTACCATAGGCTGTCAGTGACCATTTATCTAGCGTGTTCTTCCCTGCATCTGACATGTCCTTTGGTGTAAACGACAGCTGCCCATAGGTGCCTACAAGACCGAGATGTGTTGTGGTATTTTGTCCTTCAATTGCTGCCAATGTAACACCGGCTTGGAGAGCAGCATAGCGGATATCAGCACCATAACCATATTTGAGAGGACCACGCTCAGAAGATAAAGTTCCTGTGCTTCCATAGGTGTATAAGAAGAAACCTGTTTGTTTCTCTTCTTCTTTTCCTAAGACGGATGTTCTGATATTGGCTAAGAGCGCGTTTTGTTTAGC
>NZ_JBHIMQ010000113.1:312-551 GCF_042194225.1 Bartonella sp. MR110HLJHH | reverse complement strand
TTTTTTTGCAAAACAAATATGATACAAATTGTAGCAAAGTAAAAACCCTTTCATTTTTGCGGTAAAAGCTTGTTTTATCTTTGCAATTTTATAATGTTTTTGCGCGTGTTAAGATCCCTTTGCTTGAGAGAAAATTTTTATAAAGGCGTTTTTTATCAACGTTTATGGTTATATTTGTCCCATAATTGAACAGGTTTGTTTTTGATTGTTGAAGTTTAGAAAAACTGCCTATCTCTTTT
>NZ_JBHIMQ010000113.1:0-271 GCF_042194225.1 Bartonella sp. MR110HLJHH | reverse complement strand
ATAATGGGATTTTTTAATTTTATAAAAACGGTTGGTGAAAAGCTAGGTATTGGCGATCATGAGCCAGAAGAAAAAGATTTTAAGGCTGCATTTGATAATTTTCAATTGGGCACAGAAAAAGTAAATATACAGGTTGAAAACGGTAAAGCTATTTTAAGTGGTGAGGTTCCAGATAGGGAAACACTTGAAAAAGCACTTTTGGTTGTTGGTAATTCGCAGGGTATTTCTTCTGTTGATATTGACCAATTAAAGATTGCAGATACTGCGCCTG
>NZ_JBHIMQ010000112.1:0-554 GCF_042194225.1 Bartonella sp. MR110HLJHH | reverse complement strand
GCGCGGGATAATTTACTCACATTTGCGCGTGGAACAAGTTTAGATCATTTGGGGGATTTTCATGGGGTCACGCGCCTTTTGGATGAAGATGATGAGCGTTTGCGCCGCCGCATTCGCTTGAATAGACAAGGACATTCCACAGGTGGCACAGTGCCACGCATTCAATATTTTGCCCTCTCAAGCGATATCCATGTCAAAGATGCTTTTGTTTATCGTGAGGGTAAAAGTCCACTTATTCATGTTGCGCTTTTTAGTGACGCCCCTTCAGGGGTGGCTGATGAAGCTTTGATTGCCAAGGTACAAGCAGCCCTTGATGCCCCCATGTTAAAATGACCAATGACCACATTTTTGTGAAAAGCGCGGTGCAGCGGATGATCAATGTTTCTGCTGATTTTTGGTTGTTACCGGATGAAGGCTCCTTTGTTTTGGAAAGAGCGGAGCAGAATTTAAGAGCAGAATGGGCGCGTGCGCAAAGGCTTGGGCGTGATTTGTCTTTAAGTTGGATACTAAGCCGCTTGATGGTTGAGGGCGTTCACCATGTGAACATAACGCAC
>NZ_JBHIMQ010000111.1:0-556 GCF_042194225.1 Bartonella sp. MR110HLJHH | reverse complement strand
ACACTCTGAACCAAACGGGGCGCATTGTTTCGCAAAAGCGGATAGAACTCTCAACCGATGGCACCTTGACGCTGGGTAAGACAAGTGAGGTTGGTGGCTATGATGTCGCGCTGAAGGCAGGCACACTCGCCCAAGCTGGGCTTATAGAGGCGCAAGGCGGAGTACTTACTCTCAACAGCCATAATGTTTTAAGCAATTCCGGTATCATGGTGGGCGGTGTTGTTGATGCGAAGCTTGGGTCTTTAGCCAATTCCGGTCAGCTTTTAGCCATTGACAGCTTTACGCTTATGGCAGAAAGCCATGATCCGTCATTGGGGCAAGTTGCTCTGGTTTTAAATGGTGAAGACGGTGTACTCAAAAGTGGTGGCGCTTTTGTTTTAACCGCCGATGTTTTGGACAATGCCGGCAGTATTGGTTCAAGTGGTGATGGGGTTGCGCTCAATGTGAGCGCTGATATGAGCAATAGCGGGCTGATTTATGCTAAGAAATCTGCCATTTTCTCCTTAGATGGGGATTTTATCAATAAGTTTGCCGATGTCATTGCTGAAGACAATCT
>NZ_JBHIMQ010000110.1:0-567 GCF_042194225.1 Bartonella sp. MR110HLJHH | reverse complement strand
GATCATGAGGCAAATCGCCTCAACCAAGCCGATATTGCGACCTTTATTCCAGCACGGCTTAGCCAAAATGCGCATGGGCAAATGGCTGCCAATGGACGTATTTTATGGGGAAATCATACCACCTCCAGTGACCCACTCTGGCGTTTTGTCAATGTGGTGCGCACCCGTGCAGCCTTGGAAAAAACGATCATTAACAGTTTCCGCCCTTGGGCCAATGACGAGAATCTGACCGGTCAACATGTTATTGCCATTACCCGCAGCCTCACGCAGTTTCTTGATGATCTGATTGCGCGTGGAGCGCTTTTGGGTGGGCGGGTTTGGTTTGATCGCGATTTAAATTCCAACAGTACTTTACAATTGGGAAAATTGCGGGTCGAGTTTGATGCGGAAGAAGTGCCACCCTTAGAAGATTTGAGTTTCGGCAGCCGGCGCAATAGCGCTTATTTTGATCGGCTGGCGCAAGATATCCAAAAGAAAATGACTTATCAATTTGGCGATACGCTTGAAACTTATCGCAAAGCAGCAAGGAGTTAGAGCATGACTTTACGCATTGTACGCGGTTTTACC
>NZ_JBHIMQ010000011.1:0-75256 GCF_042194225.1 Bartonella sp. MR110HLJHH | reverse complement strand
ATGTTTTATCTCCTTGAATATGCTGGAGATACAATGTCTTTTTGCCAATTATGTTCCAAAAGTGAATAGATATGCGCTAAAAAGGGATAGGAGAGATCTAAAGTTAAGCTCGAGATCATCATAGTGGGGCATTTTCTTTTAAAACTTTTGTTTAAAGCACGTTCATAGAGAGTTTTTGTTGATCATAAAAAAGGGGTGTAAAAACGACAAGGCACGCTATTGGGCTTTATGAGGTCATTGAACAAAATAATATGAACGCTTTTTTTGTTTATATTCCTTCATAAATTTGAGTTTTTGTCTCATGACAATGTCTTGGTCGATAAACATGTGATAAGCGTTACGAATGGAAATATATTTATGTTTCATAAATAAAAGCACACTTTGTATAGAGAGCTCTTTCTTTGTGTTTTCAGTATTGTATTCTTTTGACAAATGCTTTTCTTTTTGATTGTATCAAAAAGTTTAAAGACAGACCGTGTTAGGATATAAAATGTTTTGTTCAGCTTTTTTTAAAAATAGTGAAAAATATGGACCGCTTTGCGTTGGTTTTGATCCGAGTCATAAAGTTTTGCAATCATGGAATTTAAGCTGTGATTATAAAGGTCTAAAAGATTTTTGTGATATCCTCTTAACAGCGGTTGTGGATAAAGTGGGGATGATAAAGCCTCAAGCCGCATTTTTTGAGTTATATGGGGTGGAAGGGCTTCAAATTCTCAAAGAACTTATTGAAAATGCACACGAACAAGGTTTGTTGGTTCTCGTTGATACGAAAAGAGGGGATATTGGCTCTACTGCTGAGGCTTACGGTAAAGCTTGGCTTGGTTCAAGCAGTGCGTTTAAAGCAGATGCCATAACAGTCAATCCTTTTTTAGGATTTGATGCTCTCATTCCTTTAATAAAGATTGCAGAAGAAACAAAAACGGCTGTTTTTATGGTTGTTCAATCTTCGAATCCAGAGGGAAGGCACATTCGCAATGCGCGCATTGGTGATCAAACGGTTTCTGTTCATTTGGCGCAGCGTATTTTTGAATATAATAGCCAATCTTCAAGTCAATATCATCATGTTGGTCCTATTGGGGCAGTGATTGGAGCAACATTGGGCAATGAAGCAAAAGATACAATCGAACAGTTAGAAAATAACTTATTTCTCGTTCCTGGCATTGGGGCTCAAGGGGGAACAATAACACAATTAACTCAGCAGTTTCCTCAAAGGCTATGGCAGAATCTTATTCCTTCCATTTCAAGATCGATTACAGAGGTTGGTCGAAATAGTGTTGATTTAAAAAATGTTATTCATGATTTTGCCGAGCAATCTAAAAACACGCTTCTATCTTAAAGTTTTTTGCTAAGTTATCAAAGAAAAAAAGCTCTTATAAAAGAAGGTGGTTTATCAAATTTTAAGTCAGATACGAATTTCAAGAAGTGTTTTTCTTTATCTAAAGTTAAGAGTTGTTTTTGATCTTTTCAAAAAGTGTTCATATATTTCTTATTTTCTGTTGGGATTGGGAGGACCAAATACGGAAAGCAAAGGTTTGAAAAAAATGCAGAAATCTTGGGAATATATGAAAAATTGCTTCAAGAAAGACGAGATAAAGGAAAAAAATGAAAGAAATACCTGAACAGAGCTAAAGATGAGGCATAAGAGGGTTTGGAGAGTGTATTCGTTTTGGGGACGTTTTAGTTTAAGGGTGATGACTCATCTTACAGGATAAACTCTTTTAGAATATCGCTTTATAAGGATATTGCTTTTGTAAAATAAAGGACTCTAACATGTTATTAAAAGTTTTTAGATTGATAAAGTCATTGCAGCGTTGGTTTCTATGGGATAATGGTTATCCGTGAACACATATTGTTGCTAGAGAATAACATGTCATTGAAACAAGAAAAAACTAAAGCCCGTTTACCCCGTGGTTTTGTGGATCGTACAAGTGCACAGTTGTATGCAACTGAAACAATGATTGCGCAAATTCGTGAAGTTTATGAACTTTACGGTTTTGAAGCACTGGAAACACCAATTTTTGAATATACAGATGTGCTGGGTAAGTTTTTGCCTGATGAAGATCGTCCAAATGCGGGCGTTTTTTCGCTACAAGATGATGATGAGCAATGGATGTCTTTGCGCTATGATCTTACTGCGCCTCTTGCCCGTTATTTTGCAGAGAATTTTGAAGTTTTGCCAAAGCCTTATCGCAGTTATCGTCTTGGTTTTGTGTTTCGCAATGAAAAACCTGGACCAGGGCGCTTTCGGCAATTTATGCAGTTTGATGCGGATATTGTTGGAACACCAACGGTAGCAGCGGATGCCGAAATTTGTATGATGGCAGCAGACAGTTTGGAAAAGTTAGGGTTTCAGCAGCATGATTATGCCATTCGCTTGAATAACCGAAAAATTCTGGAAAGTGTTTTAGAATTGATTGGTTTAGGGGAAAGGGAGCAGATTGAAAGGCGCTTAACTGTGCTTCGAGCAATGGATAAACTGGATAAATTTGGTCCTGAAGGCGTGCGTTTTCTTCTAGGCAAGGGGCGTTTGGATGAAAGTGGTGATTTTACAAAAGGGGCCGAGCTTAAGGATAAAGAGATTGAGTGTATTCTTTCCTTACTGACTGTAAACGCAAAAACAGCAGAAGAAATCCTTGATGCTCTCAGACAAGTCGTTGGTCAGAGTGCTCAGGGGCTTGAAGGGGTTCGCGAGCTTGAGGAAATGCAAGCAATCTTTGTCGCTAATGGTTATCACAATCGCATTAAAATTGATCCTTCGGTGGTTCGTGGATTGGAATATTATACTGGACCTGTTTTTGAGGCGGCATTGCTTTTTGATGTTCTCAATGATGATGGGCAAAAAGTTGTTTTTGGCTCCGTTGGTGGTGGTGGGCGCTATGATGGATTGGTGGCACGCTTTCGTGGTGAAAATATTCCAGCAACAGGTTTTTCAATCGGGGTTTCACGCTTGATTGCTGCTTTGCAAAATCTTGGAAAGTTGCCTATGAAGGAGACAACAGGGCCGGTTGTGGTGTTGATGATGGATAAAGAACCAGAAGCTGTTGCACGCTATCAAAAAATGGTGATGCAGTTGCGTGGTGCGGGAATTCGTGCTGAGCTCTATTTGGGGGCATCGGGGATAAAAGCGCAGATGAAATATGCAGATCGACGTCAAGCGCCTTGTGTGGTGATCCAAGGCTCACAAGAACGTGAGAGCGGAAAAATACAGATTAAAGATTTGATTGAAGGGGCGCGTTTGTCCCACGAAATTAAGGACAATCAAACATGGCGTGAAAGCCGTCCTGCGCAAGTGATGATTGATGAAGAGCAATTGGTTCAAACAGTACAAGATATTTTGGCAGCCCAAAAACGGTAATGATAAAAGTTTTGTGAAAGCGATTGTTGGGAAAAGCTCGAACATTTCCTCTTCAATTTTCAGAATTTGTATTTTACTTGTTTAGATATTCTTAAAATCGCGTTATTTTTTTAAGTTCCTGCGGCATAAAAGCAATTTTTTAAAGATAAAAATGCTTTGTCTTCATTATGAAATGAATGCTTTTGAGCGCGCGAGGTAAGTACCTTGCGTGAAGCAAGATACTGGACACTGAAGCATTTGAGGTTCTTGACGCAATCCTGTTTAGAAAAATTGATGATCAATAACAGAAACCCAATAGTTTATAGAAATATTGATCATTCATATGGATTTAATTTTTGAATTCTCATTTGCTGATATCATATTTCTACTGTTTTATTGTCGGCAGTCTACAATCTCACATCCATGAGAGATGAAAGAAATCTCAAGAGTTTTATTTTAGAAGATTTTTTTAGTTTCAAAAGCAACGAATAACTTAAATCAGACAATTTTTAAAGGGAAAATATGGGAGGAATTATAAGAGATTATAATGACAACCATTTGAAATTATTCATTTATTATAACAAATCAATTTTTTACGGAGAAATGAAAATGGCCCAATATGATTTTACAGTATTATATGAAAGAAATCTCTTTATTTTGAAAAAACCTGAAGATATTGGAAAATCATTTAAACTTCCTCCTTCAAATTTCGGATTTGAAGATCTTCCGCAAATTACGTTTTCAGGAGCGTCCGATAGTCGGCGTATGATTTTTGGGCTATCACTTAGTGGTATGAAAGCATTTTTTGTGATGTTGTGGCAAGTAGGGAAAATGTCAGATGAAGATGATGTGGATTTATGGTTTGATCAGGTAAGATTAGATGAGGATACTCTCAATGAATTTTTGATTTGTGATCTTTCAATTCAAGAACCAGAATATCTTAATTTTGAAAGTTTTAAAGAAGGTATCAAAGAATTAGAAAAGAATAAAATTGTAGCGAAGGGGACAAAAAAATATTGTTATTTCATTAATCCAGATATTTTTGGGCTTCCTGAATGTGATGAAGATTTTGAGTTCGATGAAGAGGAAGAGATAGAAGAGGAAGAAATGAAAACACACTTTATGGTAGAATATCCAAATAAACGCCTTCTTTAACTGTTTCTCTCTTAGAGAAAAATAAAAGCTTAGAATAAATGGCTATGAGAACAGCGATGAGTCTGTTTATGGTATGTGAATTGGAATGTTTACGGGATCTGTTTTTATTTAATATTCTTCATGAACAGTTATTTATGCAGAGCCGTTTTTATGCAATATTTTCTTTCTTGATATTTTTATGAACCTTGCAGTAATGGTGTTCATAGCTCTTGTATTTTAGAGCGTTTATGAGACGTACTTTTACTCTTTTTAATCGTTTATTCATATGCCAACCTTACGTGCTAATAAGCAAGAAAATAGTTTTAAGAGATTCAATATAAGAAGGGATAAAATAAAACAATCTTATGATATTCAGTGCCTCTCATTCGACATGAAAAATTATAAATTATCGTTATAAATCAAATTATTGTTTGACACAAAGTTTTTCTCAATAGGAGAAATTTAGCATTGATCGTGCATATTTCATCGATACGTTAGTCCTTGATTTTTCTGAGAGAGTTTTGTATGAATTTGCGCATTTCGCAATTGCATCCCCATTTTTTGATAGCGTGCAACAGTTTTTAGCTTTTTATTCTTTGAGCACTATAATTGGTTTAGATTTTTTACTGGAAATTTTTCAAGTTTTTTCAAAGCAGTTAAAACGTGAAATACCTATTAAAAAATTATTGCTGGAATATTTTCTCACCAAAAACGCACAACCAACTTACAGTGTTTGTCTTGACAAATAGATGTTTCAAAAAATACAAACGACACAAATTTTCTTTATTAGGGAAATTTGTGTCGTTAAATTTTGTTTAAATAGACGATTTGGGGGCGGAATTAGTTTTTCAAAGCTTTTAGAACATTTTGTGGTGAAGAAACTTCATAAGGATCTGTTGCACAATTATCTGAAAAACCTGCTTCTTCAAACCATTTCTCAACCACACCATCATTAATAACGGCAGCATAGCGCCATGATCGCATGCCAAAACCAACATTGTCTTTTGCAACCAGCATACCCATTTTGCGTGTGAATTCACCAGAGCCATCAGGAATTAATTTCACGTTTTTGATATTTTGTGTTTTTCCCCAAGCATTCATGACAAAAGCATCATTGACGGAAAGACAATAAATTTCATCAATACCCGCTTGTTTAAATTCATCATAGAGTTTTTCAAAGTCAGGCAGCTGAAAAGTTGAGCAAGTAGGGGTAAAAGCTCCAGGAAGAGAAAAAAGAATAACACGCTTTCCTTTAAAGTAAGCATCGCTGTTAACTTCTTGCCACCGATAAGAATTATTTTCACCCACTTCATCGCGGACACGTGTATGGAATGTTACATTGGGAACAGTTTTTTTCATCATAAGGATGCTCCTATATTTTTTACAAAAATTTCGTTTTAAAACAGCTTTTGTCTTTAAAAGCATATCGGAAAGAACGGTTTAAATAAAAGGGATTCTTCAAGAATTTTTACTTCTAACGAGTGTGCAAATATTTCACACTTCCGTCAAGTAGAATTAATGGTCGACTTTGGATACTCTTCACCTTAAAATTAAAGGAAAGAATATGAAGGTATTTACATGACCATCAAGACAGTTTTGACCACGGCTTTCGAGGGGCAAAAACCGGGAACGTCTGGTTTGCGCAAAAAAGTATCTGTTTTTCAACAACCTCATTATGTAGAAAACTTTATACAGTCTCTTTTTGATAACATTGGGCCTCTTGAAGGAAAAATGTTGATTCTTGGGGGGGATGGGCGCACTTTTAATCGTACTCTCCTTCAGATTGTGTTGAAGATGGCAGCGGCGCATAGTGTTTCTTGTGTTAAAATGGGAAGGGGCGGTATTCTTTCTACACCTGCTGTTTCGCATCTTATTCGTAAAACCCATGCTCATGGTGGACTTATTCTTTCTGCAAGCCATAATCCTGGTGGTCCAGAGGGAGATTGTGGTATCAAATACAATGTTTCTAATGGTGGACCCGCTCCTAATTCTTTATGTGATGCTATTTTTGCAACATCGCAACGTCTTTCCTTTTATAAAATTCTTGAAGCACCAGATATTGATTTAGATAGGCAAGGTACGATCTTTATGGGAGCCATGCGGATTGATATTATTAATCCTGTCGCTGATTATGTTGCTTTGATGCAGGAGCTTTTTGATTTTGACTGTATTGCCAAGGCCGTTACTCGAGGTCTTACTTTACGGTTTGATGCCATGCATGCGGTAACAGGGCCTTATGCTCATGAAATTTTTGAAAAATGCTTAGGATTTTCTGAAGGGACGGTGGTTAATGGTATTCCTTTGCCAGATTTTGGAGGCGGTCATCCGGATCCCAATTTGGTTTATGCCAAGGCTCTTTATGATTTATTGATGTCAGAGCAAGGACCAGATCTTGGTGCAGCCTCTGATGGTGATGGAGATCGTAACCTCATTATTGGTCGTCAACAATTTGTCTCGCCTTCAGATTCTTTGGCTATTATGGCTGAACATGCACACCTCATTAAAGGATATCGAAAAGGTGTTGTGGGGATAGCGCGTTCTATGCCGACGGGGCGTGCTGCTGATCTGGTTGCGGAAAAACACGGATTAAACTTTTTTGAAACGCCAACGGGATGGAAGTTTTTTGGAAACCTTTTGGATGCGGGGAAAGTAACCTTTTGTGGTGAAGAAAGCTTTGGAACTGGCTCTCATCACATCCGCGAAAAAGATGGTTTATGGGCTGTCTTATTTTGGTTAAATCTTTTAGCGGTAACAGAAAAAACTGTTGCACAAATTGTTCAACAGCATTGGTACACCTATGGGCGTTTTTACACGTTACGGCATGATTATGAAGAAGTCGAAGCAGATAAAGCTTTGGAACTTATAGAACATTTGCGTACGCACTTACCACATGCAGGAACTGAAATTGCAGGATTTTTCGTCAAAAAAGCAGATGATTTTACATATCATGATCCTGTTGATCAGAGTGTTAGCACGCGGCAAGGTATACGTATTTTTTTCGAAAATGGAGCACGGTTGGTGGTCCGGTTGTCGGGAACAGGGACGCTAGGTGCTACTTTACGACTTTATTTTGAACAGTATGAAAGTGATCCGCGCAAACACAATTTTAATCCGCAAGAAGTTCTCCAACCTTTGCAACAGGTGGCGCTAAAACTGTTAAATATACAACAAGCATTGGGGCGAGATCGCCCTGATATTATCACCTAAGTTCATTGGAATATTTTTTTGTAAAGGTATGATGATTGATCACATGAGGTATGATTTTAGGGGTGTGATTTTATTTGCCATAAGGCAGATCCTCCATTTTCAAGCGCGCTTTGTTTTTTCCTCCTTTACATATCAATCGGATTTCTAAAACTGCGGGCTTCTTAAAACCGAATCCTGTAGGTAATTATAATCCGGCATAATCGGGGAGTTTATGTCCGATGGTTTTTGATGGTTTGATAGCAATGTTTGTTTAATAGGGGAGATGTTCCTTATGCAAAAAAAATATTATCATTGTTGCACATTTCATATGCTTGTTTTAAAGAAGCGTCTCTCTCAAAACACTAAAAACGCATCTTATGCGTGCTGCTTTTGAAAGGGATGAGCGACCATCTATCGAGCAGCACAATTTTACGCTTATGAGAGAGTAAGACCGTACCATCATTCACTTTGCTCGCTTTCAATGTTGGTTCTTATATTTGAAAATATTTAGTATTTTGAATAATCGTTTTACACGCCTCTTCCTACTTGTAGCATGCAAGCAAAAGGCTTTGGTTGATTCAATGTAAAAGGGGGTGAGAGAATCTCAGCTTATTTATCGGCTCTCATTCAATATACAAAACCATTAACTATGATTATAAATCAGTCTGTTCTCTAACATTGTGACTGTTATCTTTACTTAAATAAAAGGTCAAGTTGAGGGCATCATTTTCTTGTTTTTCAGTTTTTAGCTTTTTGAGAGCGTTTTATTTAGAGAGGTTCCTTTTCTAATTGTTTTTTATCCATTCGTTAATTGCATTGCTGATGTATAAGAAAATGATTTTGATTAATTTATTAGAGAGAATGAAGTGAGTAAATTTTATGATATGCGGGGGGCTCATTTAAGTTATATAATGATCAATCATTTTTATAAACTCATATGGTATGTGACGATAGCATTCATGAACACAGTTGGCAGATGAGGGTTGAAACAAAGGAAAATGTTTTTCTAAAATAATGGACAATAAGCACTTCTTGCTTTATGACCAGTCATAGTGAATGATTTTTTTTTAAAAGGGGAATTTATGACCCAATATCCTAAATGTCCTCGTTGTGATTGTCTTTATACTTATGAAGATGGTGAAAATTTTGTGTGTCCTGAATGCGCACATGAATGGCCACAAAAAAACGATGATACTGTTCTTTCCGATACTGTTTATGATGCCAATGGTCAGATTTTAACAAACGGAGATACCGTTATGGTGATAAAAGATCTGAAAGTAAAAGGCGCTTCATCTGTTTTAAAAGGTGGTACTAAGGTAAAGAATATTCGCTTGGTGGATGGGGATCATAACATTGATTGCAAAATTCCTGGGATTGGTCAGATGAGTTTAAAGTCGGAGTTTGTGAAAAAAGTTTAGGCATTTATCCCCTTGCAATTGTTTTTGCATTTGTTGGTTTTTTATTTTTACATTCTTCTCGAATGGGATTCTTTTCTTGTTCCACAGATTACACCAATCAGATAGAGGCAATATATTTTCCTTTATTGTAAAGCCATGTATCGCAGAGGAATAGTGACTCTGTCTTTTCTTTTAATACGCGGTTATGGGTGAAGTTGGATGTTGACTTACATGCGACAGTAAAAGTATGTGCTTTATGAGAAGAACAACGCGGTAAAGCAGACAAACTTATTCCTGATGAATTGAAGAAATATTCTCATTTTTTATCAGATAATTTCTCAAACAATCATAATAGATCTAACTTCAATGTATTTATTTTTACAGGTAGTTACACCGTTTGCGTCATATTTATGGAAATGAGATTGAAAATGATAGAGGGGAAACTCTTGATTTTAAGAATAGAAAAAGGACGGTATGATCTTGATAAGGTCGTACGGTTATGCATTTTCCAGCTCTTAGTGTTGCAACAGTCCCTTATAAAAAGTGTGTATAAGAGCTATTAAAAATAGTTTTTGTTATTATCCAGTTTGTGCTGTGTAAGCGGACAATTTTGATTGATACAATAAAAACAGAATTGAAATAAGAAGAATGTCAGAATTCTCATTCAAGTTGCAAAATGTGATCTGTGTCGATTGGCTGCTACAAGAAGTATTTTGCGTGATTTTATCGCTGGGAGAACTGAGAAAGATGGAGCAAATGGGCACTCTATCTTACAATGTTTTCTTTTTTGGGTTTTCTTTTTTGTAACGGGTCGTGGTTTCTTGGTTAAAATTACATGACAAGATTATGAAACAAAATAAATTTAAAGTGCACATCCATGCATTGTACTTCTGTGTACGGATTGGTTTGTTGAAACAACCTATGCTTCTTAAAAGGGGCTTTGAAATCTTTTTAAGGCATATGTGGAGGTGAAATATGAGTGAAGGTATCATTATTAGACAGATTTTTTTAACAGTACTGTATTTTTATGGCTGCATAGCTTACTTTTAAAATTTCAGGAATAAAATGACGCAAGATTTTTGCACTCCATGTTTGAGCGCTGTTGAAGAGGGGCAATCGCTGTGGTTATTTTACCTATTGAGGCCAATATTTATTGTGGCATGGCTTCAACGCCTAAAACTTCAGGGATAAAATGGCGTAAAAGATTTTCAATACCATGTTTGAGGGTTGCCGTTGAAGAGGGACATCCAGCGCAGGAGCCCCGCATATTGAGATAAACAATACCATTTTCAAATCCGCGAAAAGTAATGTCTCCACCATCATTGGCAACTGCTGGGCGGATACGCGTTTCAAGCAGCTCTTTAATGGTTAAGACAATATCAGCATCTTTTTCGTCATAAAATTCTTCGTTAAGGGCATGGGTTTGTGCTTGTGTTGTAGCGTTGGTGGTGATCACTGGCTCATTGGATAGAAAATGTTCCATGATTGTGCCTAAAATGACGGGCTTGAGATGTTGCCATTCTCCTTCTTTTTTGCTTACGGTGATAAAATCATAGCCTAAAAAAACACCATTGATATTGGGAATATTAAACAGCTTAGCTGCCAAAGGTGAGTTTTTAGCTGCTTCTTCAGGGTCACGAAATTCTAATACGCCCTCAGAAAGAACCACGCGTCCTGGCAGGAATTTAAGCGTTGCAGGGTTTGGGGTGGTTTCAGTTTGAATAAACATAAACTCTCCTTTTATAATGAAGGATTGGGAAGATCTTACATTGTAGAATATTATATTTTTTAGGCAATAGATCTAATATCTTCATCGGCAAGATTGCTAGGAATAACAATGACAGGGATTGAAAAAGCTGTCCCTTTATTTCCGATTAATTGAACAAGGGGTCCTGGTCCTTCTGTATGTCCACTGGCTGCTAAAACAATTAGTGCAATCCTTTTATCTTCGTCGATCAGTTTGGAAATCTCATCAATTTTTTTTCCTTCACGCACCACTATTTCTGTTTCAAGCGCATGGGTGGTGCGGACTTCACTGGCAATGTCTCCTAATATTTTATGAGCACTTTGCGTTGATTCTGTGCGCATAACGTTGTTTACACCCAGAAAATGTTGAAATTCTGCACTATCAACGACACAAAGTAATACCAATGTTCTATTGGTATTTTGGGCATGCTGTGCGGCAAACGCAACGGCACGCCGACACTCTGGTGTTTCATCGATAATGACTAAGTTCTTTTTCTTGGGTTCTTTTTTCGGATTTTTGGGTTTGGAAATCATGCACTTTCTCTATATTTGTACAAACGATTTTTTTGCTCTCTACAGTTTTTAGTTTTATTACCTTTATGTATCGTGCAAAAATCCAATAATTTCACGAATTTTCTTCATATTTTCTTCTGCGAGCATACTAGCACGTTTAGCGCCATCATGCAAAACAGAGTCGATATAATCACTTTCTTGATGAAGTCGACGTAATTCTTCTGTTATAGGGGCAAGCTTATAGACAGCAAGGTCGGCTAGAGCGGTTTTAAAATGCGAAAATTGTTGACCAGAAAATTCTAAAAGAATCTTTTCTTTGCTAACTTTGGCAAAGGCGGCATAAATACCAAGCAGGTTATCCACTTCTGGTCGTTCTTTTAAAGCGGTAAGGGTATCGGGAAGAGGAGCCGAATCCGTTTTGGCTTTGCGTATTTTTTTTGCGATAAGATCAGCATCATCGGTCAAATTAATGCGTGAAAAATCTGAAGGATCTGATTTTGACATTTTTTTCGTCCCATCGCGCAAAGACATAACGCGTGTGGCTGTTGTTCCAATAAGCGCCTCTGGGAGGGGAAAGAAGCCTTGTTTTTTTTCTTCATCCGTTTGCATAGAGATACCAAAATTTAATTCGGCAATACGCTGTGCATAGTCGTTGTTAAACTTTTGTGCAATATCGCGTGTGAGTTCAACATGCTGTTTTTGATCTTCGCCTACTGGAACATGCGTTGCACGATAGACTAAAATATCAGCAGCCATCAAAGTGGGATAGGCAAAAAGCCCTAGAGATGCTTTTTCGCGATCTTTTCCTGCTTTATCTTTAAATTGTGTCATGCGTTGAAGCCAGCCGATACGGGCAACACAATTAAAAATCCAGGCAAGTTCAGCATGTTGAAAAACACGTGATTGGTTAAAAATAATGTGTTGTTGAGGATCAATACCGCAGGCTAAAAAGGCTGCTGTCACTGTTCTGGTGGATTCGCGTAAAGTAAGGGGATCTGGGTTGACCGTGAGCGCATGCATATCCACAACACAGTAGAGGCAGTGATGAGAGTTTTGCAATTCAACCCAACGCTGAATGGCTCCAAGATAATTGCCAAGATGTAAATGACCACTCGGTTGTACGCCGGAAAAGACAAGTGGTGTGAAGGTATCCATAGGAGTGCTCTTTCTTCAATTAAGGTTATTTGTTTTATTGTTTTTGACAAAGTATAGATATTATGAGCGTTTTTTCAAATTTTTAAGCATGTGAAAAAAGGAATGGGTGTTGAATAAAAAATAGGCACTAAAATAGATCAAGAATATGCCAAGCATGATCCCAGCTAAGGTGCTGGCGCGCAAGAAAAAGGATGCTTGTGAGGATAAAGGAAAAGACAAAAAACCAAACACATTCAATCCGTAATAGAGGGCTAGTGCACTCAAAAGGGTTGCTATCATGAGACATAATATTTGCTTTATCAGTTGGAAGTCGTATTTCCAATAACCGCGTTTGATAAGGACACCCCAAAGCAACAGGGCGTTGACCCATCCAGAGGTAATTTCAGCAATAACAATGCCTCGTGCAGATAGAATAGGAAATAATGTTAAGGCGAGACTGATATTGATGAAAACGCAAATACCTGTAAAAATCATCGGTGTTTTGGTATCTTCATGGGCAAAAAAATTAGGAATAAAGACCTTAATGAGAACAAAAGCTGGAAGTCCTAATCCATAAAGTTCCAGTAATTGTGCAACATGGTGTGTTGATTGACTGGTAAATTGTCCTCGCTCAAAGAGCAAACTGACAATGGGAGTGGAGAGCAGTAAAAAAGCGATGGATGCTGGAAGTGTTAACAATAGCGTTAATTCAATAGAGCGGTTTTGTAAATGGTGGGTTTCTTTGTGCTTTTTGCTTCGCAAAGCGCGTGTTAATTCTGGTAAAAGAACGGTTGCAACGGCAATGGCGATTACACCTAGAGGCAATTGGTAAAGACGATCAGCGTACATCAAAGAAGAGACAGCACCCGATTGACTAGAAGCAATGTTGGTATTAATGAGCAAATTGATTTGTGTGATGCCACCCGTGATGGCTGCTGGGAATGCTAAAGTTAATAGTTTGCGAACATTAGGACTTAAATGGGGTTGGCGGAAGGAAATTTTCATTCCACTTTGACGCAAAGCAAGGGCAATTAAGGTGAGTTGAAGAAGTCCTGCTGCCAATACACCCCAAGAGAGATTTAAGCCGATATGCCAAGCGTCAAGTTTATAGATCCAAGCATAGGCAAGCACACCAATCAGAATAATGTTTAAAAAGAGTGGGGCAATGGCGGCAATAAAATAGCGTCGCAGAGCATTAAGCATGCCCCCCATCATGGCAGCAAGCGACATGCAGGTTAAATAGGGAAACATGATCGCAGTAAAGTGAATTGTAGCGTTAAATTTTGTTGCATCTTCGGTAAAACCTGGGGCAATAATGGTTCGTACCAAAAAAGGCATACTCAGTTCCATCGCAATCGTTAACAGTAAGAGCATCGAAAAGAGAACGCCAAAGACTTCTTCTGCAAATTTGCATGCTGTTTCTTGACCATCTTCAGTAATTTTTTTTGCAAAAAGAGGAATGAAAGCAGCGTTAAAGGCACCTTCAGCAAAAAAACGACGAAATGTGTTGGGAAAACGAAAAGCAGCGTTAAAGGCATCAGAAACAGGACCAGTCCCTAGGGCTGCTGCCATAAGCATTTCGCGTACGAAGCCAAAAATACGGCTCATGAGGGTTCCGGAAGCAACTGTTGCAATTTTTTTAATCAATGTCATAAAGATATATCGGGTTCGTTGTAAAAGAGAAGCGATGATAGGAGAAATAAACCGTTTTAAATCGTAAAAATCTGATCTGTATCCCAATCAAGGATACTTTTTGTAAGCGTTTTACGACGGTGTTTATCTTTCTGTCAACAATGGTGCTTGAAGACTTTTTTATGCTCCTTGTTTACTGTTGCATTACAATTTTTATTGTTGCCATAAAATAATTAAAATTTCTTTTTCAAACTGAAATATGGGAGCGACATCATGACAGTTTGAAGGGACATATAGGGATATATAATGTTAATTTCTCTTTATGGTGTGATGTCGTGAATAGTGCACCCCAATACCGTTCTGTTTTTATGTAAGGGGCATGACCCTATTAAAGAACGCAAATAAAATAAAAGCGTGAAGCAATGTACAATCTCCATTATCTATCCATTATTTAAAAGACAGTGCTTTAGATGTTTTTAAAAGTTGTAAGGCTAAGCTAAAAGGTGATGGCAAAGCTCGTGATTGCTTTTTACCTTTACGGCTTTATATTCTCTCAAAATTAGGCTGCCTTCCCATTTTAGAGATTACATAAACAAAAGGATAGGAAGACGTGATCTTTCAACAGCATTTTGTCTGTTTTTAGCACTATAGGTAATGAAAGTGATTAATTATCATTTTCAAAAATGATTGATCCTTTCATTTTACTTGTTCAGGTTTCTTTTCATAGTTAATGAGGATAAAATCTGAGGAAATAAGATAAATTTGTTCTCTCATGGTTTCCATTCCCGTTGAGGTGCGATTGATTTGCCAATGAAAGCAGGCGGGTAAAGGCTATCATTTTTACCAGAGAGGGCAAAAAGTTAAAGTTTATGAATCCTTTAGATATTCATTGTCATGGCTTTTGCGTGCTCTGTTTTGTGAGGTTGAATATTTTCTTGTCTTTTAGAACTCTGATTGACGTTTTCTGTCATTTTTTGCACTTTAATTGCTTCTTTATCAAGAGTGTTGGAACATTTTTTTTCATTGTTTGTCTTTATAGATTGATGCTGGATAGATTGATACTGGTTTGGTGCTAAGCACTCATCGAATTTATGGTTATAAAAATACATGGGGTGTATATGCTGTTCTATCTCTTTTATCTGCTTGACTATTTCCATAATTTCTTTTGCTTTAACGGTTGATGTGCCAAGACACTTCGCAAGTTTTTCAGGATTATTTTCCTTTATAGCTTCATGCTCGCTTGAGGATAAGCGCTCATTGATTTTTTTGATATAAGTCCTTATCTCCCCCCTTAATTCAGGAGAGTTTGATAAAGTTTCTTGCTGTTGTGCTTTTGACAAGGAAAAGAGATTTTTCATCCAAGCCTCAGGAATTTTTACCGACTGTTCACACCGCCTTTGTTTTACATGATGGGTATGGAGAATGTCTCTTTCTGTTTGTTTAAAAATATTGATATAACGATCAATGGCTCTACAGAGGGGCAAAATATTTGCTTCAGCATGGGCGCGCGCGTTGTTTTTTATGCCAAATACATTGCTACCAGAAAGCTTAGAAATAGATTGGGGAGAGGTGGCAATTTGATAGGTGAGCTGTTCTCCTTCAGTATGATTTTCATGGATCATTTCTATTCTTTTCTGCAAAATATGACGATTGCCATAAATGATTTGGCACAAAGTTTCGATTTCTTTTCTTCTTACTTGAATGGATGCGTTGTTTTTTATCCTTGTGGCAATTTCATTGTTGGTAAGGGGGGCTATTGTTTCTGCGGGGATAAGCACTTCTTGCTGGTTTTGAACTTTTGGTGCTGTAAAGGAGAGGGCGTCACCGATTTTTAATGTCTGTATTTGCTCTGGAGTGAGATCTTTTTTATTTCCTAAGATGAAAATCCCGTTGGCATCAAGCATGAAGCCATTGGGTCCACTGCCTCTGTAGAAGCCTTTATAGGTATGACCTTCTTTCGCTGTTATAATAAGATGATGATGAATATTTTCAAATCCAATATGTTTCATATTGTCTATGAATTCTTTTAAAATAAGTATTTTTTCTGGATTTGAGATATCCTCAAGAAGATGTTTCATCTCTTCCTTATCGTTATGTTTTAGCGATGCAATGCTGGCAAGATTCATGCGTTTTTCTGTTACAAGAGAAAAGTCGAGTGTGTGGCCAGCAACTTGCCCAAGTTTTTCAAAAAACATTCGTTGTGTGCGTCCATTACCTTCTCTGAAGGGATGCGTATAGTTGAGCTGGATCAACATTTCAGTGACATGTTCAATAAATGTTTCGCGGGTTAAGCCTTTTAAACTATTCGTTTCAGAAAGTATTTTATCTAAATTTTCTAGTCCCTCTTGTATCTGTTTTGCTGAGGCAAAAGAAATACCAGCTTTTTTCATCATTGGCATATAAGCAACGGTACCATCTTCAAATGTAAATGGTTTTTCGCGTGTTTGTCCGGCCCATTCAAAAGTATTTTTAAATAGGGTGTGATGAATATATTGGAGATATGTGGAAGTTAGTTTTTGCGGTGGCGCTTCTTGGCGTAGATGAATGATTGCTTTTGTTGTATCATGGGCACATTGCACTTTTAATTTTTTATAGTCTTTTATTCCATATTTATTTTTTAAGGTGATACTATTAGGGCAAAAGAAATTACGGTACATTGTCTTATTTTCTTCGGTTTCAGGCGATGAGGATAATTTCTCCTGTAAGGTGAGAGGGACGCTGTCCGTCTTTTTTGTACCAGTGTCCCAGTATGCCATTGCTTTTTTTGGGGGTTGTTTTGTTCTTTCTTGATGATCAGAGCGTTTTTCCTTTGTCGTTTGGACAGATATTGGATCATTTGTCGCTGTATTGCTGGTCTGTAAAATGTTTTTTTGGAAATCTTTTTGTGTTTTCCTCATGGAGGAAGCAGATTGCGCAATTGGTTTGGCCATTTGTTCTTGTTCTTGCAAACTTTGAGGCATACCTTCAATGCTGTCATGTAAAGCATGAGGGGTAATCCATGGTGAAAAAAGGGCGTTTTCTTTTTTCTTTGTTTGAATGGATGCGTTATCTTTGCTCTTTTCAGTTATTTCATCGCTTGTGAGAACGGCTCTTTTTTTTTCTGGAAGCAATGTTTTTCGCTGAGTTTTTTCTGGGTTTTGAGTTTTGGGCGCTGTAAAGGAGAGGGCGTCACCGATTTTTAATGTCTGTATTTGCTCTGGGGTGAGATCTTTTTTATTTCCCAAGATGAAAATCCCGTTGGCATCAAGCATGAAGCCATTGGGTCCACTGCCTCTGTAGGTACCATGATAGGTTTCTCCTTCTTTTGCGACGACAGCGAGATAATAATTTTTTTCATCCAATCCAAGCTCTCTCATAGAGTTGGTAAATTCTTGTAAAATGAGCAATTTTTCTGGATTTGAGATATCCTCAAGCAGATGCTTCATAGGTTCTGGATCGCTATGTTCCATGGCAGCGGCGCGGACAAAGTCTTTACGTTTTTTGCTCACAAGAGAAAAGTCTAACTTATGTCCTGCTGCTTGAGCGAGTTTTTCAACAAACAGTCTCTTTGTGCGCCTATTGCCCTCTCTGAAAGGATGCATGTGGTGCAAATCTATCATTATTCCAGCTGCTTGTTCAACGAATTCTTCGCGAGTTAAGCCTTGTAAATTATTCTTTTCAGCAAGTGTTTTATCTAACTTTTCTAGTCCCTCCTGTATTTTTCTGCCAATCGCAAAAGGTTTTGTAAATTCTTTTCTTTTCAAAATGGGCATAGAAGCAACACTACCATCTTCAAATGTAAAAGGTTCTTCGCGTGTTTGTCCGGCCCATTCAAATGCACGGGAAAAGAGGTGTTGATGAAGATATTTTAGATAGGAGGAATTAAGCTGCTCAGGTAGAGGTTCTTGACGCAGTTTTATCATTTCTTTTTTTACATCATCACAACATTGTTCCTTTAATATTTCTTGCTCTTTGATGCGGTATTTATTTTTAAGCACTTTGCTATTGGGATAAAAGAAATTTTGCGATGCTTTATTGATTTGCTTAGAAATGGCTGCACTAATTGCAGGGTGTTGTTCTTGCAATTCTTCTTGTGTGGAAGAGGCATAATGTTTAGTGTTTTCTTTCATGTATATTTCCTTTCAAATGTTAACATTATTTTTTGAAAGCTTTTTTTACATTTTTTGCCTTTAATTATTTTCATTGCGTTTTCTTCAAAGAAGAATGCCCATTTGAATGCTTGAAAAAATTGACCTTATTCGCATGGAACAAAGTTAAAGTTTGTAATTTTTATGAAGTATTATCGTGAAATTTTATCAATGAATTCTGTAAAATAATGGGGTGTCTTATTCAAAGTTTTCTGTATTTTATACACCATCTTTGATGCAATCTTGGCAAGGTAATTGCACCAAAGTTTTGTATGAAAAGCCAACAATTAGGAGATTTATCACGACAAAGCTATTGCTTTTGATGTTTCGGCTCTGCGCGGTCGAACATGCGGCTGGTCTTCTTGTCTAGAAGTTTCTGCAACCTCTTGATGCTGCTTTGAAGTTGAGCGTTCAGGTAACTTCGGGGACCGCGATAAGTTTTGCTGCTTTTGCAATTTTTTATCGGGATCGTTAAGCGGTTGATGACGTTTTTGTTGTTCTGCCTGATGGTTTTGCACAATGGTTTCTCTTAACTGTTTTACAGTTTCAGCATAATCCTTAATGGCGGTACACAGGGTAGGAAGATTTTCTTCAGCAGCTTTGCGTGCTCCATTTTTTATGCCAAGGACTTGCCTACCAGCAAGCGGAGCAAAAGATCTAGAAGGGTTTTCAATTTGAAATACAAGCTCTTCTCCTATCTCTGGAATTTTTTGCATATCTTCTATTCTATATTGCAAAATAAATGGATCATTATAAACAATTTCGCACCAATATTCGATCTCTCTTTGACCATATCGAACCGATGGATCTTGTTGAACTCTGCGGGCAATTTCCTGATTTGAGAGAGGCTTTATTTTCTTTTCTGAATTGAGCGGATTTTGTAAATGTTGATTTATTGGCTCTTTCTCTTGTGCTTGTCGCTGGTGTTGTTGTTCCGTGTGAGAACCTCGTGAAATCTTTTCACTTTTTGTATATTTTAAAGTATACACATAATCGTTAATGGCAGTACGTAGGGTAGGAAGATTTTCTTCAGCTTTTCTGCGCGCATGATTTTTTATGCCCAGAACTTTTTTACCAGCAAGCTTAGAAATAGACTTAGGCTGTTCTGTAACATCCCATAAGAGCTTTTCTCCCATATCGGGGTTTTCTTTGATTGCTTCTATTCTTTCTTCTAAAATAAGCTTGTTGCCATAAACCTTTTCGCACAAAAATCGTATTTCTTCTTGATATGCTACGAGTAATAGCTCTCGTTCCATTGTATTAATAGATTTTTTTTGTCCGTGAGACGGTTTTGGCTGTTCAATTGCTGTGTGTGGAGAGGCAGGTTTTGGGATGACAGCATCGCTTTGTTTTCTGTTTTCCATACGGTGCGGTTTTCGTGAAGGAGGTACTGCATATGTTCCACTATCTTGTGATGATGAACTACTTTGTTGCCTGACTTTCATATGTGATGGTGTTTTGGGTCTAACACTTGGGTAGTGTGCTTCAGGATTCTGAATTTTTGCACCGTTTTGCACTCTGTCTCTCGTGCGTGGGGGAGGGGGCGGAGCCACTTTTGTCTGTAGGGAGGGGGACTCTTGAACTGTTGGTTTGTTTTGTTGCCTATCTTTTTCGCGTGGAGGTCTTTGTGGCGCTGCTTTTGTGTGCGGAGAGGAGTTTTCTTGGATTTTTGAGCTGGGGATTTTTGAACTGGGGATTGTTGTGCCGGTTTGTGTTTTTTCTCTCATGCGCGGAGGTTTTGGCGGAGCCACTTTTGTCTGTAGGGAGGGGGACTCTTGAACTGTTGGTTTGTTTTGTTGCCTCTCTTTTGCACGCGGAGGTCTTTGTGGCGCTGCTTTTGTGTGCGGAGAGGAGTTTTCTTGGATTTTTGAGCTGGGGATTTTTGAACTGGGGATTGTTGTGCCGGTTTGTGTTTTTTCTCTCATGCGCGGAGGTTTTGGCGGAGCCACTTTTGTCTGTAGGGAGGGGAACTCTTGAGCTGTTGGTTTATGTTGTTGTCTCTCTTTTGCACGCGGAGGTTTTGGCGGAGCCACTTTTTTTTGTGGGAGAGGCGTCTCTTGGTTTTTGGTGCTAGGAGGTATTGTGCTGGTTTGCACTGGGTTTTTCATGCGTGGGGGGGGCGGTGGAGCAACCTTTGGGTGGTGTGATAAATTTTCTGGGCGTTTTTGTACAGTTGGTTTTGGCAAACTTTGAGAAACTTGGGGAGGGGGGGTTCTGGTGGGGGATTGTTCAGTCTGTTGTTGAAATTTTTCCATCATTTCGGTGATAAAAGGGGAAGGATTTCTTTTTTTCATACATGTTCCTTTCAAACTCTTCCAATATTGTTTTTAAATACTATTTAAAAATGTACGTTGGTTTTTATTCTGTTGTATGCTTTTTTACTTGCTTTTATGAGAGAGGATATGAAACTGAATTGTTCACAAGACTTGGCTCTCTTGGCGCAAATGACCTTTGCCATGTGTTGCGCCAAGACGTTAGATTCAATGTGAAAACTTATTAGCTCGCAAAAGCCATCGCTTTTGGTATCGCAGTTTTGCGAGGACTAAAATCTGTTTCTCTTTGTTGAGTAGAGGTTGTTGCTTCTTCATGAGTTACTGTTGAATGCTCAGTGCGTTCAACAGATTGTGATAAGCGTTGTTGTTGATGCAAATCTTGCGTCCGTTTAGAAGATGGTTCATGGCGTTTTTGTTTTGCCTGCTCGGTTTGCAAAATGCTCTCTCTTACTTGTTCTACAGCCGTTGCATAATTGTCAGCGGCGTCAATTAAGTGAGAAAGACCAGCTTCAGCGTGTCTGCGTGCTTGATTTTTAAAGCCACAAAGACTGATACCAGCGTACTTGTGAAAAGATTGAGGATTTCCGACAAGTTGCTGTGCGAGCGCTTCTATTGTTTCAGGGTTTTGGAAAAGTTTTTCCACTTGTGATTGCAAAATGTTTGCGTTACCAAAAACAACTTCGCACCAATATTTGATCTGGGCATGGTGCCTTTTGACTTTTGAATGTTGTTGAATTTTGGTAGAAATTTCTGCCCCTGAAAGAGTTTCTTTTTCACGTTGATCTGGTTTTTGCAGAAGTTCAGTGACTGCTGCCTTTCCCATTAAACGTTCATAGTTTTTGAGTTCTTGCTCTGGAGATTGCAATAGACTCTCTCTTGCCTGTTTTACAGCTTTTGTATAACAATCAACGGTGACGCAAAGGGCGGAAAAATCTTCTTCCGCTTGTTTGCGCGTTCGATTTTTGAAGCCCAACGTACTGGTGCCTGAAAGTTTAGCGATACTTTCAGGATGGGCTGCCATGCGCCATGAGAGCTCCTTTCCTGCAGCGGGATTTTCTTGAATTTCCTCCATTTTTTCTTGCAAAATATTTGAATCTCCATATGCACTTGCGGATAAACGTTGGATTTCCTCTCGATATGTTTGAACCAATGAATGGTGTGGAAGCAATTGAATGATTTCTTCCTCTGAGAGAATTCTTGTTGCCCTTTTTAGAGAAACTTGTGAAGTAACTGTTGAATGTGTCGTTTCAGGTTTTTGCTGCCTTTTGGTAGAGCTACCTCTTGTTAGAAGCGTTGTTGGATTTGTTGATTCATGTACAGTTTCTTCTTTTAAAAGAGATTGTCTTTCCTCATCTTTTTCCGGTATGGATGACAGTCTTTTGCTTTGTGAAGGAGCTTCTTTATAGAGGCTTTCTGGGCTTGTAACTTCTGCCGCCGCTTTTTCATAGAGCGCTATAAGTTCTTGTATTGAAGGGGATGAAAAAGGGTGAGGGTGATCTTTTTTCATGCATGTTTCCTTTCAAGAATTGTTTTAGAAAACCTCTTTGGTGTACACTCTCGCCCTTTATATTTTTATGGTTTTTATAAGAAGATATCAAAATTGAGTGGTCTCCAAAGATCGGCGCTATTTGTCACCATCGTAATGGGACTTTGTGTCTTTTATACAGTTTTTTTGTGAAATTTTATCAATAAGTTATAGTCAATTACTGAATCCATTTTTAGGACTATTTTTTGTCACAAGATAAAACAATTCTTGGCGCAACCGCAATAAAACGATTTACGCCAAGAGATTACATGAAAAACAAAACTATCGTCTTTATGCTTATAACCCCTTACATGGCATAAGCCATACCGTGTCTTTGTCGTTGAGGACTGTGCTCTGGACTCTCCTGGTTTTGTCCTCTTGTGTGATGATGACGATGATGAGCTCTTTCAGCTTGCTGAGAATTTTCTTGATGGCGTCTTTGCTCCGCTTGAGGGGTTTGCAAAAGCCTCTCCTTTGCCTCTTTTACAGCCTTTGTATAACCATCAATAGCATCAACGAGTGGTTTAAAACCGTCTTCAGCTGCTTTGCGTGTTTGACTTTTTAAGCCAAGTGCGGAGTGGCCAGCAAGTTTATGTATAGATTCAGGATTTTCAGCAAGTTGATTTGAAAGGTCTTTTCCTTTACTGGGATCTGTAAGTATTCCTTGCAAGTGTTGCTGGAAAAGCGTGTCATTGCCATAAACGACCTTACCCCAGTGCATAACCTCTTCTCCATAAGCTTGGACATGTGGGTTTTTTAAAAGTATGACAGTTATTTGCTCAGCTGTGAGGGAAGATGAAGGTCTTCCTCTTTGTTGCGGAGCAACCTTTGTATAGTCTGTTTCAGGATCTTCTCTCCTTTGATGATGGTGTCTACCTCTTGAAGGAGAAATACTGCTAACTGATGCGTATGTAACCTCAGCTTCGCGTTTTGGGGGAGCAACCTTTGTATAGTCTGTTTCAGGATCTTCTCTTCTTTGATGATGGTGTCTACCTTTTGAAGGAGAAATACTGCTAACTGATGCGTATGTAACTTCAGCTTCGTGTTTTGGGGGAGCAACCTCTGTATAGTCTGTTTCAGGATCTTCTCTTCTTTGATGATGGTGTCTACCCCTTGAAGGAGCAATACTGCTAACTGACGCGTACAGAACTTCCTCTTCTGGGGTTGGTGTGTGCTGGTTTCCTCTGTTTGGTTTATTAACTGTTGCATAGAGGGCTTCTGGATTTGCAGAAGGGTGTGGATGATGTTTTTTCATACATGTTTCCTTTCAATATTTTTAGAAAACCTCTTTGGTGCATTCCCCACTTTTAGTTTTGATAACTTTTGTACAAAGGAAGATATCCAACTGAATGACCACCAAAGATTTCGTGCTATTCAGGATCAGTGTGACGGACCTTTGTGTCTTTTATACAGTTTTTTTATGAAATTTTATCAATAAATTATGATAAATTACGGATCCACTTTTAGAACTATTTTATAATATTTTAAAACAACTCTTGGCGCAATCGTAATGAAACGATTTGCGCCAAGAAATTCAATGAAAAATAAAAATTTATGTACTTTACGGGGGCTCACTTACATGGCAAAAGCCATTCCTTTTTCGCCATGTCTTTGCCGTTGTGGGCTGTGCTCTGGACTATTTTGTTCTTGTCCTTTTGTGTGATGACGACGATGATGGTGGTGATGTCTGTGTTCTGGGCCTCTTTCTGGACTTTCTTGTTTTTGACCTCTTTCATGTTCATGTGTAAATTGTTTATGGAGCTTTTGTGTGTTATGCATATGTCTCTCAAGAGCTGAGCAAAGGTGAGTAAACTCCTCTTCAGCTTCTCTGCGGCTTGGAGATTTTACACCAAGTATTTTGTGACCTGCAAGCTTACCAGCGCTTTGAGGATTTTCTGCAAGATTCCATAAGATTTGTTCTGCATTTTGAGGATCATCAAGGATCTTCGCAAGTGGTCCATTCAAAGCATGCTCGTTACCATAAACAACTCTGCATCGCTCTTGGATTTCTCTTACACCATATTGAAAGCTTGTATTTTGTAAAAGCTTTGTTGTAACAACATCTTTTGGGGTTCTGGGAGGGGAGATCTTGCCTGAGCCAACGCCTTGATATATGGGATTTTCTCGTTGTTCAGACTCTTGCCTGCCTTCAGCCCCCATGCCAACCGTTGCATAGACAGATTCGAGTGATTTTTGGGGAGAGAGACCACCACGTTCACCAAATTCAAGCTCTGCATAGAGATGTTCTGGTTCATGGGAAGAATGCCTACCCTGTGCATCTCCACCAACTGTGTCGTAGGGGGACGTTTGCCAACCTTTTGCCTCCAGATCGGTTACTGCATAGGGATCTACGAGTCTGTCGGCGCGTCGCCCATCACTTGGTTCTCCACCAAGTCTGTCATAGGGATTTCCTAGTGGCTTTTGGGGAGCATAGATCGTTGTTGGTGGTTGTTGAAGTGTATATTGTTGTGGGTTGCGCTGTTCTTTGGGTGGTTTGTTAACCTTTGCGTAGAGGTCTTCTACCTTAGAAGCTCCTAGGTTTTGTTGTTCTAGTGGCTTTTGGGGAGCATAGATCGTTTTTGGTGGTTGTTGAAGTGTATATTGTTGTGAGTTGCGCTGTTCTTTGGGTGGTTTATTAACCTTTGCGTAGAGGTCTTCTACATTAGAAGCTCCTAGATTTTGTTGTTCAAATTGTTGTCTTAGTTCATCTATATTGGTAGAAGCGGTTGGGTGACTTTTTTTCATGGCTGTTTCCTTTCAATATTTTTAGAAAACCTCTTTGGCTTTGGCGCATTCCCCACTTTCTGATAACTGTAAGACACAAGGCAGATATCGAATTGAATGACCTCCAAAGATTTCGCGCTATTCATATTTGTATATAGTGGACATTTATGTCTTTTATACAGCTTTTTTATGAAATTTTATCAATAAGTTATAGTAAATTACAGGATTCATTTTTAGGACTGTTTTTTGTAACATTCTAAAACAACTGGTGGGCGCAATGGAGATAAAATGATTTGCGCCAAGAGTTAGTTGGAAGGCAAAAGTTCACGCGTTTCTAGCCGGTAAGAGCAAGTGATGAAGAGCGATTAACTTTTAAGGTGTGAGCTTGACATTGTGCTTCTTTGGTGTTCCTTACAGTATTCGCAATTTCTTTTGCTCTGCTTTCCGATGTCCCAAGTAGGCAAGCTAGTCTGGTATAATCTTTTTCTTGTATGGCTTTACGATCTTCTGAAGATAGACGATTGTGTAGTTGGCGCGAAAAGTGATGGAGTTCTTGTCGCAGTGAACGAGAATGCAATAAAGCTTCTCTTTGTTGTTCTCTTGGTAAGGCAAACAGGTTTTGTAAATTTTTTTCAGGTGTTTCGACAGTGTGGCTCAAGCGTTTTTGTTCTCTTTGATGTTGCTCTAAAATTTCTTCTTTTGTTTGTTGTGTTATTGTGGTATAATTTTTAAGGGCTTGGCTGAGTTGTGGAGCGGTTTGTTCCGCCTGTCTACGGTTTGGACTTTTCATGCCAAGTATTTTTCTTCCTGCAAGTTTAGAAATTGATTGAGGGTTTTGTAAAATTTCATTGGCAAACTGATTTCCGAAGTTTGGATCTGCCGTTAAGATATCCGTTTTTGTCTTTAATGCGTGGGCTTTACCATAAACAGTCTTTGATAAATTTTCGATTTCTTTTCGGCATGCTTCAACATAAGGGTCATGTGAAATCCTTGTGAATAACTCTTCATGTGTGAGAGGTGCTAATGTCTCTTTTGGGATCAGTGTTTCTTGTAAGCTTTGAACGTTGTTTTTTTGAAAGCAGAGGCGGGCACCGTTGAGTAATGTTTTGACGAGTTCTGGGGGGAGATCATCTTTGTGGCCGACGACGAAAGCACCGTCTACTTCCATGACAAAACCTTCTGCTGAAAAACCTCTAAAGATGCCTTCATAGGGGATCCCTTCTTTTGCGGCAACAACAATACGATTGTTAATTTCATCCAGTCCAGCATTTCTCATTTGGGAGATGAATTCTTTTAAAACAAGGGATTTTTGCGGATGCGTGATATCTTCAAAAAGATCTTTCATCGGTTGGGGATTGCCATATTGCATGGCTTCAATACAAGCTGCTGTCATGCGTCTTTTTGTGATGAAAGAAAAGTCAATGGTATGTCCTGCTGCTTGTCCAAGTTTTTCCATAAACATTCGATTTACGCGCCCATTCCCTTTTCGGAAAGGATGTGCGTGCTCGAGCACCATAAAAACTTCAGCGGCATTTTCAGCAAATTCTTGGCGCGATAAACCTTTTAAATTGTTCTTCTCATTCAGTGTTTTTTCGAGTTGTTTTAACTCTTTTTTTATCTGTGGACCAATAGCAAAAGGAACTTCATAACCTTTGGGACGCATCGCCGGCATATGGGCAGAGGTTCCGTCTTCAAATGTAAAGGATATATCGCGGGTTTTTCCAGCCCATTCAAAAGTTTTGTGAAAGAGGCTCCAGTGGATTAATTTTAAATAAGTGGAATCAAATTTTTGTGGAAGTGGTTCATGGCGAAAATTGATGGCTTCTCTGGCGGTATCATGGGCACAGCGTTCATACAGTTTTTTGGGGTCTTTTATGCCATATTTATTTTTGAGTGTTAGGGTACCTTTATATAAATAATTTTGCTCTAACATATAATCTCTCCTAGGTAGGTGGGGTGGTGGTTGATAAGCGTCTTAAACGCTGCATGTGAAAAATTCCCCTTCGCGTATTCTTTTGAGATTTTGGTGTTATGAGAGGGAGCGCTTTTCCCTCAAGTGTATGGATGGTTGTATCGATCGTTTTGTGATACTTTTGAAAGGTTTTTGGTGTGAGAAATGCCAAATGTTCTGTTGTGATTGTTTTCATGTATATTTTCTTTTTTCATTTATTTTTGGAAAGCTTTTCTGATGTTTCCTTTGTTTATTATCTTGTGCTGTAAAATACTGCTATTGAGGGCGCTGATATGAATCCCATGAGTGGTCAGAAAATGGATTATCTACAAATTGACTCTGGATAAAACCTTCATTCTTTGAGGTGTAAGGAAGAGGTCAAAAAGAAAAATGTTGTTTAAAATTGTTGGTTTTTTACTTTTAACAAAGTTATTTGCAAGAGCGCTTTGATGAAGATCGTGGATATGGCGGGTGCAATCGCTCTTGGTTTGCGGATGGAGTTGGTACTTTTCATACACAGTACTCAGATTAGTGAATCTATGGGCAAAAGCAGTCATCAAAAATTTTTCTCCATTATGTTTTTCTTATTGCTCCATATGAACATCTTGCCATATGAACATCTTGTTTGTGTATTTTTGAAACAAATTGTTTTTTATTTTGTATTGTTACTCTTATCGTATTGCGCTTCTTTAAGATCCATAAGAGAGGAAACCCTTTCTTTAGTTGGGGAGAAAAGCCTTTTTTCAGCGCTTTATCTTTAAAATAGAACACTTTATGATATCGTAAAGGGGTAAAAGTTTGTATAAGAACGATTTATTCATTTTGATGCATATCTAAAATATTTTTTTGGAAAAAATCGATGTTCTTGAGTGTAGGTGTCTTGAGAGTTCTTATCTCAAAGATTAAATTTTGGGTTTTTTGTAGGGGATAAATTATACACAAAAAGCTTTGTAGGAATGTATTTACAGACTTTCCTCAGTGGAGATGTTGGTTTAGTTATAGGTGATTTGAGGGGATTGGTGTTTTTTATAAAGACGATGGGCGCTGGTAAAACAATACACAAAATACAAAAAGGAAAAAACACGGTTTTTTTATCATGTTTTCCCTATGTGTGTGAGGAAGTGGGCAAAAACTTTTTGTTAACGGGCTTTTAAAAAACAGAAATGTATATTGTTTTTGTTGTTGTTCTTTTCATAGTCAAGATCTCATAATAGGAGGCTAGTTTTTCTTTTGTGGGGCAAAGCGGTTTTTGGCAGCTGCGGCTAACATTTCTTTTCTTCTGAAATAGATGGCGCGACCACATCGCAAAGGAGGTTGTCCTTGCATAAGAATAATTTGTTCATCTTGACGCATTTCTTGAATAACCTCATGGGGTAAAATCAGAGCTCTTTGTTGGTAATTGACGTTGTATGAACTCTTTCCTAAAGATAAGCCTCTTGATTTGCTTGTTCCGGTTACTTCAACAGTCATTTGGCCACAGCGTTCTGAAATGTCTTTGGCAGTTTGGAGGTCTTTAATGGCAGCATAGCTGACAAAGGAGCAGCTTTCAAACCATGAACGTGCTCCAGCTTCTCCAAAGTGATTGACCAACTGACCAGAGGATTGATAAAAAAGCATTAAAGATGTACCGTATTTACGTCCACGATCGCGCGCTTCTTCTAAAATATTCATATAGCCTAGAAGATCAACTTCATCTAAGACAAATAAAACACGCTTTTTATAGTTACCGTCTGCTGTAACCATGGCATTGAGAAAAGCGCCAATAATCACGCGTCCAATAGCTGGATAACTGTTTAAAATGCTTGCGGGGAGATTGAGAAAAACATCTGTATTGCCATTTGTAATATCTGAGGAAAAAAAATCATCTCCGCAGACAAGATCTGCGTAATTGGACAAAGAAAGCCATTGAGTGTCTTTTGATGCGGTTGTATAGACTCCTGAAAAGGTTTGCTCTGCCATTTCTGTAAAAATACCAACCATTTCGCGAATAAAAGGAGAAGGTGTTGTTTCTTGAATCATACGTAGTTGATTGACAACAGCTGTTTCTGATTGAGAGAGAATTCCACGCAATGTTTTTAAATTGCGCTCGTTGTCTTTATATTCATCAGAAAATATAACATGAGCAAGAAGGGCTGTTAAAAGGTTATGAGCTTGTGTCGAGAAATATTCCGCTGAAGAATTGTCTGATTTTTTATCTGTAAGAAGCAATTTAGAAAAGCTTACAATATTTGCTTCGCGTTGTGTGCGTGGTACGCTGTCGTCTAAAAGCCAATCAATGACATTAAAATTTTTTGTTAAAAATGAATTGGGATCGAGAACAATGACATTTCTATTCCCCATCTTTTGACGCGCAAATTTGACCATTGGGGCAACTTCTGTTGAAGGATCAAGACAAATAATAGACCCTGGATAGGTTAGACACGTGGGAACTACTGTACTTGTGGTTTTATAGCCACCAGAACCAGCAAAAAAGATCATATGAGTTGAACCAAAATCAAGATTAAAGGTTAGCAAAGGGGCTGTTCCCCCCTTTCCCCATGTTGTTTTATTGCCAGGTGAAAAGGGAATTTTGCACACATTATCTTGATCAACACGGTATCTTTCCCCCACAACAATTTGCCCATTGGCAGGAAAAATTTTCGCTGCCTCTCTTAAATTCATCCATGCGGATTCACCAAACACACCTTTTTTTGCACGCTTGACCTTATTTTTAGGTGGAGAGGTTGTTATGAATTGAATAATGGAAAAAAAACCACCAATGATGATGCCAAAGACAACCATGGGGTCCATGAATTGAAGCGCATAATTCCACGTTATTCCTTGTTGTCCAACATAGGGACCTAAACGTTTTATTTCTCCACCAATATAGTAAAGAGCTGTGGTTCCAAAAAAGATAAGGGAAACGAAAGTAATTCCTTTACGTAAGTGCAGCTTTTGCGAGAGACTATAAAACAATGACACAGCAGCTGTTAGTGCTAGGACTAGTAAAGGTTCTGAACGAAGAGTCCAATAAATTTGATTGCTCTTTAGTCCATTTGTTATAAACAACAAAAAATGAGGAACAAGGAATATCGTTAAAGCACCTAAAGCGATTGGTGTTAAAATGAGCACCATTTGTGTCTTGGTATATTTCATTGTATTTACTTTCAATTCTATCAGACTATGCTGCTAAAAGCTCTTTTTTCAGGTGTGTGATATTAAACTCTCTCTTTTTTGAAAAAGCGCAGATGACGCCAAACAGTTCTCGTTTATGAGCCCTTCTTATAAAGTAGGAAGCTTTTATCCATTCTTAGCAAGCCATAGAAAATGCTTTGGAACGATGCATTGTGCATACTTGTGTTTGCTGATGTAGTTCTTTGGCTTGCTTAACGGTTTGTGTAATTTGTTTGGCTTTATTTTCTGATACACCAATGCTTTGAGCCAGTGTTTCATACTCATTATTTTTGACAGCTTTATGTTCAGTTAGTGAGAGACGGCTATTGATGTTTTTTACAAAGTCGGTAAGCTCTTTTTGAAGTAAAGGATTTTTTGCTAAAGCTTCTTGCTGTAATTCTTTTGGCAAGGTGAAGAGCTCTTGTAAGCTTTTGCTTGGCATTTTTACTATTTTTGCACGACGACTTTGTTCTGTTGCATGTTCTTGAGTAATTTCCTTCTCCGCATGTTTTACAGCATGGGCGAAATTTGCAACGGTAGTACAGAGCATCTCAAGATGATTTTTAGCGTTTGCACGTGCTTGATTTTGTAGTCCGCATAAACTGAAACCTGCAAGATGAGAAACAGAGTGCGGTGCTCTTTCAATCTGGTTGGCGAGCTGTTGGCCTAAGCTTGGATTTTTGATGATCTCTAGCATCTGTTTATCTAATGTTTTTTCTTTACCATAAACAATTTTTGCCAATTTCTGGACCTGTTTTAAGCTTGCGTGGACGCAAGAATCTTCTGCAACCATTTCGGCTTTTTTATTTTCTGTCAAAGGAGCTAATCTTTCTTCTGGAATGAGAATGCTTTCAAGCTCTTTTGTTTTTGGAACTGTAAAGGTAAATTTGTCACCGGGTTTTAATGTTTTGAGTTGTTCTGGTGTGAGATGCTCTTTATTGCCGATGATATAAGCCCCTTTCACATTGAATGCAAAGCTATCATAACCAGCACCTCTATACATCCCTGTGTAGGTTTCACCTTCTTTTGCAACCATAACGGGACGATCATTAACATTGCGCCCAAGTTCTTTCATGTTGTTCATGAATTCCTTTAAAAGAAGTATTTTATTGGGATTAGAGATATCCTCAAATAGATGTTGCATTGGTTCTAGATCACCATTTTCTGCTACAGCAACACTGGCGAGCATCATGCGTTCTTTTGTAACAAGTGAAAAATCAAGCTGATGGCCTGCTGCTTGAGCAAGCTTTTCAAAAAAGACCCGTTGTGTACGTCCGTTGCCTTCTCTAAAAGGATGGAGTTGGTTAAGGAAGTTAAATAAGCTTATTGCTTCAGAGTTAAATTTCTCACGCGTTAAGCCTTGCAAATTATCTTTTTCGGCAAGTGTTTGATCTAATTTTTGTAAACCTTCAGGGATTTCATCACCGAGTGCAAAAGGATTTTCCCATCCTGTTCTTTTCATTTCGGGCATAGCGGCTGTGGTACCATCTTCAAATGTAAAGGGAAGATGGCGAAGATGACCAGCCCATTCAAAGGTATTTTTAAACAACTGATAATGAATAGAGCATAGATAGGAGGTATCAAATTTTTCTGGTAGGGGGGCTTCACGCAGATTAACCATCGCTTTTGCTGTATCATGCGAGCATTTCTCCAGAAAGGATTTCAAGTTTTTTATTCCATATTTATTTTTGAGTGTTGTGGTGTTCGGGTAGACATAATGATGGGGAGAAACTGTCTGTATATTTTTTGTTTTTTCTTTTGCTTTTGGCATCGTAGCTTCCTTATAATGTTACGTTGTCCATGAGAGTATTAAATTCCTCGAGTGAAATATTCCCCCTTGCATATTCTTCTAAAATTTTTAGCGTTTTGGAATGTAGCGCTATTCCCTCTATTGCATGAGTGCTGATGGCTGATTCAACCGCTTCACGGCGTTGTTTTAATTCTTCCACTGTCATCGATAAAAGATTTTCGCTGTTTTCTGTTGCTTTGGTTTTCATGTATTTTTCCTTTTATGTGCAATCGTTGCTTTAAAAGAGCCTTTAGCAGCCGATGTGATCTTCTTTTAGTCTCCTCCAAAGATGTTTCGTTGTTTGAAGGGATCATAATAAATTTCTGTGACCTTAAATTTTCCTTCAACCCGTTTGCATTGGATGATGATATCAATCATTGAAATCAACAGTCCTCGAATATCATCACGCTCTAAATCACCTCCTCCGTCACTTTCTTTGACCAAAAGGGTCATTTGCTCAAAGGCAGCAAGGGCTGTTGAGGCATGAACAGTTGTAATGGAACCTGGATGACCTGAATTGACATTGCGGATATAATAAAAGGCTGTACCATCTCTAAGTTCTTGCAAAAGAATACGATCAGGACGCATCCGTAAAGATGATTCAAGCAATTCTTTGGGTCCAACAGAGGCTAAGCCTTGTCCATCTTTTGAATAGAACATCGAGACATGATTAGGGTGCGGTATCACCAATTCTTGTGTATCTTCAATGGTGATAATACGCTCTTCTTGAGGGATTTTGGCGATTAATGCTTTTGATAATGTTGTTTTACCTGAACCAGTTTTTCCTGCAATTAAAATATTTTTCTGGCATTTTACAGCTTGATTTAAAAAGGAGACAAAGTCTTTATTGCAGTAGGCATGAGCTAAGTTATGCTCGATGATTTTGAGTTCGTTAAAACGAGAAAGATAATCATTCAATGGCGTGAAAGATATCTGTTCACAGAGCGAAAACAGACCTTTATTCGCGAGCTCTTCGAGAGAAAAACTTTGCGATGATGGTTTGCGAATTGTCATACTAATCGTGTTTTTTTCGACAGCCGGCGGAATAACAACTTGAATGCGCTCATTACCTGGCAGAGTAGCCGATAATATTGGATTCTTGTCTGATATGTTTTGCTTGGAATAGGACGCGACAACTTTTGCAATCCCCATAAGCTCATTAAAAGAGAGAGCCGGTGCTTCTATTGTTTTCCATCCATCAATACCTTCCGTCATTACTTGATAGGGACGATTGATAACAATTTCAAAAAGACTTTCATCTTTCAAAAAAGCACGGATGGGTTCAAGTTTTGTGAGAACAATCGCGATGGTTTCATCGCTCATGGTATGTAAATTTGAGTTCATTCTAAAGGTATCGCAGAATTTTTGTAAAAGTTTCTTGAAACAGCTCGATTGGTAATCTGTTTTTTGTTTTCGATGACTTTCAATTTATAAACGCTGGAAAAATCTAAATCGCGGGCAACAAAGATATTCACCATTTCTCCTTGGTTTTTGGATAATGTTGGAGGAATATTGGCATAATTTTCGACGACAATATTTGCAATATTTTGTCCTGAAGAGATTGTTTCAGTTTCTTCTTTTTCTTGTTTTTTTGCTAAACGTTTATTGGCATAGTTTGTCACATCTTTTATCAGGGAAACAAGAAGCGCAGATCCAATCCTCTCTAACCAATGGTTATCAATATCTCCATCTATACCAGAACGCCCTAAACTGTCTGTTGCAGGTGAAGCTAAGGATATAATGATACCATTAGGGGTTTTTGCTCTATTCCATAGCACAAAGAGACGTGTTTGGCCTTTTTTCAATCCGGCGCGATATTCACCAACAATTTGGGTACCTTTATCGAGAAGGACAACACGACCATTGTCTGATAAGATATCTCTGGAAACGATACAGCTGGCAAAACCTTGTTGATCACTGTTGATGGCTGTTTCTAAAATACAAGGGATAGAAGTTCCCATCGCGATGATGTAGTTTCGATTGCCAAGGGTTGAAGCACGAATACCTTCAAGCACTGTGGGTTTGAGAAGATGATTAAAACGTTGTGTCGTTTCATCAGGTTTACTTTCAAGTTGGTGAGGCAAAACACCATTATTTGTTTGTGAATCTATTTTGCCTTGTTGTGTATTTGCATAAGCTAATACAGGAGCACGTTGTGCTGCTTCCAACAGTGAGTCATCAGAATTTAATTGATTGATGTTTGGTGTTGGTAGCTCGACTTTTGGCAATAGAGCGTTATTTCGTTGAGGCTGTTCAAGGGGGGAAGGGGTAGGCTTTGCAGGGCGAAAAAGCTCTGTTTGTTTTATAACTTTTCCTTCTTTTGAAGATTCAATTGGTTGTTTTTTTTCTGTAACAAGTGTTGAATAGGCTAAATAAAGACAGACACTGAAAAGAATAATAAGAGCAATAGCTTTTCCTGCATTGTTCTGTTGACTTTTTCCTTGAGCATTTTTTATTGTATCGCGATCATTAATGCTTTTTTCATCCACGGTGTTATTCATGGCTGCTTCCTAGGTTCACTTTACGTTGTACAGATGGTGATGTCGTACCTGTTTCAGGGTTAATTCCTTCTGGTACGAACCTTTTATTAAAGATGCACAATACTTCATTCCCACGCCGTAGCGTGAATTGTGCAGCTGTTGCATGAACAATAACCTTGTTGCCTTTAATTGATTTGGGAATAAGCGCTTCTTGCCCATCAGGCGATACAATGTAAATGGCAGGGATTTCAATGTTGCCTAAAAAGGTAAAGGTTGTTGTTTTTCCATTATCATAGACAGAAGCAGGTTCAATGAGGGATGAACCTTGGGCTTCATAAGCCCAATTGCGTGGTCCAAAATCTTCATGGATATTTAAAACATCATTGACAAAGTTTTCTTCACGTTGTTTTGCTTTTTCTGCTTCGGCTAATTTCTTACGCAAGGCTTCATCTTCTGGATAACGAAACTTTACCAAGAAATATGTCTCATTGCCAGCTGAAACATCGCCTTCACGGATTTGCAGCTCGAATTGATAAGATCGTTGTGTTCCATCTTGACGGCTTGTGACAATTTGTAAATTGGTCACAGGTTGGATTTCACGTGGTTTGAGAAAAACAAAGTGACCAGCCGGTGCAACTTGCCAAGCAACGGAATTTCCAATTCCTACATAGGTTACTTCTTCATCATCGGCAAATTCCAGCTGAACTGAAGAGCGAATGGAGCCAATGATTTGTACGACGTTGTAGGGGTCATAATTGACAAATCTGATGCGGTTATCTTTACGTGCACTGACAGGCGCTGTTTCTGCAAGTGAGAGGACAGTGTGAAAGTTGAGAGTGATCGTAAAAATTAAAAAGGTTGTTTGTAAAAGTCTGATCATTTTATCACCTCTGGATCAGATCTATATTCCGATACTTGAAAACCAAGAGGGTTGATGAGACGATCAGACGTTGAAATGTGTGCGTTCACGTAGGAAAAATTTAATATTGAAATCCAATGGGAAATATTTTCTTTTTCATTAAAGTCTCTGACCGTTTTATAGTAACGAACTTGAATAAGATCTTTGCTTATAAAAGAGATTGATTTGATTGTGACGGTAGCAATCATGTTATGATAAATATTTTGCGGACTTTCTGGATTATTGCCCGCGTACCATTTTGCAAAACGGTTTTGTTCTTTTGGAGAAGATAAAAGAGAAACTAAGCGAAAATTGTTTTCTGCTTCTGATGCTTGAAAACTTTCACGGGCACGAACATATTGGCTGGCAAAATAACGCGTTATCGCTTCATCATAGTCGTTAGGGGATTCTTTGAGGGCGCTTACAGTATCAATAATGCCTGTTGAGTTATCGACGCGGATAACAAAAGGCTCTACCGTTTTTAAAGGCGTCAAAGCTGCAACAGCTAAAGCCAGCGCAATCGTCATCAATCCAAAAAGCACTGTTAAAGCCATGGAAATTTTCATTCGCACGCGCATGCTATGCATGCGATCAATGTCAAATGAGCGCGCTTCTTTTATATATTCTTCAAGGGCATCACTTTTCACGCGTAACCTCCACAGTTTTATCAGATCGTGCTTCATGAATAACCGGCTTTAATAAAGCTGAATTGGTTGTTGCTTTTTCACTTTCTAAAGTATTGAGAATGATGGGAGTGGTAACAGTCCTTACGCTCTTTTCTGGGTGGACAACGTTTTGATTGTCCCAATTCCACTTATCTTTATTTAAAGCACGGGTATGTTTGCCATTACAGCGTGGTGGTTTTTTGGGGCCACTCAAAGAGGCACAACCAGTAAGAGCGATTGTTAGGACCATAACAAAAGTTATTTTTCGTTTCATTTTTTGAACTCACAAATATCTTGGAATACAATGCATGAGAGCCTTTATTCTGGACACTTTTAAAAGTCTATGTGATTGGTTTTGTTGTAAGATCTAAGATGTTAGATCTTACCTGAAACAGGATCATGGCGCGTGCGCCAAAGGGCGCACGCAAGGCAAAAACAAAAATGCTTATTCTTTTAAAGAGGTGCTTTATCTTAAAACCGACCACGACCACCTCCAGATCTTCCTGCTTTTGCTGCCGCGCTTGCCACACCTTTAGTAGCGTTACCGGCAGCACCTGAGATTTGTAAAGCAGCATTTTTTACTGTATTAGCACTCGTTCTTGCACCATTGGCAAGCATTGTGAAAACCTGTCCCCCTGAAGAGACACCAGTGTTAAAGTATGGTCCACCAGAGGCCAGCGCTGTTGCAATACCGGGAAGCGCACGGAAGATAATAACCCCTATGATCGAAATGACGAGGACAGGGGGGAAAAGAACATAGATTGATTCATATGAAACTTTGAGAACCTGTAGAATAACTTGACATATAATTGTTCCAAGCATGATCACGAGAACCTGTAAAATGGTAAAATTGATCAAAGTTGTAATCCATGCATCGGTGTATTTTCGCGTTGCGTTGAACAAATACAAACTAATGAATAGAGGCCCAAGACCTATAATCATTACGAGAGCAACTTGTGCAAACATTTGCACAATAAAACCACCTATACAAAAAAGAATAACGGCTAAAAGCATGATAGAACCAAGAAGCCCCACAATGATCTTTTCAAAAAACCAAGCATTGTATAAAACTTCTTGATAGCGAGCATTTGCCTTTAACAAAATATAATCAAAAACATTGGAGCTTGCAGGATTGCTGTTAAGTGCATTCCCAATAGCGTTGGATAAATCATTGAAGAAAATATCCTTGACATAAGTATTAAATGTATCCGCATTCGTTGCCATTGTTGTCACAACAACGATTTTAACAACATTATTGAGAAGACTATGCATGGAAAGCGCAACGCGACCTGTCATAACATTATAGCCATAAAGAAAGATAAAAATGATTGCGGCGAGATTTAAGGGTGCTGAAATAGCAGAAGATAACCCTCTCACCGTTGTGTCCATCACATTATCGAGAGGGGTTAAAATATACCCAGAAACGCTTTCAAATGGAGAAAAACTAAAGTCTGACATTTGTATTCGTACTTCCAAGTTTTTCTTTTAATTGTTTTTCTTTTTCTTTTAATTGTGCCTCAAGGTATTTATGCTTTTGTTGTTCCATTTCTTCACGCATTTCGTCTTTTGTTTTCGTATCTCTTGCTTGAATCATATCAAGAGACTGAAGTTTTAAAGAAGCCACTTGAAGATCGGCTTGAAGAAGAGAAAGTTTTACTTGAAGCTCTTGTTGAAGAGCTTGAAGCTTCTGCAACTCTTCAAGGCTAGGTTTTTTTACAGCTTCTGTTGCTGTTGTATCTGTTTGTGACTTAAGTTGTTCAAGTTGATGACTTATTGCTTTAATTTTTTTTGCAGTTTCAGTTGCAGTTTTATATATGCTTTCAGCTGTTTCTGATTTTGCAGCATCTAATTTTTGTGTATTCTCGAGTGCTTGTTTATAATATTCATCCGCATCGGGTGTCGTTTGTGATATTGCATGAGAAATAAAAGAAAAAGATAACAGTGTAACTAAGCCATATTTTTTCATTGATTTTTTCTCCTTTGATAAAATATGGGCAGCCATTTGTCAGGGTCTGCTCCATATTCGTTGATAATTTCATTCATGAGTTCAATGTTTTTTGTTGTGCCGCTTAAAACGGCGATCTCATCATTCATTCCACGTAAGTTAAGTTCTGCAACGACGGAACTTTGTCCTTGTTTGACGAGAAAACGGCGGGATTCTCTGCTTAATTCTGACTGTATCAGTTCAAATTCACGCTCAGTAAGTTTGAAAGCTTCGACATAATCATTGTAATTTGCTTTTTGATTTGGAAAAAATATTTGGGTGGGGCATTGCTCAATAATTGTGTGTGCGATTGTTGAGTTCAAAGCATCTTTAGGGCTTTGTGTTGCAAAGAGCATCATGCCATTTTGTTTACGGATTGTTTTTAGCCGATCTTGCGCAAAAGCTTTGAATGAATCATCTTCCAAAGCTTTCCAGAATTCATCAACGACAATAATGATGCGCCGCCCATCAATCAAATCAAGAATGCGGTGAAAGAGATACATCATTAAGGGGCGCCGAATTTCTTCATTGTCTAAGAAATCGGTCATGTCATATCCAATGAACTGTGCATTTAAATTGAGATCATCTTGATCATTATCAAAAACCCACCCTAAATCATTGCCTCTAATCCAGCGTTGTAGTCGTATGGCGATACCTTCTTTTGATGTGTTGTCAAAAAACAGTTGAAGTGCACCAAGAGAGCGTTGTGTTGGGGGTAAGTTTTCTAAAGAATCGATGGCTTTGGCGATATCTTGTCGCTCTTCTTCTGTTACGATTTGCCCTTCAGCGCTTACCAGCTTTAAGATCCAATTACGAAGAAAGATTTTATTTTTTTCAGTGTATTCCATGCCCTTTAAGGGAGAAATCCCTGTGGGCTGCCCATTTTTTAGAGGTTTATATTTTCCTCCTCCAGCTCGTACAAAAATCTCTGCTCCTTGATCTTTGTCAAAAAAAACCATTGTTGGATTGTGTTTTTGTAATTGTGCAAGAAGAAAATTAACAATCACTGTTTTACCAGATCCCGATGGACCACAAACAAACGTATTTCCAAGATCGCCATAATGAAAATTAAAATAGTAAGGTGAACCTGCCTGTGTTTTTAGCAATGCGACAGCAGCTCCCCAAACATTATCGTTTAGTTTGCCAACAGGGAAAGAATGGAAGGGCGATAAAGCGGCAAAATTTCTGCTGGTAATAGCGCCTGAACGCGCACGATAGCTAAAGTTTCCAGGAAGCTGTGCCCACCATGCTGCTTCCAAGCCTAAATCTTCTCTGGCAATTACGGCTCCCCCATTGGTTAAATGGGCTCGTGCTTTTGATAAGTTTTCAGTCAATATTTTGGGATGATCAGCAAAAACAGCTAAAGAAATGTGATGCTCGCCCAAAACAAAACGGTTTGATTCTAAATCATCTAGCGCTTCATCGAGTGCATCAATTTGTGAACTAGCACGGTCAGCTGCATTGATCATTTGATTTTGCTTGCGGCTCATAATCGCACTGGCGGCCGCCTTACTTTTAAAGACAAAGGATTGTGTTAAAATGAATTCAAATGGTACCGTAAGCAAACCATCAGTCATACCAGGGCGTGTTTTAGAAGGGTATTCTTTCCATCCAAACATGCCAGCAAAGCGTTCATTACTTTCATGGCGAATTTCGATAATTTCTTTCCCAAAAATAACACGATCCGAGTAAATCGTTGAAGCAATAGTTCCAAATGTGAGAGGAATACGCTCACGTCTTCCCCCCACCAGCTGGTGGAGAAATTCACTTTGTTCAGAAAATAAAATACCTTCATGTTCATAGATTGATAGCAGACGGACTTCATACTCTTCTAAACCTTGCATAAGGTCTTGACTTAACTCTTCGAGTTTACGAACAGCTTCCTCATCGGGTTCAGATTGTGTTTTCTTCGCTTTACTTAAGCGCTGAAAAAATGAAACCAGTTGTTCTGTTTTATCTACTGCGGGATTCCAAAGCAGTGAAATAAACAGATCATTTCTATATAGTTCTTGCGAAACCATTTTCTTTTTATATTTTTCATCTAATGTTGTTGCAAAAGATGAAAGAAAATGACCTTCTGGGTAGATCGTTTCACGGCGGCGGATGATGTGAGAATATAAAGCAACCCGTTCATCTGCAATATTTTTTAAAAGGGTGTTTAATTGGTTGTGTAAAGAATTTAATTGATCAATATCCGCAGTGTCAAAATTTACGCCCTCAACAGCCATCACAACCATTAAACAGCGCGAATTTAAAGCAACGACATGTTGGTTGATATAGCGTATATAGGGAATATATTCTTCAGGCAAAGTTTCCCGTTTCATTATTGACATCTGTTTCACCGGTTTGGCTCCTTCAGCTTAGTTCCTTATAAGTGCGGATAAGGCGTAAGGGGGAGGTAGAACCTCCTCCCCATCGGTTGAGGTTTTTTTGTTTTCCTCGGGTATTGAGCCAAGCAAATAATACGCGAAATTGGTTGTGATCATGTTTTGTCACTTCACGCAAAATAAAGTGCATCCCAATACCAAAACCAATCACGGTAAAACCACTCGTTAAAATAAAAAGAACGGACGTCGCCATGACATTGAGCGCCATCGCTTCCATTGTGACACCGGCAAACATGGACGGTCGTGTACAGGCAAGGAAAAGAGTGTCTTCGTTCATTTATGCCGTGCTCGCTAATTTACCGACAAGAGTAGGGGCACCAAAAACAATAGCAATACCAAGAACACAGTAAGCTGCTTTGCGTAAATCAATAAAGCCGTACATCCAGCCAATACCCACAGCAGCAACACATATAATTGCAATAAGCTTTGCCGTTGGACCCGTCATCATTGTGACAATGCTGCCTAAAACACCTTCAAGTTTTGCGAAACCACTCCCATCAGCAACAGGAGCAGCATAAGAAGGATCTGATACAAGCAATGCTGTAAAAAGCAGCATGGTCATGATAACGATAAAAATGATGTTCTGGGATCTATTATCTGTCATTTTACCTCTCTTTAACAAATAATATTTGTTCATATGTCGACATTCTATTGCCTCTAAAAACTGAAAAATGCTGTTATTTGATGACAGTTAATTCTTCTCGTTTGTTTGTTTTAAAAGCCTTGATAGTGGATCTGTTCACTCTCAAACTCTTTTTCTTAAAGAGACAGAAGTCTTTTCAAATTGAGATTGTGTTACATAAAAATGGCAATTTTAAGTTGTATTCATTGGTAAAGACAATAATATTAAAACAATGCAAGAAGGAATATTATTCTTTACAAAATGTAGTTAATATGCAACACAAATATCTGGATTTTTTCTTTAAAAACAAGGGTATTGGTGATATATAATATGAAAGGATAGAAAAACAATGAATTTTTTGAGTGAGCGTGTTAAGAAATGCTATTTAAATTGATTGTTATTATTTACATTATGGGTTCCATAGTGTGGGGATTAAGCCAATATAAAGATAAAATAGATTTCAGCATTTTTAAAACATTTGGGATGCAAGATATACAAGATATTCTCAATCTTTATCGAGAAGAAGAAAACCGAGAAGAAGAAAATTTGGTTAAATCTATCACCAAACAGCAATTAGAAAAAAATGAACTAGCTCTCGATTTGCAGAAGAGTGTTTCATCAAACGATGTTGCAAATAATACTGTTGTTTTTCATGGTAAGGCCTCTGTTACAAGTGGGGTTACATTTAAATTGCTGACGCCTGCTGCACAATCTTGGCGCTCATATATCACCCGTGATATTCATCTTTATGGTGTAGACACATGTGCACCACGCCAAAAAGCACGATTAAATGATCAAGAATGGCCCTGTGGTGCGGTTACAACGGCTTGGCTTGTCACCAAAACACTTGGGCAGGATTTATCCTGTAAACAGGCTTTGATGCACAATGGTGTTTATTATGCGCAATGTTTTGTTCAAGGGGTTGATTTAGCTGAGGCAGGTCTTACAGAAGGTATGTTGGTACTCTCAAAAGAGGGGAAAGATCCTATTCCAACCCAGTACCATCATGCGGAAGAAAAAGCACGCAACAACAAGATTGGTCTTTGGTCAAGTGATTTCACTGAACCTTTAAAATGGCGGCGAGATAATGGATCTTACAACCCCTTTGAAAATCCGTGATTGGCTTTAACGAACATATTTATTTAAATTTGTATAAAGGAAACTTTATCAATAAAATTGCACCAGACCATAGGGCAAAAGACCATAGGGCAAATTTGAATAAACCGTGAGATTATTTCCGTTTGTGAAGTATTTGTGAAGTAAATGAATAATACTTCCCTTTTCAAGGGAGGTTTGCTCTCAAAATCCCTCCTCTATTTTTACTTATGTGTTTTATAAAAGCAGGAAAATGTCATTGTTAGTGGCAAAGCATTTTTGAGTATTTGTGTTTGAAGGAGAAAATGAGACGATAAAAAACGCTCAAGAAATGGATTTCTAGAGTGGAGTTGATAAAAGTGAAAAATGAATAGATCCCAAAATGGCGTAACATTTGATATAACGGATAGAATATTTTACAGTGCCTTAAAAGAATTCATAGCAAAAGTTTTTTTCATTAGAATTTTGTCTTCAAGATTGGATCACGTTTTTTTACTTCTTTAAAAGTGATCAATCTGTTTAATTCCTTGAAAAGCTTTCATAATTATCTGCTTCTAAACTCAGACTTCGAAAAGATGGATTTCAAACAGACGCTACACGAAGAAATCTTCGTAAAAATGATTTGCATTGTTGATTGTTTCTATATATCACAAGACGTTTTTATTTAAGCATTTGATGGGGGAAACAATAATCAACATACAAATAGGTGAAAAGAGCTCATACTTTTTTGTAATAGCTTTGTAGTCTATTGATCGTGATACTTAAGTATTATAATGCTCATAGGCTTTCTATAGGGCGCGGGGCGCGGTTCCTATCGCAATGTCACTATTGAAATCAGTTGGACAAAAACATTAGTGCGCCTTCTAATTTCGTCATTTTTACTCAGTTTGGGCTTTTTTCTTCTCATTATATTTTATGACAAACTCATACGATGGCTGTCGTGAGTTCTTCTTGCATTATTTTACTCAGAGTGTTCACTTTGAAAGAAAGCAAGTGATAGTAAGGCTGTCTTCTCATACAGTATGAAAATTTAAAACTCATTTGGGGGATGATGTTAACAGATAAGGTATTTAAAGAGGGATAAAATGAAAAAAATTATTTTATTATGCATGGCTCTATTATTCGCTGTGGGGTGTGAAAAAACTTATAGCGTAGAGGATTTTAAGAAAGATGCAAAATTAAGGGAAGAATGGGGAAAGAAGTGTTTTCTTTCAGGACAAGCTGTTAAGGAATCTAAAAATTGTCAAAATGTTTTACAAGCAGATACTGAAATGTTTTTCTCGCCAAAGCTTAATTCTATAGATCGTGGTCATGCGTTTTAACGGTTATGCATACTCAACAGTAAAGTGTTATATAAAAATTCTAAAATAAAGAAGTTACGGTTCAACGAATAGTTGCTTCTTTAAATTTTATAGCGGAGATTTTTATCATTTTTCATCTTTCAGATGAGCTTCCAAAATCATATTTGCAATCCTATTGTTTGTTTCATCTTTGTTAGATTGAGGATTATGATCATGAGAAAACTGGATAGCATTGTCTTATAGAAACATCTCTTAAGGCAGCCAATCCCATTTCACGGTGGTGTCCGTGAATGGTATAATGGTAGATCCATTGAGCACCACGATCTTTACGCTTCATAAAGGAGTAAGCCGGCGCATATTTGCCAGCTCGTGGGTGTTGCTACAGCCCTTGGCACTTGAGACGGTTCATTAGGGGCATTTTTAATCCTTTCTTAATAGTTTTTTATCCACAAGGGCTCTTTCCGCTTGTAACTTGCAAGAGACATGATTTTGGTTGATTCAACATGGAGCGGGTCTGAAATGAAAGGATCTTACGCTATTCTGGATTCTCATTTAACATGCAAAACAATGAATACTCTTTATAAATCAATATCGCTTGAGGTGTGGTGTAAGGCATAAAAACTTTATGCATGGGGTGTTTTGATAAGAGAGTGTAGTGAATATTCAAGAGAGGGCTTTCTTGTATAATTTTGTGAAAGGAACCATATGAAATGTGAAGCCGAGAGGGAGCTGTTTTTGAGAAGTTGGATTGGGTATCAACCAGTTTGAGGAGGGATTTGCATCCTTTGATGTGTGGGAAGGAAGCCAAGAACAGAGCGTGTAGCACCCTATACTTATGTTTTTAAAGGTTTTAATTTTGATCAGAAATTAATTTTAAAATTGCTTTTTGTTTGACAGATGTAAGAATTCTAAAACTTTTTAAAAGCAAATATTCCTCTTTGCTCGCTACAATTTCATCATGATGGTACGGGGTATGTTCTTTTTTGATGATATCAGCGTAAAAAAAGGCAATAGGGACATCCAATATATCGGAGATTTCCTTTAAACGTCCTGCGCTCACGCGATTTAAGCCTTTTTCATACTTTTGGATTTGTTGGAAAGTGACACCTAAATGATGCCCTAATGTTTTTTGAGACATTTTGAGCATTTTTCGCCTAAAGCGAATTTTTTTGCCTACAAAAAGATCAACATTAAGATTTTGAGTTTGCATTTGCCCCCTCCGGTTGCGAGCGCCCTCGCATTGGTATTCCGGGAGCTTGAAAACACTGAACCCTAGTCAGCATTTTGCTTTTAGTGCTTGGAGCACCTGGACATAGCAAAATCTCCCGGAATTCCGGGATACCCACACACTGGGTTTATTTTTACGCTAGGGTTTCGGGTTTTCAAGGCCCTATTGGTCGTTGCGTATACGACCAATACATTTTCTAATTAGTAAAGTAATTTTAGGAGATTGGCAATAAAAATAGTTTTTCTTAAGACGGATAGATTTTTTTAATAGGAGGTTGTTTGCCTTTCAAATTTTTAAGGTTTTCTTACTAAACTCACGTTTTCAGATTCGCTTTTTTCAAAGGTAAACCTTGGTTTTTAAGGTCAAGGCACCGTCTATGGTGCTGTTCTTAACCAATAACCAAAATGGCTTGTTTTGATGCGTCTGAGATATCATGATGATAGGGGAAACCTTTTATGAGTAAAGAGCCCTCATGCAAAATAAAATCAAAACAGAATAGATTTGGTTGTTGTATATTCACATGTTTGTTTTGAGAAGATATTTCTCAATGTTAGCGCCCATTTCACAAATGGCGTTTCGTAAAGTGTATAACGTAAAAGCTTCGATGAATGGGATAAAAGCTATATTTCTATCTTTACTGAAAAAAAGATGCTTGGAGGGCACATACTCTTTGTCAGTCTAAAATATTACGACAGTTTTTACCTTTGAAAGGGAGCATAAGAGCTATTTTTCTCTCTTCACGTGTTTTTATTTATACGCTCATCCTGCTTATAATGTGCAAGCGAAAAGTTTTGATTGATTCAATATCAACAGATTTGAAATGAGAAAAGATATTTTGGTTTCTCATTATGTATGAATAATAAATTATTATTATAAATCAATAATTCTATACTTAAGGAAGCGTTTTTTTAAGGAGTTTTTTTGTTCGTTTTTAAGAATGTGCGTGTTTTAGATAAAAAACTGTATCAACGCAGTTATTGTGAGAATTAAAGTTTTTATGAGAAAAATGAGCATTGTGGAATGATAAGCTTTTGATATAAAGCGTTTTAGAATTTTGCACAACTTAACGATAACTTATTTATTTTGTCATTTCTTATGATTGCTATAAGCGATGCAAAGTTGGAATATGGTTTGAGAAAGCAGATGACACAAGTATTATCTTTCGGTAAGTAGTTTTGAAATAAAAGACAGCTTTAAATGATAAATAAAGATAGGTGCACCATGAATGAACTTACCCATATTGAGACTATTATAACGCATTATGATGCTGTTTTTTGTGATGTGTGGGGTGTTGTGCATAACGGTGTACATGCATTTGAACCAGCGTTGAAAGCATTGTATAAAATTCGACAAATGGGAAAAAATGTTATTTTATTGACCAATTCTCCTCGGCTACGGGAAGATGTTGCTGCTCAATTACAAAGCATGAATGTTCATCGTGACTATTATGATGCCATTATCACTTCAGGGGATGTAACGCGCGATCTCATTCGGACAGCTCCGCGTAAAGTTTTTTTTATTGGTTCACAACGTGATTTGGTGCTGTTTGAAGGGTTAGAGTGTGAATTTGTTGAAGAATGGGAGGCTTCTGTTGTCGTCTGCAGCGGTTTTCTTGAAGATTTTGACGAAGAACCCTCTGCTTATGAGGAGATGTTTCTTCGCATGCGGGCGCGGAATTTACCTTTTATTTGTGCTAATCCTGATGTGATTGTCCATTATGGAAATAAAGAATTTTGGTGCGCTGGTGCATTGGCGCGTCTTTATCAACAATTAGGGGGGGAAGTACGCATTGCTGGAAAACCTCACGCGCCTATTTATGAGTGTGCCTTTGAAAAACTTCAAAACATTCGTGGAATTGTGGAAAAAAGTCAAGTTTTAGCTATTGGTGATGGTCTTTTGACGGATATTAAGGGGGCGGCTCATTTTGGTCTTGATGCCCTTTATATTATGGGGGGGATTCATCATTATGATTATGCGCAAAATGGTGTGGTGGATAAGCAAGCTTTGCATTCTTTTCTTGAACGTCATGGTTATAAACCACAAGCAATCATGTGGGCACTTCAGTAATGGCTAATTTTTTGCGTCTTCAGGGGACTCACATGTTTCCCTCGGCTTGGCGGGGAGCCGTGTTGGCACTTGGAAATTTTGATGGTGTTCATTGCGGACATCAGATGGTGTTGCAAAAAGCGCTTGATTTCGCGCAGATAAAAAAGAAACCAGCAGTTGTTTTAACCTTTGAACCACATCCAAGAAGTTTTTTTCAACGTTCAGCTCCTGTCTATCGTTTGACAGAGGCAGCTGAAAAAGCTGAAATTTTTAAAGTCCTTGGCTTTAATGGTGTGATTGAACAGCCCTTTGATGCGCACTTTGCCACGCTTTCAGCGGATGAATTTATCAAATCGATTTTAAAACAGGCTTTTGATGTTTCAGTTGTGGTGACAGGGGAAAATTTTCAATTTGGTCATCAGAAAAGTGGAAATGTGCAGCTTCTTTGCCAAAGGGGAGAGAAATATGGATTTGAGGTTGTGCAAGTTCCTTGCGTTTCGCGTCTTCAAGATTCACAACAGTTGATTATTTCCTCTAGTTTTATTCGGCAGCTTCTCTCACAAGGAAAAGTGGACAAAGCAGCTCATTTGTTAGGGTATCACTATCGGGTATGCTCCAATATTATTCAAGGCGATAAACTTGGACGTCTTTTGGGATTTCCTACCGCCAATCAAATGTTGCCTTCCCAAGTTCGTTTGGCTCATGGTGTTTATGCGGTGCGTTTACGTCGTGCGAACGGTGTTTTGTATGATGGTGTTGCAAGCTTTGGTTGTCGTCCAACGGTTGTTAAAGATGGTGCGCCACTTTTGGAAACCTATTTGTTTGACTTTAACGACGACCTTTATGGGGAAAGCTGTACCGTTTCTTTTTTCCAGTTTTTGCGAGGACAAGAAAAATTTGATGGGCTTGAACCTTTGATTGCGCAAATGCACCGTGATGAAAAAAAAGCAAAAGAAATTTTAAAGATAGCACAACCATTATCAAAGTTGGATAGGCTGCTTACTTTTAAAAATATGCCCTAAACTTATCTGCAAAAGATAAAAGAGCTGTAAAAATAGCACTTAAAGTGATTATAATCACAAAGATATATTCCAAAACATCGTGGAATATATGTTGTTTCCGTTGTTGAGAGGGAGAATCGAATATCTGAATATCTGATTTTGGCATTATCTTTTTCAAAGTTCATTTTATGGCTTTTGTTGTCATTCAAAAGTTTACTGCTTGTTTCTTTCTGATCCGTTAAAACCCATCATAAAAGATGCAGTAAAGAATAAGCCTCAGCCTATTTGGCAATAATAGACGTGAAGAGAGAGAAAGGCTGTTTTTAAAATTTTTTGCGATTTTAAGCTTATAGTTTGATAAAATTTAATCGATAACTCTTTTATTTCAAAAATTTATGGTCTCTTTTTTCTAATTTGTTTTATTATGACATATCGTCTTTTATGATGGGATTGGGTTTATGTAAAATCTTACGCATGTGATATTTAGTATCATATGATGAATATTAAAAAAAGGTTCGTTTGTTGAGCCTCGTGAAGTAGAGCGGTGGTCAGCAGCGGCTTTGTGCTAACCAATCACGTAAACGAGAATGAAGCTGATGGAAAATGCTTTAAGTCTCGTTTCTCTCGTATATTGTGATAGGAAATCTACATTAAGGAGACTATGATCGATTGCAGATAAAAAGAAATCATTGCGAGAAAGCAGGTGTACTTGTTTCAAAAATTTTTAATGCTTTTGATTGATAAAGGCACAATTTGGTTGTCGTAATACGTAAATCTTTCAGATTCTCAAACAAAGAACTGTCCATATATCTTCTTTGTCCTTCACAAATATAACGCCTATAATGTAACGGGAAGGCTGTCTTGTAAGGATATGAAAATGCAAAGCCAATTATGTCTTGTTGTTTTTTGATAGAAGTGTTGGATAAAAGTTGGGACATCTTTCCAATCTATGTTCGCTCTATTCATGACTTTATGGTGTTGTTTTTCTCATAAAACTTTTGCTTTAGCGATCCTCAACGCGAGCAGTATGTTTGAGACAAAGATTAAAGCGCTTTAGTGCTCTCTTTGCTGTTACAGCTTTTGTATACCAGATGGGGAGAGTCTATTGCCATATTCATTTGGATAATCTCTGAAATCAATCTACAGCCTTATTGGGGAAAAATATGAAGTTATAAAGGGGGAAATCAGTCCAGATGACTGTCTTTTTTAAATTCGGCTTTGCCACTTTCAAAAGTGTCTAGAGCAATATCTCTTAAATCATGAAAATAACAGTTTCAGGCTTTGTTGTTTTTTGAATAGGATAATCACGTTCTACAGGTAAAATAAAATGCTGGAATATACTTGTGTTGCTAATTTACGCGCCTGTTTTAAAGAAATATCTCTCAACGCTTCCTATATCCGTTTTCATGATGGCACTCATGAATGGTATCTTGCAAGCTCCGTTGAGCGCTATCATCTTTATGTCTAATAAAAGAGCAATCCGGTATCATCAGTTATATTGACAAGCCTTCAGTGTTGTACAGCCTTGGCTATTTGAGAGCGTTTATGTTTATGAGAGGGATTTTTCTTAACTCGTTTTATTTCATACGAACTCTTCCTGCTTGTGACATACAAGAAACACGCTTTTGATTGATTCACTATAAATAGACTTAAAATGAGATAATTTTACGGTATTAGGGTTTCTCACTCAACGTGCAAAATAATTAATTGTTATAAATCAATATTTTGCAATTAACCATAGATTATGGCTTACGGATTTTTTATAAAATATTCTGCATGCTTTTTATACGGAATATGGGGTTTTCTTAGTGGCTTTACTGTTGTTTTAGGTGTCTATGGTGTACGAATGAGCTCGTACTGGTAAAGGGAAAGACAAAGAAGGTGAAGCAGTGATAAAAGGTGAGGTGAAAATAGATTTCCTTGATCATCATATGAATTTTCATGCATTTTTATGGCTTCAGGTGTGCATGTTTGTTGTATATTTAACAGCAAAGTTTGCGTGTAGAGTCTTATGAAGTGGGAAGCCTGAGTGGAAAGCGCAAGACAAAGATTATTGACAGATTATTTTTTACAGATCGATGTGTATTTAAGAGTCTTTATCTTTTAAGGCGAGGAGGAAGCGTATGAAATCTGTGTTTAAAGACGCGCTAAACGATAAAGATGCAGCGAGCGTGCTCCGTGATGGCAATAAGCGAGAAGAGGCAGAGAGGCGGTTTTTAAAATTGTTTGCATAGCTTCAACAGCTGACTGTTCTATAGTTGGAGGAGAAATGGGAATGTGATAGGCTTTTATGCCATATTCATTTGCGACCGTTTTAATGCTAGAAAAGTCAGGTTGATGAAGCTCCTCGTGATCGGGGCGGTTGCAGATAATTGTTTTAAAACCAGCTTGTGCCAATGTTTTGATATTTTCTATGCTAATTTGGGCGCTGATAAAAATATCAGGTTCAATTTGTTGTAAATTCATTTTTATTTATTCTCAATTGCACGATTTTCACGATCCCCCCCCTAGTCTGGTATATAAAAGAACATAATGAAGATAAGTTTTTCAATGGCATCTTAACAAAAATATTCTTTTTGTCGAGAAGATCTATTTTGGGAAAATGAGCTGTAAGATGCAAAATATCTCACTCCGCAATATGTTCGTTATTCGACCTTATGCAAGACGGCTGTTTGGTCTTTATGCATAATCTATTATGTTTACCAAGCATAGACATTCCATTGTGTTGCTTGTTCACACGTTTGGTAGAGGTATTCTTATTTCTCTTAAGCCTATTTTACCCTGTCGAGCGTATAAGAGTATAAAATTCATTGATCACTACCCTCTTTACGCTTATGAAGAAGGAAGTCGGCACCATTGTTATATTTTTCAGTCCCCAATGTTACTACAGTCCTTGGCTCTTGAGACAGTTCATAAGAAGTATTTTAATCCTTTCTTGTACAGTTTTTACCCACACGCTAGCCCCGCTTGTAACGTACAAGAGACATGATTTTGATTGATTTAATATCAGAGGGCATGAAATGAGAGAATCTTCCTGATTTCGGCTCTCTCATTCAACGTGCAAAACAATGAATGCTTCTTATAGTTTGTTGTATATTCAGAGTGGAGTTTATTTGTAGAGTTGCATTAAGTGGACTGCATGAAGGGAGAAGCCCAAATGGCAGGCGCGAGATAAGAAGCTGGATCATTTACAGAGCATTGTTCACAGATCGACATGGATGTAAGAATCTTCGTTTTAGGGTGGGGGAAGAAGATCGTGTCTCTTGTTTAGATTTATTTTTGTTATTCTCAAAAACATCATCTTCATAATGTTTTTTCTTATGCTAAAAGAATATTATAAAGACAAAGTTGCGGGCTGTCGTTTTATCCTAAAAATAGGAGAAATGGTTATTTTGCACGTATTGGATGCTTGCTTCTTTTATTACTTTCTGTATAATCGTAAAAACGATAATGCTGAAAGGCGTAATAAATGATCATTGGACTTTTGAATCAAAAGGGAGGCGTAGGAAAAACTACGTTGAGTGTTAATCTTGCGGCTAGTTTTGCGCGTACCGGTGCACGGGTATTGCTTATTGATGTTGATCCACAGGGGAGCGCATTGGATTGGGCTGCAGCGCGTGAAGATGCACCTTTGTTTTCGGTTATTGGTTTACCACGTGCAACGGTTCACAAAGAGATTACACAGATTGGTCATGGTTATGATCATATTATTATCGATGGTCCTCCACGTGTGACTGATCTTGCTCGTAGTGCTCTTATGGCTTCTGATTTGGTGCTTATACCTGTTTTGCCTAGTCCCTATGATATTTGGGCAGCCGATGGAATTGTAAAGCTGATTGACGAAGCACGTGTTTATAAAGAAAATCTTGAATCTGCTTTTGTTATTAATCGTAAAATAGTCAATACAGCGATAGGGCGTGATGTGAACGAAGCTCTTGGCATATACCCCGTGCATGTTCTTTCTTCTAGCGTTGCGCAGCGCGTGATTTTTGCAGAAGCAGCAGCACAGGGGAAGGCGGTTTATGAAGTTGATAAGCAAGGACCAGCAACAGCAGAGATTGAAGCTGTTGCAGCGGAAATCAAGGAGTTAGCGCGATGAATAAAAAAATTAAAATCGGCACGAAACCAACGAATAAATCAATTCCTTTAACAGCAGATGCATGGGTAGGAAGCCCCAAAGGGAGCATGAGTGGAGGTATGAAGCGCCTCACGATTGATATACCAGAAAGTTTGCATCGATTGATTAAGGTAAGTTGTGCAAGTCGTGGAACTAAAATAGCCGATGAGGTGCGCGAATTGCTTTCACAAAAATACGGAAAAGTGTAAAAAGTGATATATGATAATAAGTTTTCGTTGGTTTGAATACTTTTTCTAGAGATGATATCATTTGTTTTTATACGAAGTTAATAATGATAAAATCTCCCTTCTTTTTTCACGAGGGCTGCTTCATTTAAGTTGTTTTTCATAAGGTTCTGTATCATTTCATGAAAGAGCTATGAGTTTGCGAAAAATTCTCCGTTTCAAACTTTTCCCTATACAAACTTTTCCCTATAAGTATGATAATCATCATACTACTTGTGATCTTATATCGCTATCTTATCCGCTAGATGAATAGATAAGTTTATTCTTCCATAAAAATTTTCTTGATAATGATTTTAAACGTCAGGTTATTTCTTTGTTTATTTCACTTAATACATGCGTAAATAATGTAATTAAGAGTAGCGTTGATTATTTTTTTCTGTTATGCAGCGATTTATTTTATTAAATTATATTCATGTTTATAAAGGGGGGATATAAATAAGTAAAATTTACTGATATTGGCGCGCTATAAGTTTTCCTAATAAACAAAAGAAGTCATTGAGCATATTATAGACAGTATTTCTTACATTTATATGATTTTATAGTCTTAAATAGTTAATGCCAGTCGTAATGGTACGCAAGGAAATAGGCTTTTTTGCTTCAATTGATAATGTATAAGATCGCTTTTTTAGCATTTCTATTGGCATTTAAAAAGTGCAGGGGGACTTAAAGTTTTCTTTCTTTTCCGGTGGTTTAAGAAATGATAAGAGCGCAATCAGTTGGTTAAAAGGTGTATTCTTTCTTTTGCAGGGAATTTGCAATGGATATAGGCATTACGAATTTTTGATAAGATTTTGTGCGACTTCTCATGATGAAGTGGTTTTTGAAAAATGCCAAGATATCAAAATTACTGCTGAAGTTTAAATACTTCAAATACAAAGAGCAGCCGTGCAGATAATGCTACAAATGCAAGTCTGATAAATAAAAGCAGTTTTCATGATTTAACATGTTTGCGTTACAAGTTTGCGTATTTGCAAAGGAAAGTTAGACGCAAGGTCACAATATAGGAGGGGATGTGAATCCAAAGATATTGTTAATAAAATATAAAACAAAGAGAGGGGTTAAATCATGAACAAGATCATTATAACAGCGCTGTTGCTTTGCACGGGGCTTGTTACTGTTGGTTCACGAAAAAAACTACAGTGTTGAGGAATTTAAGAAAGATAAAAAATTGATGCAAGAATGGGGAAAGAAATGCGATAAAATCGGGACCTCTGCTTTTGCAACCAAGAATTGTCAAAATGTCATGCAAGCCGATATGGAGCTTTTTCAAGAGCATTATAGAAATCTTGCAAAGGAACTTCGTGAAAGTGGCAAAAAAGGGAATGAAACTGAAAAAAAGCAGGACAACAATTAAATCATAAAAATATATTGATAGCGGTGTTTTTCTTTGTACGCGATTTATCATCATAGGTTGGAAAAAATTGCGTACAGAAGTCGATTTTAAAATTTTTGAAAATGCACCAATGAACCGAATGTACAAATTTAATGGAACCCTAAATTGTGTCCTAAACTTTGTAAATTTGAAAAAAGGGGAATTTATTTATGAATAAAGCCATTATTACAACAGTGCTGCTTTGTGCTGGACTTGCTGTTGCTGGATGCGAGAAAAACTATAGCGTAGCAGATTTTAAGAAAGATCCTAAATTACTCAATCAGTGGTTAGAGAAATGTTTTATTGCAGGGAGTTTTGATTCTCAAAATTGTAAAAACGCAGAAAAAGCTGAATTAGAAACTCGTAAAAAATGGGGAGTTTTCGGCTCTGGAAAGGACGACCAAGAAAAAACTGAAGATAAAAAGGAAGGGAATTAAATCATGAATAAAGTCATTATTACAGCAGTGCTGCTTTGTACTGGACTTGTCCTTGCTGCTTGCGAAAAAAATCACAGCGTGGCGGAATTCAAGAAAGATAAAACATTACTCGAAGAGTGGGTAAAAAAGTGTGAAAAGATGGATCCATCGTCTATAAAGAAATCTAAAAATTGTCAACATGCCAGACAAGCGTATATGGAACTTATGTTTGGCATTAATTAAAAACATAAAATTCAATAAATTGATTCTATCAATAAGGAATTGGTTAATTGTTGATTCTATTACGTTTTTTAGGCTCTCTCTAACTTTTAGAGAGCCTTTTGATGGCTTCAAGAATTAGCCGTTTACGATCTGTACTCTTTGTGTAAACGGATGCTATACTGTCTATTTGTCCAGCCAAAAAGTGCTTTCAATTGTGATAGTATTGCATCCGAATGAGTTGCTACGTGTTATTGCTAATTTTTCAAACTATGTGCTGATTGTTTAATGTTTTGGTCGCATGTATTTAAAACATGAGATTGAATCTACCTTTGGGGTGTTTTTCTGCGTTCATCACAAATAAATGTTTCATCACACTAAGACCGGCTTTAAGCGTTGCGGCTAATTTCGGAAAAATTGGGAGGAAACATTTGTTTGGAATTTACTTTTCTCTGTCTTAATAAAGAGAAAAATATTCTGAATGGAATTATTATCGTTTTATACTTAAATGTTTTTCTCAAAATATTTTTAAAAAATTGCTTTTGATTTGAGAATATTATAACATTAGTTAAGACGTGAGGCAGTTTTGCTAGGACGGTTTTGCTGGATGTGTGAGGAATTGAGCGCTCTCCATATCTTTTCATTTTCCCCCTCTCTTTTCTGAGTTTGTAAGGTTTTTCCTTGTTATTTTTTATTTTAATTGTGTTGTAATATTATCATGTTGAGTGGTGGAGCTCATGCAAAACTTTATGTATGAGTTGTTTTTTGAATAATACTTTGATTTATAAAAATAATTTAATTATTTTATGTTGAATAAGGATCTCGTCAAAATCTGTTCTAGGTTGAATCAATTAAAACCATCTACTTGCACGTTACAAGCATGGAGAGCCGTGTGGATAAAAACTGTTGAAGAAAGAAGTAAAAATGTCTTTTATGAACTATCTCAAGGATTAAAGGTTGTTGCAACATTTGGTGCTGGAAAAGTATGTGATGGTGCTGGTTTATTCCCTCGCAAGTGTGTGATGATGGTGTTCAATGGATTTATCATAAGCTTCTTGAAATATTCCTTTAGAATTGTGATATGCCCTGAAGGGGAGAAGCAAGAGGAACTTACTCAATAAGGAGACAAATTATTTACAGATCGGATCTGGTAGAAAATTTAGTTCTTTAAGGCGGGAATGAAGTTGAGATTCAAGTAGCGTGAAAAGATGGAAACTGATGGTTAAAAATGCATACAAAAAGCAGAGTTAACACTTAAATAGTTGCAAGCGATGTTTGAAATTAGGTGTGTAATTTATCTGTAGAGTTAAAATTTCGCTTTGATCTTATGTAAAATTAAAATGATCGTTTGCGCAAATTACAAAAAGCCAAGAGAGTATGTTTAGTATATTTCTATTACGAGAACTAAAATAACAACAAAAGCATTCATGGTGATAATCAAGGTTGAATAAAGCACTGCGGCTTTTACGAGATCAGCCATAAAAACCTCTTTCTGTTCTTTTTGAGGTGATTTTATGAATAACAATATGTTACAAACCGTAGTGTATGTTGATACAATATATTAGGCAAGCTTAAAATCGTTCCTTTTTTGTAAAGGCTTGAGGAATTAGAGCACTGTAAATCTTAAAAAAGAAAGTTTTAAAGAGAATATTAATTGATTTTGTAGGTTTTGTGTTGCAGAAAACTTTTTTATCCTGTTATGCTATGAAACACTATCATTTATAGCGGTAATATAAGGCATATAAGTTTTCTTGTAACGTTTAAGTATTTTTTAGTGTGCGATGAATATTCGTAGGTTGATTTATTGAGCCTTTCGTTTAAGTGACTCACATGAGTAGGAAGTCAAGAGAAGATTGCTTGACAAAAATTCGGACTGCGTACAGAGCAGATTGAGTTAAGATCTTTGTCCTTTAAGGTGCACAGAAGAAGACAAAAATGTTTTCTGATCGTTTATCTCATAGTAAGATTGGTTAATGCTGTTCTAATGGGCATGTTTTGCACAAAAGAACAGAACGTTCCAAACGAAATATACTTATGTTGTATATTAATATATTTGTATTGCATATTTATGTACTTGTAAGAAAACATCTCTCAATGCACACGACAAACATTTTACGATGACACTCGTAAATGGTATAACAGTAAAGCTCTCGTGAAATAATATAAAATTTGAATAATATAAAAATCTATAGAATCCTACCATCTTTACACTTATGAAATAGCAAGTCACTGTCATCGTACGCTTGCTTCCAATGTTTACTATGGCCCTTGGCATTTGAGACGGTTCATAAGAGGCATTTTTCTTTCAGTGTATTTTATCAACACATCAGGGCGTTGTTTGTGATGTGCAAACAAGTAAATTTAATTTATTCAACATGGGATAGATTTGAAATGTGATGAGTATGAAAGAGAAGAGCTGCATTTAGAAGGTTGAAAATGAGAGAAAGTTCGTAACAAAAATTGTACCTTTATTATAAAATGATTGTTTCTATGTTTTTATACCAGTAGCACATGTAAAGCCGCGATATTAAGAGCAAACTGTGTTATGGAGTGAAATAACCTATAGGAAGATGCTGTGGAAATTCTGAAAATATCAATGTGGGGAGCGTTAAGCATTATGCATTGGATAATATTTTGATTTATAATGATAATCTATCGTTATTCAACTTGAATTAGAGTCCTGAATACCGTAAAGTTTTTTCATTCCAAATCTGCTCTAGGTTTAATCAACCAAAACCATGTCTTTTGCAGTTACAAGTGGGGAGGGTCCATGCGGAGTGAAACTGTACAAGAAAGGCATGCTTTTTGAACCGCACTTAAATGTCAAGGATATCGCAACATGAGGGGCTAGCAAAATATGTGATGGTGTGCTGGCTTGCTTCTTTTATTAAGCGTAAAGATGGACAGTGCTCAATGGATTTTATACATGTCATGGGGGATTTATCATTATATTATTCATGGGTTATGGCGCGAAATAGGCTTGGGTACACTTAAGAGATGTTTCTTTAAAACAAGCGCGTGAATATGCAATTGAAGACGTATCGAATTGATTGGCTAAGAAACTCTTGAAAAGGTTCAAAAAATCTTATATAGTCGTTCATTGCAAAGAAAAGCGAATGATAATTAAAAAAAAAGGGAGATTGATGGCTGTTTAGCTGTTTTAAGATGTCTTTTTTAATATTGCTGTATGGCTAATCTGTTCAAAAGAGCATTCTTTTTGTTTTTTATGCGAAGTACTGCATATGTGCAGAAGGAGCATGGGGGAGGGTGTGTCTTTTTGAATGGGTGCAACTAATTTTGTAGGGTGCCATCTTATGGGGTGCCGGAAGGTATGCAAGTTTAGGTGCAAAAAGAGCCATAAGGTTATGGAGGGTAAGATGCTGCTATCGTTAAAATGCTGAAATTTTTAATGAGCTTAAGTCTTTGATATGCTGCGAGATATGCTGTGGGTTTTTGTCGGCAGGTGGTCTTTTTATGGACAAAGTTCTCGTGAGAGCGTTGTTGTTTTCTGTTGAAGGCATGCTGGTGACGAAATAGGCAAAGATAAAATCGGCAAGGCGAAATAGACCAAAATAGACAGAGCAAATGTAGAACTTTCGATATTGCTGCGTAAGGTTTAAGTTTATAGCGTTTTGGTGAATTAGTATAGCCGTAATGATGGTTTTGTAGCAAAGCAAGAAAAATACTTGAGAGAATGCGTTGAAAGTTGAAGTGGTATACGCTTTGAAGGATTGTCGTGCTGTTGTTTGAGCGATGTTTGCACCACGAGCTTTATTGAGTGTATCAGCATTGAAGAGAACCTGTTTAATCTCCCTCATTTGAAAGATTGAACAAGAGTGTTGAAGGGGAAGTAAAAATGTCTGTAGTGCAATATGGTGATGATAGTTTTGCATCAAAAGCAAAAGTTCTTGATAATAATCTTATTGATCGTGATTGGGCGATGACAAAATTTGTTGCTGCTGTTAAAGGATTAGCTCAAGTTGTTGATTATGAAAGCAATATGCTAGAGAGCAGTGGTGTTCCAGATTACGAAGAAATAAATTTATGTAAAATACGTGGTTTGCGTGATCTTAATAAATCCATGAGCGATGTGAAGCGCTACATGAATCAAGATATTGAGCATGAAGTTGAAAGTTTGTTGTCTGATTTACAAGAAAAATTACAGCGTAATAGTGAATTGCTTCAGACGCATTTAAATGCAGTTAATGATCTTTCTAGAGCTATGCAATTATCTGGACGCGTAAAAGAAACAGAGGAATGATTCAAATCTGATGAATATTGGCTGTTCTAAGTGATGACAATGATTAGGTAGATCAGTTTATTTGGATAAATAATGCGTTTAGTGAGTAGACTTGTTTTAAGCGCATTTGGGTATTTAGATTATTATCCTGTTGTACTGTAAAACGCTGTTCTTAAAACAGTGTCTTTTAAGGTGTAGTGATGTGAACTGCGTGCTGTGGGAAGCTAGCTGGGAGAGGACTAAGAGAAGGGGGAATATTTACGGAGTATTGTTTGCAGACTGAGTTAATAGGGAGCTTCATTTTTTAGTTTAGGGAGGCGATCAAGGGAATATTTAGACCAGCCCGTGATGCCTTAAAAACAGCTTGCTTGGAGCTATGGTAATGTAAGGTTTTATGCATTAGTCTTTTGAGAGTATGTGATGAATATTGCCTATAAGCCTTATAGAGCACTGTCCTTTGAAGTGTGGTGATATGAAGCGGTTAGTTGTTTAAATCTATATGTTTGAGACAAAAATTAAAGCGGTTTAATATTTTCTTCTGCTGTTTTTAGTTTTTGTATGCCAGATTGGAGAGAGCATCCAGATTTGAATGAATAGATTGCTTATATCTTTGTTGGCGTAATATTTTAAATGGGGAGGCGATCTTATTGGGAAAGAATAAAGGGCTAGAAATCAGCTTTCCTCTGTACCACCATCCTTTAATTTAGCTTTATTTTGTTCAAAAGCATCTAAAGCATTATCTGTTAAATGATGAAGATCACGCATTATTTCACGCTTCAGTTTCTCTCGTTCTTTAATGGGGGCACGCGCCCCTCATGTAAAACAGAACGTCATTGTGTTGCCAATTCACGTGCTTTTTTAAAGAAACATCTCTTAAGGCACCCAATCCCATTTCACGGTGGTGTCCGTGAATGGTATAACGGTAAATCTATAGAGCACCACGATTTTTACGCTTCATAAAGGAGTAAGCTGGTGCATATTTGCCAGCTCGTGGGTGTTGCTACAGCTCTTGGCACTTGAGACGGTTCATCAGGGGCATTTTTAATCCTTTCTTAATAGTTTTTTATCCACAAGGGCTCTTCCCGCTTGTAACTTGCAAGAGACATGATTTTGGTTGATTCAACATGGAACAGGTCTGAAATGAAAGGATCTTACGCTATTCTGGATTCTCATTTAACATGCAAAACAATGAACAATCTTTATAAATCAATATTTTGTCTTATGGTGGAGTTGGTGTGGCATTGAGATTTTAGAGGAAAAACACGCTTTTAAGAATTTATAACAGATAGCAAGTTTTTATAGCAGGTATATTAAATGTACATCATCTAAAATAAATGGAGCGTCCACAGCGAAGAAGGGGCTGACTTTTTTAAAATCCGCATGAATGCTTATTTTGTTGTGCTGTAAAAATATCATCGCTTGAGGTGTGGTGTAAGGCATAAAAGCTTTATGCATGGGGTGTTTTGATAAGAGAATGCTATGGTATTCAGTTTTTTATTCAATATGCAAAAAAACATTATAAGTCAAAATCTTCTTTAATGTGATAATGATTTTTGAGAATTTAAAAAATATAAGTTTAAATAAAAAAGCAGCACTTTGTGCTGCCATTTTATTTAAACTAAAATTAGCTTCTGCTTTAGAAACGATAACGTATCCCGCCAGACAAATTGGTGCCAGATACACCGGCTTTTTGCAGTTTTTGCCGATAGCTGATATCGGCGTTTAGTACGATTTTTTGAGAAAGATATGCATTCACCCCCATGCCTCCTTCAACTGAAGAGCCGGTAGGATCAACATGAAAGGTATTAGCAATTTTTATTGTTTTTCCATCACCAAAAGCTCTGATAACATTTACTTTACCATAGAAGGAAACAGCCTTACTTTCTTCAACAGCCATTATAGTTTTTGTTAAACGTCCACCAATACGCATCAACCATTGATGCGGGTTTCCCATGTCTACTTTTAAGCCATCGGCATCTGAGAAGATATCAAACATGAGATTTTGATAAATGAATTGTGCTTGTGGTTCAAATACCAATCCTTTTGTGTTGGTCGCTAATTTCTGACCAATGGTTGCAGATATATTAAGCATCTCCGTACCATCCAGTTGTGCGGCATTTCCAACAAGAGCTGTGGTAATATTTCCTTTTAACTTTCCGTAAGAAAGAAGGGTGTTTACATATATACCATTGCTATGTTGGATGCCGCTGTAAGCGGCAAGAGACCATTTATCAAGTGTCGTCTTTTCAGAATCTTGCATCTCTTTTGGCGTAAAGGCAAGTTTCCCGTATGTTCCTACAAAACCAAAATGTGTGCTTATGTCTTTGCCTTCCAAGGCGGCTAATATGACACCCAGTTGTAAAGCAGTATAGTTTACATCAGCACCATAACCATAATGCAGTGGATCGCGGTTGGAAGATAAGGTGACTTTCTCGCCGTAGGAAGAGAAAAAGATACCATTCTTTTTATTGTCTTCTGCCCCAAATACTGTTGTTCGCATATTGTCTAACAACGTGTTTTGATTGTTTACATCAGTAAATCCAGCAGAAAATAAAGTATTAGATATGGTTAAATAGTTTGCTACCTGTGGTAAAAGTGCTCGAACTTTTTTATCCTTATCAATGTAGGCATTCTGTAAGCGGAAATCCCAGAAATTACTGTTCTTACCAAAAAGATTTTGGCTCTCATGAGATGTCCCAGGTTTATAGCTTGTAAGTACATACTTATAAGGCTGTTTCCCTATTGTCATATAGTTTCCTGATAACGTGAAGGAATTTTCGTTTGCTTGTCCGGAAACTTGAATGATTGAAATCCCATGTGTCCCTAAAGGAAGTGACGCCATGTCTTCTCCCCAAACAGCAGAGCTATCGGTTATTTTTTTATCTGTTTCTTGGAGATTGATGTGAACAACAGTACGGCCTGAGACATCGCCATTAATCACAATGCGATCGGTCTGTTGCTCCGTGATAGGAGAATGTTTATCCCATTGAGTATTTACATAAATTTCTGCAACACCTGTTGCACTATAAACCGCTGTTGTATGAGCTTTTCCATCTGCTTTCGGAAGATTAGGTCCTATAAACAGAGTTTGGTAATGTCCCTCCATTGGCTTGTCAAACATAATGACACTATCTGTAAGGCGCAATCCAGAAAGGTTAGAGTATGATTTTTCATCAACACCAAACTGTACATGGTCATCTGAAACATTATCATTATTTCCAGCGTTTTTATTCGCCTTTAAAAGCCATTTCGTCCCCTCTTTTAGATCAAAAACAGTTCTATTATCTTTAGAAGTTTTTACTCGACCTTCTAAAGAAGAGTGGTTAGAAACCAGTGTAAGGGTGTTTGTGAAAGCATTTTCGTTTTTTATATTTTTTAATAAAATATCGGCATGAATTTCTGAATTTTTAAGGCTGACTTCACCGTTTATGTTTATTCCATAAAGGTTGATACCCCTACCATGTTCAACGAAAATCTTTGTATTCTCTAGAGTTACTTTATCGGCAATATTGGCTAAATCTTGTTCTTGAACGGCGTTGGCATTCCTTTCAGCATTGCGTGTATATCGTTTTCTAGGGGCATTATACGGATTGTTGCGGAAAATAATACCGTCCGCTTCATGATTGCCCGTGACATGTACGCTTGAATCTTTCAGTTTGATTGTTCCTTCTATGTTGACCAAACCAGCTGTTTCTGCTGTTACAGTAATACCTGTAGCATCAATTTCTCCACCATCTGATACACTCAATGCAACAAAACGCGCATCAACTGTTCCCCCTATCATGTTGACTTTTGAATTATTTCCCTCTGCATGTACAGCAAAACCATTGTCTTGAATTTTTTTGTTATGTAGCGTTATGGTCTTACCGTTTTCAGCCTCAACTCTAGAGCTTATATCCTCAATTTGTGTAGACTTTTCAGGTTGTTTTATTGGTGATATTGGTTTTTCAAGCTCTGATTTTTCAGATATTTTTTGTGCAGAGGCAGATTGTACGGGCGCTGGTTTTACAGATTTTGGCGGTACCGATAATGCTGGTTTTCCAGTTTCTGGTCTTAAAGATATTGGCTGTGCGAGTTCTGGTTCTTTAGGCGTTGGCGATAGCTCTGTTGTTGGTTTTGTAAGTTCCACTCTTATAGGTTCTGAGTTTGTAAGTGTTGGTCGTAAACTGGGTGCAGGTTGTGGAGGTTCTGACTGTGATGATACAACAGAATTTTCGGGCATTTTTTTTCTGGAAGAGTCTGTAGAAGAGGTGAGAACACCTGAACGTCTTCTAGATTTTGCTTCCATTCCTGCTGTTGGAGCTATTTCTGTCGTTGGAGATTGTGTAAGAATATCTTGTGTGGCTGTAGGGTTAGATTGTACACCTTTTGCCACTTTAGTCTTTGATGTTTGTGTACTTCCTTGGCTAAGATCAGAGTTTTGTTTTGAAGAAGAAATTGTATTTCCAACTAAATTTCCTTCAAGTTGGGTTGTGGAAGGTAGAGTGCTCGTAGGAGTAGGCGTTGTAGATTCACTCTTTGTAACAAGAGGGGTTATGATCGTTCTTGTAGAGCTAGATGTTAAAGGTGGATATGAAGATGATGCATTTGAATGAGCGGGTTGTGGAGACGGGAGATCTATCGTAGGTTGTGCATTCGTATCATGAAGAGCATAAGACAAGCTGGTGGAAGAATAAAACAGAACTCCAGAAACTGTGTATAGTAAAAAACTTTTTTTCATATGGATGTATTCCTAAATATTTCCCCTCTCTCATAAAAGATAAAACTTTGACCTCATTATGTTTCTTTTGTAAGAGACAAAACGAAACATAATGAGAGTGCTTTATATTTCAAGATAGGAATACCAGTATTTTTAAAAGTGATAACGCATTCCAGCGGAAATATTTATTGCAGATATGCCATCTTTTTTAAATTTATGTTGATAGCTGAGATCATTATGAAACTCGATATTTTCAGATAAGTGCGCTTGAATACCAAAACCACCTTCGATTAAAAATCCCATAGCAGCAAGCGGAAGGTTTTCACTAAAAGTTTTGATCGCGTTCAGTTTGCCGTAGAAGGAAAGGGCATGGCCTTTGTTTTGCGTCAAACGTCCGCCAATACGGAGCAACCATTGATGAGGTTTGCTTATGTCTATTTTAGAGTTATCGTCATCTAAGAAAGAGCCAAGCATGAGACGCTGATAAACAAGTTGTGCTTGCGGTTCTAGGATTACACCTTTCAAACTGGTTGACAGTTTTTGACCAACAGTTGCAGCGGCCCCTAATGTTTTACTATTATTTACTTTTGAGGTATGTTTGATGAAAGCTGTGGTGTTATTTTCTTTGAAAATTCCATAAGAGAGAAATGCACTTGCATAGAGGCCACTGTCATGTTGAATATTTCCATATGCGGTGAGTGACCATTTATCAAGCATTTTCTTATGAGAGCTTTCTTTGTTTTTAGGAGTAAAAGACAATTTCCCATATGTTCCGAAAAGACCAAAATTGCTGCTGATATTTTGATCGTTTAGCGCTATTAATGTTGCCCCTGCTTGAAATGCAGCATAGCGAATATCTGCTTGAACACCATCTTGTTTTGCTTGAATGCTGGAAGAAAAGGTGCTCTTATTGCCATAAGTGGATAAGAAAACGCCTCTCTCTGGATGATCTTTGGGTTCAAACATTGTTATTTGCATATTGTCTAACGAGATATTTTGATTGTTGACATCAGAAAAACCGACAGAAAACATCGCGATAGGCATGACTAAAGAGCTTTCTTTTTGTGGCGTAAGAATTGTTCTTTTTTCTGCCAAATCAAGAGAAGCAGAAGTTGCGGCTGCTTCATTATCTGTAAGTTTAGAGGTGCTTTCGGTATCAGCGGTAGCGGTTCTCCTAACTTTTATGGGTAATTTCACATGAGCTTTTGCGGATGTGTTAAGAGTCGTTTTCGATGCTTGTGTTGGTGTGTTTATTAAATCAATGGTATGGCGTGTTTGAGGGTTTAAGCCAGAAGCGGTACTGGTAGACGTAAAATTAAAAGAAGAAAAAAACAAAGCACAAGCGGCTGTACATAAAAGATTCTTATGCATAGAGATGTTCCTTAAGATATTTTTTTGTTTTGCTAAAAATGAACCACTTTTTGACACACTACAATTTTTGTAATGTAGTAAAATATAAGCAGCACTGTTTTCATCTCAGCGCTGCTTATGCGTCAAAATAGAGAGCTAAGATTTCTAAAAGCGATAACGCATTCCACCGGAAAAATTAATTCCAGAGACACCAGCTTTTTGAAGTTTATGTTGGTAATTAACGTCAGCATGAAGTGCGATATTTTTAGAAAGTTGCGCGTTAATGCCAAGCCCACCTTCAAGGGAAGAGCCCATAGAATCGAGATAGAAAGATTCAATAACATTGATAGTGCGCTTTTCACCAAAAGCTTTGATGACATTCAATTTACCATAAAAAGAAAGAACACGATCTTTTTCAATGGGAAGCATTGTTTTCGTTAAACGCCCTCCAATACGGACCAACCATTGATGAGGGGTCTTTATATTAACTTGGAAGCCATCAATATCTGAAAGAGTGCCAAATGCAATGTGTTGATAAATAAGTTGTGCTTGTGGTTCAAAGGACACCCCTTCAATACCAGTTGCTAGTTTTTGTCCAACGGTAGCTGATATATTTAATGTATCCGTATTGTTTAACTCTGTGGTGTTGCCGATAAGGGCTGTTGTAATATGTCCGTTTAAAATGCCGTAAGAGAAAAGTGCATTAACATAGAGACCATTGTCATGGTGGAGGTTCCCATATGCCGTAAAGAACCATTTATCTAGTATGCTTTTGTCAGAACCTTCCATATCCTTTGGCGCAAAAGAAAGCTTTCCATATGTGCCTAAAAGACCAAGATTCGCGGTCATATTTTGATTTTCTAACGTTGCTAATGTCATGCCTGCTTGGATAGCAGCATAACGAACATCTGCACCATAACCATATTCCAATGGACTACGGCTGGAAGATAACGTCATCTTGTTTCCATAAGTCGATAAGAATATCCCTTTCTGTTTATGACCTTCTAATCCGAAAACTATTGAGTGCATATTATCTAATAGTGTATTTTGATTGTTTATATCAGCCAAGCCAGAGGAGAATATTGCATTATGCATAACCAAATAGCTTGCCATTTGAGGAACAAGAGCTTTGATCTTTCCTTCATCATCGAGAGTCGCACTTTGCAAGCGGAAATCCCAGAAATTCTCATTTTCTTCCAAGGGAGCTTGTCCATTGTTTTCTTTTTTAAGGGATGATGCATTGGTATTTTGTGCATCTTTCTGTTTTGATTCTTGTGATATTCCGCTTAAATGACTTTGTGTCTTATCGGCTGTCCCACGGCTGGATGTTGGTCCATAAACATTGAGTATGTATTTATAAGGTAAGCCCTCCATTGTGGTGTAGCCATGGGCAAGTTTGAAGGAATCTTCATTTGCTTGCCCAGAAACTTGAACAAGTGAGAGCCCACGCATATTCAAAGGAATTGAATCTTCTTCATCATCGAATGGTTCTGCATGCTTTGAAAGATTGTTGAAATAGATCGTTGTGGTACCTGAGACATCACCATGAACGAGAACACGGTCAGTTCTTTGTTGTTCTTTTGTAAGACCATTACTCCACTCTGTATTAAAGTAAATTCTTGCGTTGCCCAATGCATTGTAAACCGTTGTTGCATCGGAGCTTCTGTTTTGCTCTGCTTTTTGTGGATGTTTTCCTACATGCAAGGTTTGATAATGATTGTCTGCTAGTTTATGCGGTGCATTAAATATAATAGAGCTATTATTAAGGTTTAGGACTGAAACGATAGATTGTGCTCGTTGCTTAAGATCAAGGAGCTTATAATCAAATAGACTAAAACTATTTTCCAACTCAAATAGACTAATTTTTAAATGCCACTTGCTGTTATTGTTTAGGGTGAAAACCGTTGTATTTTGAGGAAGCGTTTTTGCTCTTCCTTCCATAATCGAATTATCAGCCTCTAATGTAAAAGTAGCAGGTTGAACCTCGAAGAAGGGTGAGACTTCATTTTTTAATAACATATCAGAACGAATTTCTGAGTTTTTAAGGTACACTGCATTCGTTTTGGGATAATAAGGTCCGAAAATACCTACACCGTCGTTTACAAGAAGTTTTGTATTATTAAGGATTGCTTTGTTTACAACTTCTTCTCCTTCTTTTATTGTAGAACTTGAAATATAACCAAAATTGATACCATAGGCTCTGCTGTGGCCTATGACCTTTAATGTTGAATCTTCAATATGGATTGTGCCGTTTGTGAGTGACAAACCATGCCCTTCTGCCTCTCCCACAATTCCTTTGGCATTAATTTGACCACCTGACGTTGCAGAAAGCAAAGTAAAGCCTGAGTGCATTATTGAGTTTGTAATGGTAATATGACCTTTCTTAGCAATCACGGCATCATACTTACCACGAACAAAAACATTATGAAGGCTCTTCTCTTCTCCATTAGCTACTTGGACCGTAGGAATCTCAAGAGGTTGTTTATTTGCATAAGTTGGAGCAAAATGAGAAAAAATGAAAGTTCCAGCAATTGTACATAACAAAAAATTTTTCTTATAAATATATTTCTTACACATAGATATGCCTTTAGTATTTGGTATGCTTTGATGCTTACTTCATTCCCCTGATGGCGCAAGTACCCAATCAGTTTTTATATCATTATATTTTTATTGTAAACAACAAAACGAATATTATGCTTTGTTATTTATCGTTTAAAAATTGGTCTTAGAAGAGCTTTTAAAATATAAAGCGCAATGCAGCGAAGATGGATTTCAGAAAACCTAGCTTGATAAGTATTTTTGTTTTAAAGTGCTAAGGATCAAAATATTTTGCAAGGATGTTTATTGCTTAAGGCTGTTGTTATGAAAACTCTACAAAGTTTTTGGAGAAGATTTGTTGTGCATTTACAAAAAGCTTTCAGTTGGTTTTCTTGTATATAGAATTATTCACTATGAATTTTTTTGATGTAAAAAAGCTAAAATATTTTGTATTTTTTATCGATATACAACAATTTTTATTGAATCCATTCGATTTTTATAAGTCAAAAAGGCGGCTCTCTTGAGACTTCAACAGTCATTGAGAGATAAAGAATTTTGTTGCATTTGGTTTGAATGAAACTAATCCTTTAAAGAAAGCTGTATAGAAAGAACCGTTATTGATGGCTCTTTCCTATAGATTGCAAAAAAAGCAGTACATTCGTACTGCTTTTTTATTAAAAATGAATAGACTATAAATTGTTTTTTGCCTTTTCTTAAAACTGATAGCGTATTCCGCCTGAAAAGCTTGCTCCAGATATACCAGTTTTTTGAAGCTTATGTTGATAGTTAACATCAGCATGAAGGGCGATATTTTGTGATAATTGTGCATTCACACCAAGTCCACCTTCAACAGAAGCTCCCATAGAATCAAAGTGGAATGATTCACCAATCTGTATGGTGTCATTGTTAGAAAAAGCTTTAATAATATTCAATTTACCATAGAGAGAAAGAATACTGCCTTTTTCAATAGAAATCGTCGTTTGTGTTAAGCGCCCACCAACACGCACTAAGTATTGATGAGGATTTCCCATATCTACATCAAAGCCATCGACATCTGAGAATGTGCCAAGCATGAGACGCTGATAAACAACTTGTGCTTGTGGTTCAAAGACCAATCCTTTTGTACTGGTTTCGAACTTTTGTCCAATGGTCGCCGATGCACTGAATGTATCAGCGTTTTTCAATTCTGCAGTCTTTCCTATGAGAGCTGTGGTGATATCTCCCTTGAGCATTCCATAGGAAAAGAGAGCATGGATATATGTACCATTATTATGGCGCAGTCCACTATATGCAGAAATTGACCATTTATTGAGTGTACTCTTGTCAGCACCTTCCATATCTTTTGGGGTGAAAGCTAATTTCCCATATGTCCCGAAAAGACCCAAATTGGTGGTCATGTTTTGATCTTCTAGAGCTACTGATGTAAATCCTGCTTGTAAAGCTGCATAGTGAATATCGGCACCATAGCCATATTGCAATGGCGTACGGTGAGAGGATAATGTCATCTTATTGCCATAAGTCGAGAAAAAGATTCCTTTGTTTTTATGATCTTTTTTCTCAAAGCCTGTTTCTTGTATCGTGTTCAGTAAAGTGTTTTGATTGTTTACATCAGCCAGTCCAGCTGAGAATAGTGCGTTAGGCATGGACAAATAGCTTGCCACCTGAGGAACGAGAGCTCTGATCTTTCCTTCATCATCGAGCGTTGCACTTTGCAAGCGGAAATCCCAGAAATTCTGATTTTCTCTCAAATGGTTTTGTGTGCTCCCTATTTGCTCAGAATTTGGTGTTGATTCACCTTTTATATTATCCTCAATCTTTAAAACTACACCACCTAATACAACGGGGGTCGTGTCGGTTTTTGAGGACTTTTCTTTTGATTGTTGAGTTACTTCTCCTAAATGGCTTTGTGTGCTCTCTGCTTTTCCAAGACGTGATGTCGGTCCATAGGCATTTAAGACATATTTATAAGGCAAACTGCCCATTGTGACATAGCCATTTGCTAGTTTGAAGGCATTTTCATTTGTTTTTCCAGATACTTGAATGAGCGACAGTCCACGCATATTCGCGGGAATAGAAGCTTCTTCTTTTGATGGCGCACCTTTTGAAAGACTATTGAAACTAATTGTTGTGGTGCCTGATACATCTCCATGGACAAGAAGGCGGTCAGTTTTTTGTTGTTCTCTTTTTAAACCATCACTCCATTCTGTATTGAAATAAATCCTTGCATTGCCTACTGCATTATAAACGGTTTTTATAGCAGGATCCCTGTTTTCGTGTGGATTAGGGAGCTCAATCGTTCGTCCTACACTCAAGGTTTGATATTGACTCTTTGCCAGCCTATGTGGTGCATTAAACACAATAGAGCTATTATTGAAGTTCAGTACTGAAACGGTAGACAGTGCTCGTTGCTTAATATCATGGAGTGCATAATTAAATGAACTAAAATCACGATTTATGTCGTATTGACTTACATTTAAATACCATTTGCTATTGTTATTTAAATTAAAAACAGTTGTATTTACTGCTAAGGTTCTTGCTCTTCCTTCCATAATCGAATTATCGGCGGTTAATACAAAAGTCACAGGATGAGGATCTGAATCTGTTTTCTTTTTTACATTATTTTGTAATAGTACATCAGAACGAATTTCTGAATTTCTAAGTTGAACCTCGGCAACAGACTTTGAAGATGATGGTCCTAAAATACCGACACCATTTTTCACAAGAAGTTTTGTATTGTTAAGAATTGCCTTATTGATAACTTCTTCACCATCTTTCAGAAAATAATCTAAAATGCTATGAAAAACAATACCGGATTGTTTTTTGCTTTCTATGAATGAATCTTCAATGTTAATGATACCGTTTGAAATCGATAGACCAGTATACAGGGCATTGGCTTTTACTTCTTTAGCATTAATACGTCCACCTTGTGATACAGCAAAAGCAAACGAAGCTGAATGTATTGTTGAGTTCGTAATTGTGGCAATTGCTTTTTCAGAGGCGTGCACTGCGCTCAATCCATTGCGGATAAAAACGTTATTAAGAGTTTTTTCTTCTCCTTTTTCCAGCTTAAACTCACTAATAATTTCAGGAGGTTGTCTATTTGCATAAGTTGGAGCAAAATGAGAAAAAATGAAAGTTCCAGCAATTGTACATAACAAAAAATTTTTCTTATAAATATATTTCTTACACATAGATATGCCTTTAGTATTTGGTATGCTTTGATGCTTACTTCATTCCCCTGATGGCGCAAGTACCCAATCAGTTTTTATATCATTATGTTTTTATTGTAAACAACAAAACGAATTATAGTTATGGTGTTCTCTATGATTTGAAGTTTTTCTTAAGAAAAACTTTTTAATGATCATAAGAAGTCGGGAAAAATGGATTTCATAAAACCTAGCTTGGTCAAGCTTATGCTAAAAAACACTATGAAGTATGATATTTAAAATTGTCTATTAAGGATAATCGTTATAAAAGCTCTATAGCGTTGAGATGTATTATTTTGTGCACTCACCAAAACGATCAGCAAATTTTCTCTGCTATAAGAAGAAGAGATGAGGGGGCTATTCACAGGCTTTCTTTAAAGAGACTTTTCCTTAAGGGTAGCAAAGCCTATTTCGCGACGGTGGTTATGAATGTTATAACGCTAAAGCCATAGAGTCTCATCATCTTTACGCTTACGAAGGAGCAAGCTGATACCTTTAAGCTTAATAAAAGAGCAAGCCCATCACACACTTTGCTAGCTCCCAATGTTTGTGACAAGCTCTTGGTTCTTGAGACAGTTCATTATAGGGCTTCTTAAGCTTTTCTTATATAACTTTTCTCCACACGCTAGCCCCGCTTGTAACGTGCAAGAAAATTTTTAATTGATTCAACATGAAACAAGTTTGAAATGAGAGAATTCTACGATATTCGGGACTCTCATTTAACATGCAAAATAAATAATTATCTTTATAAATCAATATATTGTATGGAATGAGAGGGATAAGCATTGTCAAAATGCTTTGCCTAAAAAACGCTACATGGAAATATAAATGAATCCTTACAGGTGGTGTTAAGCTAATGGATTGAAGAAACAGATTAAAGGTACGAAGAGAGAGCTTCTTTTATCATTATCTTTTCCAATGTTCTTTTCTTTATATTGTTTAAAAATACACTTTGCTTAGCTTTATAGACAAATTCGATAATGAATATGCCGCGCGGCTCGTGTAAATGGGAGAGAAGAAGATCATTGAGGAGAAAAGAAAAAAGTTTCAGGGGATAAGAATAGTAGCTTATATAGATTAAAAAAGGCAGCATATTGTGCTGCCTTTTTTGATAAAATGTACAGAATAGCAATACGCTTCTTGTTACCGCCTTTCCTTAAAACTGATAGCGTATTCCACCTGAAAAGCTTGCACCACTTATACCAGTTTTCTGAAGCTTTTGTTGATAGCTTACATCACCATGAAGGGAGAAATTGTGAGACAGTTGTGCATTGATGCCAATGCCGCCTTCAATTGCAGGTCCCATAGGATCAAGGTCAAAGTCTCTACCAATATGAATGCTACCATCATCACCAAAGGTTTTGATCAAGTTTACTTTTCCATAGAAAGACATAGGACGGTTGTTTTCAGTGGCAATGGTTTTGGTCAAACGTCCACCAACACGGATTAACCATTGAGAAGGATTGTTCATATCAACAGTGAAATTATCAGCATCTTCAATGGTGTTAAACATCAAATGTTGATAGGCAATTTGTGCTTGTGGCTCAAATGTTAAACCTTCCATTCCGGTTGCAAACTCTTTGCCAACAGTGGTGGAAACACTCAACATTTTGGCATCGTTCAACTTTGCGGTATTTCCTCTGAGAGCATTGGCGATATGCCCTTTTAGGATACCGTAGGACAAGAGTGCATCAATGTAGAAACCATTGTTATGCTGTATACTGCCATAGGCTGTCAGTGACCATTTATCCAGCGTGTTCTTACCGGCATCTGACATGTCCTTTGGTGTAAACGACAGCTGCCCATAGGTACCTACAAGACCGAGATGTGTTGTGGTATTTTGCCCTTCAATTGCTGCTAATGTAACACCGGCTTGGAGAGCAGCATAACGAATATCAGCACCATAACCGTATTTGAGAGGTCCGCGTTCAGAAGATAAGGTTCCTGTGCTTCCGTAAGTGTAGAGGAAGAAACCTGTTTGTTTCTCTTCTTCTTTTCCTAAGACGGATGTTCTCATCGTGGCTAAAAGCGCGTTTTGTTTAGCCATATCGGTTAATCCACTGTAGAAGAGAGCATTTGGCATGACCAAATAGCTTGCTGTTTGTGGTACAGGGGCAACGGTAGGGATATTTATTTCAGGATCAGGAGTTGAACCAGAGCCAGAACCAGAACCATTTCCAAGCAGTTCTGGTTGCAAACGGAAATCCCAGAAATTTTCATTCTTTTCATCAAACAGGTTCTGCGCAATATTGGCTTTGCCTTGGCTTGAGTCTGGTCCATAGGCACGTAGTGTATACATATCTGGTAAACCACCTCTTGTGGTGTAGCCATTTACAAGTTTGAAAGAGCTTTCTTCTGCTTTTCCAGAAACTTGAATGAGTGAAAGACCACGGACATTGGCAGCAGCAGAGGTATTTTCTTCGACATTGTTCTCTTCTAAGCGCCCCGTAACATAAACTGATGTGTTGCCAGAGACATCCCCATTGATCAAAAGTCTATCGGTTTTTTGCTCATTTATTGCAGCACCATCACTCCATTCTGCGTTGAAGTAAATCTTCGTATCACCCGTTGCATTGTAGACTGCTTTTGTGTCTGGTTTACCAGAACCTATATGCAATGTTTGGTAATGCTCTTCTGTTGGTTCGCTAAAAACAATGGAGCTATTATCAAGACTAAGCGTGGAAATATCAGAACGAGATCTTTGAGCAATATCAAGCAGATTGCCATCATCATCTTTTTCGTTTTTGCTGATTTTCAACGTCCATGTTGTATTGTTTTTCAGATCAAAGTGTACATTTCTGCCTTTAGCAATATTCGTTTTGCCTTCTAGAGTAGACTGATCAGCGTTTAATGTGAAGGTGCCGTTGGAGATCGATTTTAAACCTACCTGGTTCCAAAACTCTTTATCTTTCCAATAAATGCCGTTTCCTAGTAAAACATCGGCATGGATTTCTGAATTTTTGAGATTTGCTGTACCGATTGCCAGATTTGCATTATTTTCAATATCGTTGTCAGTGAGAGCTCCAATAAGAATTCCAGTACCATTTTCAACATGAAGTTTTGTATTGACCAAATTGATTTCACTGCTTTTACGTTTTTGTGGATTATCGGGATCCGTGTAAGAGAGAGACATGATCTGCAAACCACCGATTTTTGCTGTTGCAGAAACATTTGTCACATCAATATGCCCGCCGTTTTCTGTATATAATGCAGCTTTTTTCCCAAATACTGTTCCGTCTGTCATTGTGATTTGGGATTGTGGATCGCTTGCATGGAGTCCAATACCATCAGATGCATTAATTTTAGCATTGTCTTTTATGATGATGGTGCCGCCACTCTCAGCAGATGCCCCTGAGATTTTTACATTAAATTCTCCCCCTGATACGTTTATTTGAGAATTAAAATCGGAAACTATGCCTATATTGGCTTGAATAACTGTTATATTTTTTAAAGTAAGTTTGTTGTTATGGGTGGTCATTACCCCTAAGAGTTGTTGGTCATCGTCTTTACCACTTGATATTTTCACATTTTCTAGCTTATTTTCTTCGCTGTTTTCGTCGCCGAAGAGAGCACCCATTGCAATAGCCGTAATAGAACCTCCAGTCATCTTGATTGTAGCTTCTTTGTATGCCATAAGCCCCGTTGAAACATCTTTAATCGTTGTATTATGTAATTCAATTATGCTGCCAGAGCCATCGGCGTGTGTGCCGTCTCCGGTGCCATCTGTCGATGTTATAGTAATACCAGTGACATCAATCTGTCCGCCGTTTTCGGCAAACAATGTGCCTGTACCCCATCCACTTACTGTTCCTCCAGTCATTGTGATCTTAGATTCTATACCATCAGCATGGAGTCCATAACTACTGGATGTTGTAATCTCAGCCTTGTTGTCGATAGTAATCGTGCTGCCATTTGAAGCATATATTCCATCGAGTTCTCCATCAAATGATCCTCCAGAGATTGTTATTGTCGAGTGATCATCTGCCTTTAGAGCGTGCGATGCATGCATAACAGTTACGTTTTTTAAGGTGAGCGTGCTTCCCTTGGTAACTATTCCTGAGAGTAATTGCAGGCCATCTTTATCTAAGTCTGATATCTCTACGTCTTTTAGCATGTTTTCGCTGCTATTCGTGTTATTAAAAGAAGCGCCAACAAAGGCAGTTGCAATGGAACCTCCAATCATTTTGATTGTAGCTCCGTCTTTGGCTTCAAGACCTAGGCCAATATCAGAATCAAGTTTTGGGATAATTCTACTATCCTGTAATTCAATTACACTGTTAACACCTTCAGCTGTTACAGCGTATACATCGTAATGGCCTGGGTGGTTTATCGTTAAATTCTTGCCAATGATTTTTCCACCGTCTTTTGCGTGAAGCCTTTCATAGGTTTTATCGGATACTGGTATTGTTTTTCCCTCAGAAACTTCAAGAATTTCAGCACGTGCACTGAACTGGATGTTGAACAGGATGATAGCGGCTGTAGCCGTGCATGATAAAAGGAATGTTTTATACACCAGTATTCTCCTTATGAGAGCCCCCAAATATTCATTTCCCCGCGAACTTCATAAGAAGAAGTGAAAATGGATAATTGTTTTCAAATTCGGTAATTGTCTTTATTTGGTAAGACATTTCTGGTTTTTTGTCAAAATTAAAAAATCATTGATATGAATTATGTCTAATACACAATGTATTTATAATTGATTTTATTTAAAGCATTATAATTTTGAATATTATTATTCAGAGAAATATTGTGAGATACTGATATAGTGGCACCATGACATCTTTTGAGTGATGGTAGAGATTATTAGATGGTGCAAATTGGGGTTATGAGGGAACAGAAAAGGGTGTAGAAGAGGCTGGTAAAAAAGCTAACTTACTTGGTCTTAAAGTGGGTTTTCACCTTTCAACACAGTGGTATTAACTTATTTCTAATAGACTTCTCTTTTTCTCAAAGTAAGAAGTACTCTTCATCCATTTGGGATGAAGTACTCTGTTGCGTTTGTTGTGTCTTGTCTTGGTGATTTTCGTAAAGGGCTAAGTATAAAGAGGGAAGGGTGTTTTAAAAGTAAAAAAGACGGCTTTAATATACAAAAAAGGCAGCACATTGTGTTGCCTTTTTGTTAAATTGAATAGAATGATAGGCTATTTTTACAGCCTTGTCTTAAAACTGATAGCGTATTCCACCTGAAAAGCTTGCACCACTTATACCAGTTTTCTGAAGCTTTTGTTGATAGCTTACATCACCATGAAGGGAGAAATTGTGAGACAGTTGTGCATTGATGCCAATGCCGCCTTCAATTGCAGGTCCCATAGGATCAAGGTCAAAGTCTCTACCAATATGAATGCTACCATCATCACCAAAGGTTTTGATCAAGTTTACTTTTCCATAGAAAGACATAGGACGGTTGTTTTCAGTGGCAATGGTTTTGGTCAAACGTCCACCAACACGGATTAACCATTGAGAAGGATTGTTCATATCAACAGTGAAATTATCAGCATCTTCAATGGTGTTAAACATCAAATGTTGATA